>MIDP01000019.1 GCA_001831095.1 Verrucomicrobia bacterium GWF2_51_19 | reverse complement strand
GGAGACATTACCGGCCTTCATGGATGCCATGTCTGCCATACGCGCGCAGTTGGGCGATCGGGGCCGCATGGTCGTCCGCTACTCAGGAACAGAGCCCAAAATTCGCCTGCTCGTCGAACACGTCGATGCCAACGTGGTCCAAGCGCAAATGAAGGCCCTGAAGGACGCTGTGCGTAAGCATCTGCCCGTTTGAAGGCAAATGAGCCTTTTCCCTTTATGACGACACTTCTGATCGTGCTCGAAAAAACAAAACGGTTTCTGGCCGACAAGGGTGTACCGTCGGCAAGAGTCGACGCCGAATGGCTCTTTGCACATGTTTTAAATTGTAAACGCCTCGATCTCTACCTCCAATACGAAAAGGAGCTAGACGAGTCCGTCCTTGGCAGGCTCCGTGAGCTCGTTAAACGTCGGGCGCAGCGAGAACCTTTACAGCACATTATTGGGCATTGCGACTTCCATGGATTGCGCTTTAAAAGCGACGCTCGGGCCCTCATTCCTCGACCCGAGACAGAAGAGCTGGTTGCGCTCCTCTGCGAACACCCACAACCAGCAAGCATTCTCGACCTCGGGACGGGCACGGGAGCCATTGCGCTGTCGCTGGCCAAACATTTTCCGCACAGTGACGTGCTGGCCATCGATAAGAGCAGAGAGGCCCTCTCCCTCGCTAGCGAAAATGCCGCTATCAACGGTTTGGAGCGCGTACGGTTTGAGCCGTCAGATTGGTTTGAGAGCGTTCGGGGCACGTTTGATTGGATAGTAGCCAACCCGCCCTATTTGAGCGAAGAAGAATGGCTGTCAGCCGAACCGGAAGTCCGCTCTCACGATCCCCAAATGGCACTCGTCGCCGCTCATCAGGGACTGGCTGACTTGGCAAAAATCGTGACGCAGGCGCGCACCTTTCTCAATCCCAATGGCCTGCTTGCTCTGGAAATGGGCATCCACCACGCAGATGCACTTCTGGAAATTGCAAGACCCTTGTACGCAACAGCTTTTATTGTAAACGACCTCTCTAGGCGGCCACGGTTTTTGTTAGCTAAAGACCCGTTATAGATCCGGTCCAAGCTCTGGCGCTATTTTGCATAGGTCTTAAGTCGTTGATTAAATTAATTACGTAAAGACCGATGAAAAATAGATGCAAAAATGTTGATTTGCGCGAGCATGAATGCCGTAGCGTACATAGAGGTACGTGAGGCAGTCAGCGGAGCGCGAAACACATTTTGGCGCTATTTTGCATCGGTCTTTTTAGAGGAGAGTTGGACCTTTTTCTTAGGCTCAATGACCTGGTGCTGCGTGAGCGTCGTCGTCTGCAATGCTTCTGGATCTAAGATTGCAGTGGCATCTTGAGGCATCGGCATCGTGCTCGAAAACAGCTTTTTCTGATCGCACTGGCCCTTTTTGAAGCGGATAAAGTTGATGACCTTGTAGAGGTTTTCTTTTTTCTTGTCAGAAATAGAGAAGCACGGAGACTTTTGCGAAGAAAAGCTCGACTCGCTCTCAACGCCATTGAGTGTGTTACCTAGGATGAAGAACAACAAGAAGAAAATAATATTGATGATCCAACGCATAAGAGCCCCTTCCTGTACCTGACGTAATGATATACAAAAACATGCATCCATGGCAAGGACTTTTTACAATATTTCACGATATTCCCTCAATCATTGGCGAACTTTTTCCTCGGTCGTTAATGATTGAGGTGTTTTTGTCAGGTAGTATGAATTTTTGCTTTAAATTTTGTCGAGAAAGTGATTGTCTTTTTATCAATGAATAATGCAAATACGTGTAGTGGATGTGGAAACTCTTCAAAAGACCCAGCCCAGGTGACGAACAACGCCCCGAGAGACCCTTTATCAGAAGTTTTGCTGCGCCATTCGGCGGCACATATCATGGCGGCGGCGATGTTGCGCTTGTTTCCTGACGCCAAAATCGACATTGGGCCGGCGACTGAAACTGGTTTTTATTACGATTTCGACCTCGAGCATAAATTGACGCCCGAAGATCTCGTGCGCCTGGAGGCCGAAATGAAGGTCATCATCAACGAGAATCAGCCATTTGAGCGCCTGGAGGTGTCGCGCGAAGAGGCTTACCGCATCTTTAGAGAACGCGGCCAGGATTACAAATTATCTCGTTTAGCAGACATTCCCGAGGGTGAGACAGTGACGATTTACCGCAACGGTGAGTTTGTCGACCTCTGCCGCGGGCCTCACGTGCGCTACTCCAAGCAGGTCAAGGCCGTGAAGCTCTTGAGCATTGCCGGGGCTTACTATCGTGGCAGCGAGAAAAACAAACAACTGCAGCGCATTTACGGTACCGCTTTTGAGTCCAAAGAGGCCCTCGAGGCCTACCTCAACCAGATGGAAGAGGCCAAAAAGCGCGACCACCGCAAGCTCGGCAAAGAGTTGAAGCTGTTCCACATCGATGACGCCGTTGGCCAGGGTCTCATTCTCTGGGCGCCCAAGGGGGCGATTCTCAGGACGGAGCTGCAAAAATTCATTTTAGAGGAGCTCGAAAAGCAAGGCTACGTGCAGGTCATGACACCTCACATCGGCAAACTCGGCCTGTTTAGGACCTCTGGGCACTTTCCATATTACAAAGATGCGCAATTTATGCCGATCATCGACAAAGAGGCATTTGAGCTGTTGCGCAACGAAAATGTTTCCTGCGCGGAGCTCTCCAATCGCCTCGACAAGGGTGAAATCGACGGTTTTCTCCTAAAGCCGATGAACTGCCCGATGCACATTAGCTTGTATCAATCGGAGCCGCACTCTTACCGTGATTTGCCTGTTCGCATGGCCGAGTTTGGCACCGTCTACCGCTGGGAACAGTCGGGCGAGCTCAACGGCATGACGCGCGTTCGCGGCTTTACGCAGGATGATGCCCATATTTTTTGCACCGAAGATCAGCTGGCCAAGGAAATCCAGGGCTGTTTGCACATCGTCAACGTCATTTTCGACACCCTCCATATGCAGGATTACCGTGTCCGCGTGAGCCTGCGCGATCCCAATTCCGACAAGTATGTTGGTCGCGATGAGCTCTGGAAGAAGGCCGAGGCAGCCCTACGTGAGGCCGCTGTTAAGCTGGGTCGGCCCTTCAGTGAAGCTCCTGGCGAAGCTGCCTTCTACGGACCCAAAATCGACTTTATCATCAAAGACGCCATTGGCCGCGAATGGCAATTGGGCACGGTCCAGGTCGACTACAATCTCCCGGAGCGCTTCAACCTCACATACATAGGCTCCGACAACGCCGAACATCGCCCCATCATGGTTCACCGGGCGCCCTTTGGTTCGCTCGAACGCTTCACCGCGGTCCTCATCGAACATTTCGCCGGCAACTTTCCAACCTGGTTGTCGCCAGAACAAGTGCGTCTCTTGCCCATCAACGACAGCCTCAACGACTACGCCGATACGCTCCTTAAGCAGCTCAAGACGAAGGGTGTGCGGGCGAGTGTCGATGGCCAGTCAGACAAGCTCGGGGCAAAGATTCGCCGGGCAGAGCTCGAAAAGGTGCCCTACATGCTCGTCGTCGGACAAAAAGAGCAAGAGAGCGGTGAGGTCTCCGTCCGCGCCCGAGCCAACAAAGCGCTTGAAGGCAATACCACGCTGGAATCCTTTTTGGAAAAGCTGATTGTCGAAATCAAAGAGCGTCGCTGATGCTCGCTCATTATTCTTACCCCGTACATGAAAACATATTCTACGTTCAAGAAACAGCTCGTTTTTGTCTTGTTGTTGAGCGCACTTGCATTCGCCTCGCCGCCACGAGAGTCGATGACAGAGTTGATCCTTCAAGAAAAATGGGAGGACTTTATCAACCAGGTTGTAACGTATTTCTCAACGCTGACCGAAGATGATGTGAAGGCGATCTGCAAACAACTGCACACGCAGTTTCCACGGCTCGAATCCTCTCTCTTGAAGGATTTTAGCAACCGAACAGTCATTCTTCAGGAAATCAAAGAAGAAGAAGACGCGCTCTACATGCCTCCGTTGCTATAACGATTCAGCTGAAAACGTGCCATGAGTGTGGGCGATAATTTCGGTGCCCAGGGTGTCCTTGTCGATGGCGTGCATGCGGATGTCTCCAAAGCCCTTGCTCAGGAGGTAGCGGTAAAAGGTGTGTGCTTGATCGGCGTCCCATTGATACCATATGTGCGCGTGGAGGTCGGCCGATGGCGTGTATTTCCCAACGCGCTTGATGAAGGATGGAAACGTTTCCCGACTATTCGCGTCTGCCACATAATTCAGGCCAACGAGGTCGAGGTGCTTGTTGTAAACACCGATGACGACCCCCATGCCGTTGAAATCTGTCTTGATCGTCGACAAAGCAGAGTCTCTTCCAGAGGCTACTTCGTACATGCCGGCCTCCAGCTGAATTTCTGCAGCTACTGTCCTATCCATAAAGTTGGTGGAATCCATCAAAAAGAAAGTGTCGCGTGTCGAGTCAGAATGTCCCGACTTGGACGCAAAAATAATCGCCAGTGAAAAACAAATCCCTCCCAGTACCGTCAACTTTCTCATAACCGTTTTAAGAAGCATAAATGAGGCCAAAGTTTATAACGCTAGGGCCAATTGTTGCGTTCGAGCGGAAATTTTATGGAGAAAGCTTGGACGATGAACGGATGCGGGTCCCCATTGCTCAATCGCGGAGATATGCTTGGCTGTTCCGTAGCCTTTGTGAGTATCGAGGGCATATTGCGGGAAATCGGCAGCTAGGGCCGTCATAATGCGGTCGCGGTTGACTTTTGCAACGATCGAGGCCATCGCTATGACGAGGCTCTTGGCGTCTCCTGCAATGATGCCCTCATGCGCGTAAGGAAAGTCTTTGAGTGGGTTGCCGTCGATGAGAATGCGGGTGCGTGGCTGAAGAGCGTCCAATGCGCGCGACATGGCTAGCTTCGTCGCCCCCAAGATATTGAGTGACTCGATCTCCGCCACGCTTGCACTTGCCCAGGTCATTTGAAGCAGACCTGCGCTGGCCCACTGTTCAAACTGCGCGTACCAGTCATCGCGCGCACGAGGACTGAGCTTTTTGGAGTCGTCGACGCCCGCCGTGGCGCTTTCCAGGTCGACGTTTTCGTAAAAAGGGGCCCCCAATGACACCGCCCCAGCGACAACGGGACCCGCGAGCGCTCCCCGACCAGCCTCATCGACTCCCACAAGGCCCGCATGCCCGCACAGCTTTTCTTTGTCCCAATTCCAGGATGTTTGCATATCCTTTTGCACAGGTCTTTTTAGTGAGCGAGGCCCCATCGGGAAGAAAAAGGATGTACAATGAGAATGGCGTGGCCGACGACTTCTTTCTCTGGAACGAAGCCCCAGTAGCGCCCGTCTCCGCTGTGCGGCGAGTTGTCACCGAGGGCGTAGAAGGAGTGAGGCGGGACAGTCTCTTGAAAGCCTTTGGCGAGTCGGCCGGCGGCGACATAGCCGGGATAGAGGCCCTCGCGGGTGTTGTTTTTGTCAAAGGCAGCGACGCCGTTAATGGGCTCGTGATTGCGGTAGAGAACAGGCTCTTCGATGGAGAGCACGTCACCCGGAAGCCCAACGAGGCGCTTGATATAGTACTTGTCGTCGTGCATGGCAGGGATTTTGCCCGTCCGAAAAACGATGGCCTCACCGACTTTTGGTTGGCGGAAATGGTACGATATGCGGTCGACGAACAGCATGTCGCCAGTGAGAATGTCGAATTGGACAATCGCATCGCCTTTTTTGAAGACAAAATCGGTCTTTAATAACATCGCACCGGACTCCGTTTTGACCAACCGCCCCTCATCCCGGGCCACTTTTAGGGCCTCATCGAGCGTCCTGTACTGAGGGAAAAATGTCTGGTGTATGACGTCGTCGAGCGAAAAATCCCTCGGAACACGAAAAGAGACCGGCGTCTTGTCGATAAAAACGACGTATTCGCGGTATTGCGCCGGCAAAACCAGCCACTTACGCCCTGGCACCATCTGGAAATAAGCCGGACCAAAGTCGCCAATGGCCGGCATCGATGGGTAAAATGGAATGGAGAGCTTGCCGTCCGCCGTCGACTGCCACGAGTAGTGCTGCGCTCCATCGGCCAAGAGGCTCCAAAACTTTTCCAGAGGGTTTCGATCCACCTTTTCGCCTAGGGCGTAGACGTGAGGCAGCATGCCAGAATACGTCGGATACATCGAATTGGTGGGGATTTTAAAGGTCTGAATAAAGAAGGCCCGAATGCCGAGCGCCACAATCGCCGCCACCACGATCATTTCGATGTTTTCGCTCAAAAACGTCACCGGGTAAATGTGACCGCCAAAGCGTCGCAGGAGCGCGTCGAGCGCATTGTAAGCATCTTGTAGGGTGTCGAGACGCGACAGGCGGTTCTTGCGCAGCTGGTGCAAGTTCGTCGTCAAACACCGCAAATCACTCAAATCAGCGGGATCGAGGATGTCGCGCTTGTATGAATCCACCTTGCGAGCCATGTGCACGAGGTCTCGCGACTGCTCCAAAAGCTTTCGCCGTGTCCGCCGCTCTTTTGAAAAAAAGTTAAACATTGGATTAAAAATAACACTTATTTGATTATCACGAGTCTAGAGGTGCAACGTTTCTTTGATCGACTCCCAGTCTTCTTCACTCATCAAAACGACATTACCGCGCTTGCTCCTGATTTTAATGGGATCGTGATGTTCATAGGTATCATTGATTAGCCGGCAAAGCAAGGACCGCGTTTGTGTGACCGTGATTGTTTTCATGGATGTTCTATGCGATCGAAAAAACATGCGTGTGTCAATGTGAATTAAAGATTTAACATTTTTCGTCGACTTTGAAAAATGGCGAGTTAGGATGGAGGGGAAAATTATATCTATGTGAGGTGCCGTCAACGTTCGTTCCGCGCAAAACCAAGCGGGTCTTCATCATAGATGTTTAGTTATAAATGACTTATATATTTACAAGAAAGGAAAAGACCGCTGAAAAATGGTCCTATAGCAAGGCCCGAGGAGCGAGGGCGACAGGAGCGTACGTCGGTACGTGACTCAGCCAGAACGACGAGAACGCAGCTAGAGGACATTTTGCAACGGTCTTAATTATGGAAACTGTAAAAGCAATGGATTCCAACCTCCACGTTCCGCAGTCATCTGTTCGCGGCGCATCTAAGGCCAAGCAAAAGCCCGCGATGGATGTTGAGGGCCAAAAGGTACAAGCCGAGAGCGACACCACTGTCCCCTCTTCAATTCAGTCGGCTCGCGATCTCCTCAACAAAATCAAGAGCATTCCAGACAACCGCCCTGAAATGATCGAGTTGGGCAAACGTCTCTTAAGCGACGACACCTACCCATCAGCCAAGCAGCTGCGTTCCGTAGCCAGCCAACTCCTCAAGGATTTAAGCGAAGAGGTCGCCGAAGTATGAACTACAAAAGTGCAGGAAAGTCCTACAAGACCGTTTCCGTAGAGACCGCTTCGCCAGGAAAAATTATACTCATGCTCTTCGACGGCGCCCTGAAGTTCATGGATATCGCCAAAAAGGGCTTCACGATGCAGGATGTCCGCGCTCGCAACGAGATGATCCACAACAACATCGTCAAGACACAGGCCATCATTTCAGAGCTGCAATCGAGCCTCGATATGAAAGTCGGCGGAGAGTTCCCTAAAACAATGTACGAACTCTATACTTTTATGTACAAATGCCTCCAAGAGGCCAACGTCAAAAAACAAAAAAAGCCCATCGAAGACGTCTATAAGCTGCTAACTGAAATCCGCGACGCCTGGGCTGAAATGCTCGCAAAGGCCGAGAAGAACGATAAGATCAGTCTGTCCTCCCTCTCCTGCAACGCTTAAAATCGTTGAATTGGCGTTTTTTTGCTTAACACGCGCCGGTCTTTATCATACTATTTTAACCTTCATGGCAATTTTCCCAAAGCAACCCACGATAGAGGTCGATTTAGAGCGCATCCTATTGACCAATGAACAGATCCAGACCCGCCTGAAAGAATTGGGGGCGACGATCACGGCGTATTACCGCCAGCGCGACGTCAACACGATCACGTTGGTGTGCATTACCAATGGATCGATTGTGTTTGTCGCCGACCTGATGCGTTACTTTGACATGCATGTTCGCCTCGATTCGATGCGCATATCGTCGTACTTGGAAGGAACGTCTGCCTCGAGGAAACCGCAATTGGCGGCCGACATCTCCCTCGACATCCGCAATGAGCACGTCCTCGTCCTAGACGACATCCTCGACACTGGCCACACGTTGACAAAAGTGCTCGATGTTTTAGGGGGAAAAGCACCGGCCTCCGTCGAAGTCTGTGTCTTGCTCGACAAAAAAGAACGCCGCGAAGTGCCCATTCAAGCCAACTTTGTCGGCTTTGAGATTCCCAATGCTTTCGTCGTGGGTTATGGTCTCGACTTTGACCAAAAATACCGTAATCTGGCCTGTATAGGAGTGTTGAAGCACTGAAATCATGGAAGTTACGATACCTACATTGGGCGAATCCATCTCGGGCGGACTGCTCGCGGATTGGAAGATCGCCGATGGCCAGTTAGTTGAGAAGGGGGCGCCCCTCTTTATGCTCGACACCGACAAAGTGTCGCTGGAGTTGACCGCGCCCGAGTCGGGTAAAGTCGCGCACTTAGCTAAGGCGGGTGAACGCGTGTCCGTTGGGCAAGTCGTTGCAAAGATCGAAGGCGGCACTGCTTCTATTGCAGCAGCTGTTGCGGTTTTGCCGACCGTAGTACCAGAACGCACGCGTCCAACGCACCGGGAAGCGATCACCCCTATTCGGCAACGCATCGCCGAACGCATGGTAGCCTCACATCAAACCACCGCCAACACGACGACCTTTGCCGACGTCGATATGCTGGCCGTCATGCAGACGCGCCAAAAACACGCTGCATTTTTTGAGGAAAAACACGGTGTCAAGCTCGGTTACATGCCGTTTTTCATCAAAGCTGTCGTCTATGCACTGCAAAAGATGCCTCAGGTCAATACCCGCTGGGACGACGATGCAATTGTCTACAACGACTATTACGACATTTCTATAGCCATGGGTGCCGAACGTGGCCTTGTTACACCCGTTATCTGCGATTGTGACAAGCTCAGCTTGGGCGAACTCGAACAACAATTGTTGCATTTTGCGGAAAAAGCCAAGACCGGCAACCTAGCCCTCGATGAGCTCAACGGCGGTGTTTTTACGATTTCCAATGGAGGCGTCTACGGATCGATGCTCTCGACACCCCTTCTCAACCCTCCACAAGCGGCCGTCCTCGGCATTCACGCCATTGAGGAGCGTCCGGTGGCCCTTGGCGGCCAGGTTGTGATTCGTCCACGCATGTACGCAGCCCTATCCTATGACCACCGCCTCCTCGATGGTCGTGAAGCTGTCTCCTTCCTCCAGCTCATCAAACAGGTGATAGAAGATCCAGCCTTTCTCCTTTTGCAGTAAAACCTCAATCATTAGCGAAATTTTATTACTGCGCATCGGTTTTCCGATGCGCACTGGATGCGCCGTTAGAGAGCTCGGCGGGTCTATGGAGCCTTTTGTGGCGCACTCATTCAGTCTTCGAGAGCGGCTTTAGCTGTAAAAAAAACAAGATATTGGAATGGATTTGTCGCTGTTTTTAGAAAAGAATCTTCAAATATAGTATTTTTATAAAAAGTCAAGCTTTTTCGTGATTTTTTTGCGCTGCGGTATAACTGTTCTTGGCGCGTAATCCACAAGGAATAATCTCGATTTCCGCATGCCAGGCTGCATCCAGCTTATACGCTATAGTTCAACGGCTTTATTCCCGTGTGCTGGGCCGCAGCGAGCTTATGTGCTACAAATCGACGGCTTTGTTTCCAGCATACTGGGCTGCAGCTAGCTTATACGCTAATACTAGACGGCTTTGATACTGCGTGGGGCGTTATATAGCTGTATCTGTCGGCCCTGAATCTAATCTCGACGATTTATTGCGAAAAAGCTTGACTTTTTGTTTTAAAACTATATTAGACATTAAATACAAAAAATTGAATATTTAAAACCCCCAACAATATCAGATATTTTTAAAAACATCAGCCAACACCGCTCTCGGAGGCAGAAGGAGTGCGCCACCAACGGCTCCATAGACCCGCCGAGCTCTCTAATGGCGCATCTAGGGCGTCTTGCAGACGCGGACCGGTTAAGAATTCAGTAAGTCGATTTCACCATTTGGTGAAATTTAAATTAGAACACTCATGACCATGCAGGCGTCAATTAGACAGGCAACGCAACCGATATGACTTGTTTTTCGCTAATGATTGATGCAGTAAAACGGCCCACGGAGCGTCCAAGTGTTGCACTTCGTTGCTTAATCGGCGGTTTTTCGCTAAGGGTTGAGGGCAGTCTCTCTCACGCCGCAGGTTGCAGCACCAACTTGAGGGCTGGGAAAAGTTTTTGGAGGTTTGGCAGTGATTTGCCTTGCCAGGGAATCGACATGGATCCGATCACCGTGATGCCGATGTGGCCTTTTTTGCGGACCAAAATGACAAACTTCGCCAAAAAACTGATGCCCGAGCTGTTTAAAAATTCGAGCCGTGTGAGGTCGAGGATTATGGATTTTAGGCCCGACTCCAGAAGCGTTTCGAGCTCTGCCTGAATGGGTCCATACTCCTCGACGCCCCCCATGCGAAAAGTGCCCTCAAAACGGATCGTTTGGCCGTCATCGTCGATGCAGACCTTGTATTTGTTGGTTGCTTGTATTGTTTTCATAAATTGTACCTTGCCTTGGTTATGAGTTGAGGCGGCTGCGAGTCGGTTAATATTTCCCAGCCCAAAACGATGTTGTAATCGCAGATCATCGAAAGAAAGCCGAGTTTTGATGTCTTTTTGTCTGGGTTTTCTGAGTTCTGTATCAACGTTTGTAAATACAATGCCTGCTTCTTGTGCGCCTCCAATGTGTCAATAAACCGCAACAGCGATTTTTGTCGATCGGAATCAATCGCGTGTTGTACAAAAAAGCAAACCGCTTTAGCTCCAATTTCGACTTTCACGCGAATCGGCCCACCCGCCCGAAACTTGTAAGCGTTCTCCAACAACTCATTCAACACGTAATTGCTCGTCCAGGAAAGTTGCATTAACAAGTCCTGTTTATCGATGTGTCTAGCTTCAACTCTATCGATAATATCGTCGGTCACTCTCTCGCTTGTCGCATCACAGATTGACCACATCAACGGCTCTCGCAATTCCAATGAGATCTCTTCAATCGGCTTAGCTATGGAATGGAATTTTCCTCTTTTCATGAACGGTTGATCCCCTCGCGATGCAAGACCGATGTACAAATGGATGCAAAAATGTGGCTTTGCACGAGTACGATCGGCCGTAGCGTACATAAACGTACGTGAGGTCGTCGGCGGAGTGCGAAATGCATTTTTGCGCCATTTTGCATCGGTCTTTATTTATGTTTCACGACGACGAGGGTAATATCGTCGTAAATACGTTGTTTGCGGATAAAGAGCATGAGGTCTCGAATGATAGCGTCCTTGATGCCGGTGGAGCTCAATTCGGAATAGGTTTGGAGGCAATTGCAGAGGCGGTCGAGGCCATACATTTTGCCGTTATCGTTTTCTGCTTCTGTGATGCCATCGGTGTAGAAGACAGCGACATCGCCTTGATTGAATGGGACTTTGAGGGTTTTGACGAAGTGGGTGATATCTTCCTCGAGGCCGATTGGAAAGCCGAGGTCGACGGTAGAGATGCGTTCGAGGGTGCCTCCGCGGCGGACGATGAGGACATCCTCGTGTTGGCCGGTGAGAGTGAGGCTATTGTCCTTATAGTCGGCGAAGAGGAGGGTGAGGTTTTTATCGGTTTGTATGCGGGCGACGTTTTGAAAGAGAGTTTTATTGAGTTGGTTGAGGAAGCGAACGGGGTCGTATTCACCGGTGTCGAGGAGGGCGCGGGCGACGGTTTGGACCATAATCATAAGGACGCCGCTTTCGATGCCGTGCCCAGTGACGTCGCCAATGCCGATTTTGATGAGGTTTTTGTCGAATAAAATGTCGTAATAGTCGCCGCCAACCTCATCGGCGGGGTGCATAAAGCCAGCGATGTCGAGGCCCTCGACGGACTGCAGCGTCTTTTTGTCGGGCAGAATCATCGTCTGCAGCTGTTTGGTGATCTCGATATCGGCCCCGAGCTTGAGGTTTTCCTGTTTCAGACGTTCGTTGAGGGCGAGAATTTCTGCCGTTGCTTGTTCGAGATCGGCCCCGGTCTCGCGCGTGAGTCGGACGATCTTGGCTGTCATTTTGCGGGCGTTAATAGCGACCAAGAGGGCCATAAGTGCTATGCCAAGGGCCAAAATCCACAGGCGAAAGAGCCACGGGTTTTCAATGATCCAGCCAGAGCCGAAATCGTTAAAGGTAACCAAAAATCCTAGCAAAAACCCGACCAACGAAGAGACGACCAGAAACTTTACCAGCTTTTTAAAGAACTCAGCAAAGGCCTCATCGCTCAATTGCTTGTAGACGTTGCCGCGCTCTTCCAATGACTTCAACATGGTTAACAGTTTAACGGCATTGGGTACAGCAAGTCAATTTTTAAAAACAAACGTCCTCGGCCGGTCACACATTAAGATTCAATCCTAGTATCTTTACAAAAACAAAGAGTCTTTAATGAGTCATCCGACAGAGTTATCTTGAAACTAGAGAGTTGTGGAGTTGAGTTTACAAAAAGGCTTGCCTGTCGTTCCAAACACTATTGAGTGGATGGATCATGTCCTTGGTAGACGTCAAAACTTTCTGGGAACGCAGTAGTTGCGGTGAGGTGTATGCGACGGGTGCGGATAAAAAAGCCCAATATGCCCATCAAGCATGTATGCGGTATCAGCTCGAGCCCTATTTGCTGCCGTTTGCGGATTTTGAGCTCGCGCGCGGCAAAGATGCGCTGGAGATCGGTGTTGGCATGGGTGCAGATCATCAACAATTAGCGCAAGTGAGCCCACGGCGTTTATGTGGTGTCGATTTGACTGAAAGGGCCGTTGCCATGACTCGAGAGCGGTTGACTCTTTTTGACCTGACAAGCCACTTACAAGTCGGCAATGCCGAATCGCTGGCATTCGAAGAGGCTTCCTTTGATTACGTGTACAGTTGGGGTGTCATTCACCATTCACCAAACACGGCCCAGGCGGTGAGTGAAATTTACAGGGTGCTCCGCCCTGGAGGACGGGCAAAGATCATGATTTACCACAAATATTCCATGGTCGGCTTTCTCTTGTGGTTTCGATACGCCCTGTTATGTGGACGTCCCTGGCTCAGTTTAAGCTACATCTACAGTACGCAATTGGAGTCTCCTGGAACGAAGGCCTACTCGGTCAAAGAAGCTCAACAACTCTTTGCGTCCTTTGGGTCAATCTCGATTCGGCCTCTCTTGTCTTTTGGCGACTTGCTTGAAGGCGCTGTGGGTCAGCGACATAGGGGGCTTTTGCTCACCTGCCTAAAAGAGGGTACCCGAGGTCGCTCATCCGATGGCTCGCCCGCAGATACCCTTTGGGGTTGTATCTCTTGATTGATGCCCAGAAATAACGATGGCCTCACACAACTTTCTCTGTGATCTTTACCGCCACTTTCCCCTGTTCTACGCCGACTTCGCCCAAAAAGTGAATGGCATTATGGCAACGCAATTTGGTGCTTTTCAAAATGTTTTTTGGCAGTTGAATGATGTCACCTTCTCGCAGTCCCAAAACGTCCTGAACCGAGGCTGAAAAGGCGTCCCATTCCGCAAAAATAGGCACATAGATGGCGTCATAGCCCGTCAACCAGCTCGCCGTCCGCTCAATCGTGCCAACGCGGCTGTACTTTCGGCTATTGGCCTGCATTTCCCGAATGATGGGCTCTATCATGTAATAGGGCACCGCCAGCTGCATTTGAGCCGAACAATCACCCAGTGTCGACTCCATGTCGACGACCAACATAATGGCGTCGTGGGGAGCCGTTTGGAGAAATCGGCCGTTATTTTCATTGCCCACGATGGCAATGTCCATCTCGGTCACCTCTTCCCATTGACGCGTCCACTCGTCCAGGACGATATTAATAATCTCGTCCATGAGCCCCATTTCAATTTCAGTCAGATAGCGCTCTTCGTGGATCGAATGGCCCTGGCCGCCCAACATGCGGTTGACAATCGTCATGGCAAGGCGAGGGTTGGTGTCGATGATACCAACGCCAGTCATTTGCTCGACTTTAAAGAGGTTGATGTAGGTGGGGTTTGGAATGGACTCGATAAATTTCAGGTAGGGAGCCGTGTAGAGTTTGGACATTTTTAGACCAAAATCCATGCCGAGGTACATCGAGAGACGCGCCGACAGGTAGTGAATGAACTTTTCGTGTCGAATGCGGACCTGCCTCAACTCGATTTCCGTTAAAAATACGGGATTGCGAAAGTCGTAGATCTGGACGGGTGTCTTTTTTGATGACAGAATACGCTCACCAGTGTATCGAAAGACAGTCAGGTCAACATCTTCCGTGGAAGTTGCCATCAGGCTGTCGATGCCGCTCTGGTCGAGGACCTCCGCCGCAGTGCGACCCGACCCTTTTTGACCTAAAAGAGTGTCGGCTGTGACGTCGTGTTTTCCCCCTTCACTCGCGCCGCCGAGAAGCGCATCGAGGTCATCTTGATTGAATACGGCATCGGCTACGGGTTCGGCAACAACTTCCACAGGCGGAGTTGCGACTGTGGCCTGTTGCGACAGCTCCGCTGGCGGCGTCGAGGGAGTCTCGGCTGCAGGCGTTTCAGCGGTTGGCTGTGCGGCTCCCGAAGTACTAGGTTCTACAGGATTGTCTGCCGCAGGCGTTGTTGCGTCTTCACTCATTGGACGACAAATTCGGAAAAGTATATCTGTTCGATGATTTTTTCGCCAAGGGCCGTCTCAAACAGGGTGAGCATTTCGTTGCGCAAAATATTCTTAAACCCAGGTTTTTCGAGGTCTTCGACGGTCAATGAGGAGATCAGGCCGAGCGTCGAGTCGACGATCTTGACGTGGCTATTCTCCATGACGCTGGTAAACTTTGGCGAAGTGCCTTCTGCGGTAAAGCTAATCTTTAAATAACGGCTCTGGAGGGAGCCATTGAGGTTGCCGACGATGTTGTTAAAGGCGTAGCTGTAGGCTACCTTGGGTCCCTTTTTTTCTCCCTCTTTGCCCTGTTCAGTCTTTTCATTCGTCTTACCTTCGGCAACGGCCGGTTCCTTATTGACGGCGTTAACGGCCTTCTTGACACGCGGAATCAGCACAAATTCAGACACCACAAAAGACAAGAGCGGCAAGGCAATAATCACCACGATCACTGGCAACCAGGGATTCCCAATCATTCCGCCTCGTTTGTCTGCGACGTTTGTAGCGGTCCCATCACCATCACCCTTCGCTGATCCCTCTCCAGGCTCTTTAACCTCTTCTATCTGCGTTTCTTCTGCCATAACACACTACATTACAGCATGAATTATGCCGAATTGCAAGCAAAAGACAATTTCAAAATGGACGATAGTGGTCGATACAGCCATTTTCAACGGTCTTTTACTTTGTACTTGCATTTGCAAAAGATACGCTTAGTTATTTTACTTCATTGGCCGGGATAGCTCAGCTGGTAGAGCAACGCATTCGTAATGCGTGGGTCGTGGGTTCGAGTCCCATTCCCGGCTCCACAACATATGTAAAATGTTGTGGAGGCTTTCGTTCTTTTACGAGAAATATAAGCAAGGCATTATAAATGCGCCTCATCTTATTAAAATAGGATGTGTCAGCCCCCAAGGGTGCATAACGATCCCTGCCGACTCAGTCTGAACGACGAAGACACAGCGGATAATTTCTCAACGATCTTTTATGGAATTAGGCATACAAGTCGAGACAGAGCATATCAAGGGTGTATTGGAGCGCATTCTCTACATGAATGAGGAGAACCACTACACCGTGGCTGAGCTCGTTAACGACAAGGAAAAGTACACCGTGACCGGCCTGTTACCGGGCGTTCAGTGTGGTGAGACGCTCAGGGCATGGGGCACGTGGACAGATCACAAGCGTTTTGGCAAGCAATTCAAGATTGAGCGGTTCGAATCGATGTTGCCAGCCACGGTCAACGGCATTCGCAAATACCTCGCGAGCGGCCTGATTCACGGTATCGGCAAGACCTACGCCGACAAGATTGTCGACACTTTTGGCGAAGACACCTTACGCATTATTTCAGAGGAGTCGGGTCGATTGCAGGAGATTTCTGGCATTGGGAAACAGCGGGCAAAATCGATAAAGAAGTCGTGGGAAGAGCAGCAATCGATTCGTAATATCATGATTTTTCTGCAGGCCTATGGTGTGACGACGAGCCAATGTCTGCGTCTCGTCAAGACCTACGGCCAAGAGGCGCGCACGATTCTCGAGCAAAACCCGTATCAGATGGCCAACGACATTCGTGGCATCGGCTTCAAGACCGCCGACCAGATCGCACTGAACCTCGGGTTTCCAAACGACGGCGAGGCGCGCATTTTGGCGGGATTGCGTTATTGTTTGTCTGAATTCGAGGCCCGTGGTCACACTGGAGCTGCGCGCGAAGAGCTGGAACACATGACGGCAGAAGTCCTCGAGGTCGACCTCAAGACCGTTGAAGGGCATTTCCCAAAACTGTTGGAAACCCAAGAAGTCCTGACGTTCGACAACGACTTTATCCAATCTTTTCAGGCGGCCGAGAGCGAAAACGAAATCGCCCACGCCCTCAATCGTCTCTTGAGCCACCCATCGAAGTTGCCCGCCATTCAGGTCGACAAGGCCGTCGATTGGGGAGAGCGCAAGGCAGGCATCGTGTTTGCTCCGGAGCAACGGGACGCCGTTTTTCAGGGTCTGGGCTCCAAGTTTTCTGTTCTCACTGGTGGTCCTGGAACGGGCAAAACGACCCTTTTACGCGTAATTGTCGCCATTTTGCAGGCCAAGGACGTCTACATACAGTTGGCAGCCCCCACGGGACGCGCAGCTCAGCGTATGAAAGAGTCGACCGGTCTCGAAGCGCAAACGATTCACCGCCTCCTGAAGTTCGACCCGCTGCTCGGCCACTTCGTCCACGACGAGGAAACTCCCCTCTCAGGCGATTTTATCATCGTCGACGAGGTCAGCATGCTCGACATTCACCTCGCGTCGGCCCTCCTGAAGGCCATACCGGATCACGCGCACGTCCTCTTCGTCGGCGATGTCGACCAACTGCCCTCAATCGGGCCAGGCACGGTCCTCAAAGACCTCATAGAGAGCCAAAAGGTGCCCGTCACACGCCTCAGCCACATCTTTCGTCAAGGAAAGCGCAGCACCATTGTCACCGTTGCGCACAACATCTTACAAGGAACGGCGGCCTTGCCTAATTGTGTTAAGGGCGTTGACGAGATCGACCCCGACAAAGATTTTACATTCGTACAATGCAACGACCCCGAAGACTGCGTTAAAAAGGTCCACAAGCTCTGCGGCGAATGCATTCCCGCCTGGTACAAAGTTGGCTACATGGATTATCAAGTTCTCGCGCCCATCCATAAAGGTACTGGCGGCATCGAAAACTTCAACACGCTGCTACAATCCACGCTGAACACCTCGCATCCGGACCCCATTGTCGGCCCACAGAAGTTCCGTGTCGCCGATAAAATCATTCAGACGCGCAACAATTACGAAAAAAATGTCTTCAATGGCGACATTGGCCAAATCGGTCACATCGACATCGAAAAAAAGTCCCTGCGCGCCAACTTCGACAAGGCCCAGGCTGAATTCGACCTCTCCGATATCACTGATCTCTCCCTTGCCTACGCCATCAGTATTCATAAATCGCAGGGGAGCGAGTTCCCCATCGTCGTCATACCGCTTCTCAAGCAGCACTTCATTCTGTTGCAGCGCAACCTCCTCTATACAGCTGTCACGCGAGGCCGCCACCGCGTCTTCATCGTCGGCGAACTCGAGGCCTATCGCATCGCCCTTTCAAAGAAAGAGTCTTTCCTCCGCAAAACAACGCTGCAGCGCCGACTGAACACAATGACGCATTTTTGATGGCAGTATTGTGTCTTTTTGCTTGATTTTGCGTGAAAAAGTTTTTTATTAGCTATTCACTATGACAGGAAAATCTATCGAACAACGCGTTAAGGAAATTATTATCAACCAACTCAACGTCAACGAAGAGCAGATCACGCCAGAGGCCTCGTTCTTGGATGACCTAGGCGCCGACTCTCTCGACACCGTTGAACTCATTATGGCCTTTGAAGAGGAGTTTAAGGACGAAATTCAGGGCGAAATTCCAGAGTCTGACGCAGAAAAATTGCAGACCGTCGGCGATGTATCACGTTACATCAACGAAAAATCTAAGGTTAACGCCTAAAATTATCAGTGGACTCGCATTCTTTTCAATTCACAGAACGCGAACATCCACAATGGTAATTTTAAGCCCTGTCGCCACGGAAGCTTGTCTTCGTATAAAGCTCTCTATGCATTTTCATAGGTCTTTATACATCAATGATTTACATTTTGCAAGAAAGGAAAGACCGTTGAAAAATGGCTCTATAGCCAGGCCCGAGGAGCGAGGGCGACGGGAGTGCACTGACGTGCATGACCTAGCCTGAACGACAGTCCCGCAGGCAAATGGGGCAAGAAGCAGGCTTCCGAGTATGAGCCGACGGGAGCGCATTGAAATGCGTGACCTAGGCGAATCACGAAGGATAACGAACTTATTGCCCCATTTGCCTGCGGGAAGAACGCCGCTAGAGAACATTTTAAAACGGTCTTTGTCATGGAGAAGCATAGAGTTGTCATTACAGGCATAGGTGTCGTTACGCCTATAGGTGTTGGAATTGTTCCTTTTTGGGAAAATGCCATAAAAGGGAAATGCGGCGTTGGGTCCGTTACGCACTTCGACACTTCCAATGTCACCTGCCGAGTGGCTGGCGAAGTCCTCGACTACGACGCAACGCAGTTCATGGACCCTAAAGAGGTCAAACGCAGCGACCGTTACACGCAATTTGCGATGGGGGCCGCTAAGTTGGCCGTTGTCGATGCTAAGGTTGCCATTGATTCGCTCGATAAAGAACGTTTTGGTGTCATTATCGGTTCAGGCATCGGCGGCATGGAGACGATTGAGCAACAGTCGCGCACACTCTATGAAAAAGGCGCCAGACGTGTCTCTCCCTTCATGATTCCATCCCTGATCGGCAACATCGCCGCAGGAATTGTCGCTATCGAAATGGGCGCCCGTGGACCCAATTACGGCATCGTTACAGCCTGCGCGACGGGCTCTCACGCCGTTGGAAGTGCCTATGAAACCATCGCATACGGCAAGGCAGATGTCATGATTGCCGGTGGCAGCGAGGCCTCCATTACCGAGTTGGGCTTTTCTGGCTTTTGCTCCATGAAGGCGATGAGCACAGCGTTCAACGATCAGCCGCAAAAGTCGAGTCGGCCCTTTGACCTCAAACGCGACGGTTTTGTCATGGGAGAGGGGGCAGGTGTTCTCCTTTTAGAAACGCTTGAACACGCACAAAAACGTGGTGCCCACATTTACGCTGAAATTGTCGGCTATGGCGCCTCTTGTGATGCTTACCACATCACTTCGCCGGACCCAGAAGGCAAAGGCGTAGCTGCCGCCATGAGGAGCGCCTTAAAAGAGGCGGCGTTGCAGCCAAGTGACGTCGATTATATCAACGCACATGGCACATCGACGCCCTACAACGATAAATTTGAGACCCTCGCCATCAAGAACGTTTTTGGCGATTATGCCAGGAAGGTCAAAATCAGCTCGACAAAGTCCATGACGGGTCACCTGCTAGGCGCCGCTGGTGTCGTCGAGTCCGCTGTTTGCATCAAGGCGATTGAAACAGGAATCATTCCACCAACGATCAATTACGAGTTTCCAGATCCCGACTGCGACCTCGATTATACTCCCAATACAGCCGTCAAACATCGTGTCAATGTCGCTCTCAACAACAACCTCGGCTTTGGGGGACAAAACGCGGCTATTGTTTTTAAGAAGTATACTTAAAGACCATTTTCGCAGTCCAAAAAACTTTTTCATAAAAGAAGATTTCTTTTGTCAAAAAGTGTTTTTTTGCTATTATTCACCTCATGAAGCAGCAATCAGGCTTGTTGGACCGCATAGAAAATAAGGAGTTGTTGGAGGAAGTGGCGTTGGAGGCGCGCGTGGGAAAGATTGCGGAGATGTTGGGGGAGTCGGAGGAGCAGGTTGTAGAGGCCCTTGCGCGAGGAGTGGGGATTGGGGTAAAGTTTGAATTTGAAATATTGCCGAACAGCGCTGAGCTTTTTCCGTTAAAGCTGATACACAAATACAAGTGTTTGCCGATTTTGCCAGCGGAGGACGCGCGAATACACGTGGTGTCGTCGTGGATTCCCAATGAGCGCATGACGCAGTGGGTCTACTCAATCACGGGTAAAGAGGTTGTCTGGTACTTGGGGCTGCCGAGCGATATTACGGATGCGATGATTCACTCTTTTGGCGTCGGTTCGGGCAGTTTGGAGGCGTCGGCGAGCGAGTTTGAGGAAATTGAGGAGGCGGTTGAAGAGAATGCCGATGCGGCGATCATTCGCTTTGTCAACGAGATCATCGTGCGCGCACTCGACGACCACGCAACGGACATCCATTTTGAGCCGCAAAAGACAGCCCTTCAAATCCGTTACCGCATCGATGGCGACCTGATTCCCGTAAAGTTGCCGGAAAACCTCGTCAAATTTCAGTCGGCGATCATCTCGCGGTTGAAGATCATGGCGAAGTTAAACATTTCTGAAAAACGACGTCCGCAAGATGGTCGCATACGGTTTGTTTCCGGAGCAAAGGAGCTCGACATCCGCCTGTCGACGCTTCCAGCCATGTACGGCGAGAGTGTGAGCTTGCGACTGTTGATGCAGGGCTCGCAGCCGATCACGTTGTCGGAAATCGGCCTGACAGCTGCAGAAGAAAAGCGCATCGAGGGCGCCATTCAGCGTCCACACGGCATTATTTTGGTAACGGGGCCAACGGGCTCAGGAAAATCAACAACCTTGGGCGCCTGTATTCGCAAAATACGCACGCCAGAAAAGCGCATTATCACAGTCGAGGACCCCGTCGAGTACGAGATTGAGGGCATCAATCAGTCCCAGGTCAACCAGGAGATCGGGTTTAATTTTGCCAGCGCGCTGCGTCACATTTTGCGTCAGGACCCCGACATCCTCATGATTGGCGAAATTCGTGACCGCGAGACGGCTGACATCGCCATTCGGGCCTCCATGACGGGTCACCTGGTCCTCAGTTCGCTCCACACCAATGACGCCGCTGGCGCGCTCACACGACTCATCGACATGGGTATCGAGCCCTTCCTCATCGCATCGACCGTTGAAATGATTCTCGCCCAAAGACTCGTCCGACGGCTCTGTACCAAGTGTGCCAAGCCAGCCAAAATTGGCAAAGAGTCCCTGCGTGAGAGTTTGCGGACCCTGGGCATCGACGCGATTGAGGCCGAACACGCGCCCTTGTTAAAGCAAGCCCACGGCTGCGATCATTGCCGAAACTTGGGCTACCGCGGCCGCATCGGCATTTTCGAGATTTTAACGATGTCAGAGGCGATTCACAAACGCATCATTCAACGCGCATCCGCCAAGGAGATTGCCGAACAGGCCTATCACGAAGGTATGAAAAAGATTCAGTGGTCGGGCTGGGAAAAGGTCAAACAGGGCATCACGACACTCGAGTCGATTCTGCCATTTGCGCAATTGGAGACGCCCGAATGAGCTTTCAATACACCGCTTTCACGGCCTCTGGCAAAAAGACTTCCGGGACGGTCGCCTGCAGTGATCGTGCCCAGGCCCTGCAGTTTCTCAAGGTAAAAGGCCTAAAGCCGATCGAGATTATCGAGAAAAAAGAGGAAGAGCCGGTGGTCAAGGCGAAGCGTTTAAAGGCGCACAAGGGCCTTGCTCTCAGCTTCTTAAAGCAACTTGAACAGCTGCATTCTGGCGGGATGCCGATTGGCGACGCCATCCGCATTCTCCAGCAACGTCTCCACGACCCGGCCCAAAAAGAGCTTGCCCAAAGTACTTGGCGCGACCTCAGCGAGGGCCTCACGCTCTCACAGGCCTTTCGAAAATTTCCCAACGTCTTTGATGAGGCCATACTCTCGCCCCTCGAGGCGGGTGAAGCGACGGGTCAAATCGGTCCCATTTTGCGCGACATTATCGATCAACTGACCGCCCAGCTCGCCCTGCGCAAAAAGATCATCGCCGGGCTGAGTTACCCGATCTTCATTTGCTTTGTGGCCTTTGGCGTCATCGGCATCTTTCTCTTCTTTCTGCTCCCAAAAATCCAGAGCATGATGACATCTCTTGGCGGCGAAATGGCCCTGTCGGCTCGACTCTTGCTGGGCGGCGCAAACCTGCTTATTCGGACGGGTCCCTTTATGCTGATTGCGGGTGTCATTGCGCTGGTGGTCTTTCTGAAGTGGCGGAAAACGGCTGCCGGACGTTACGCCAGCGACAAATGGGCGCTCAAGGTCCCTCTCCTTAAAAACATGATCGTTTTTTCCGAAATTTGTAAGACGTCGAACCTGATGGCGACCCTCCTCGGCAGCGGCGTCAACGCCACACAGTCCATGAGACTCACCGAAAAAGCCATCCAGAACGTCATTCTCCAGGAGCGTTTCCGAGCCGCTCGGCAGAAGATCAACGACGGCCTCTCCTTTTCCAAAGCTTTCGAAAAGTTTTCCTTTTTCCCCGACCTCGCCATCGACATCCTCACGGTCGGCGACTCCACTGGAAACATGGTCCACAGTTTTCGCGAAATCTACAAAATTTTTAGCGAAAAGCTCGTCGACCTCCTACAATTCCTCACAACCCTCATCTCATCGCTCGCCCTCGGGTTCGCCTTTGGCCTCGTGACACTCTTGGCCCTCAGCATCGTCGGCAGCGTTTTGCAACTCAGCAACTCCTTGTTGGCAAGATAATGGCTGTTGTTGTCAGTGTGACAGTCCTGAAGAAAAACAAATGCCACTTTGCGCAAGTATTTCTTTCGTTGCCTCAATCTTTTAGAATGGGAATGTGAGTCGCAACATCAATGTCCCAACGCGGCCATTCAAATGCGCGATGTAGTCGTCATCGGCGCTCGACAAGACATTGTTAACTGTTGTCAGCGTGTGATTACTATAAAAGGCAAAAGTCCCTTCAAGACCTAACTGACACATCCCTAAATCTTTTTCAATGCCGACACCAAGAACCAACGCAGGATAATATGGCTTCGCAAAGCCGCTGAATTGTGATTCAGCTGCATCACCTGGCTTAATGGCATATTCGAATTGAGTCCACTTAACACCCGTTACGCCATACAAGAGCCAGTCCTCTCTGAACAAGTAACCAGGCTTAAAGAAGAAACCAAAGCTCCATTTTTGAGATAGCAAAAACTCATCATTTACGTCAATGGTCGCAGATGTACTTTCTGCTTTTTTATAGCGATTTTGAAAAAAATCTTCATAACGCGCAAAGCCTTCCAGGCGGAATAACCAATGGTTATAGAGCTTTTGGTAGCCTAAAAAGCCACCAACTGGCATTCCAAGATAATGCTGCGTTTCGGCAGAATGATCATCCCCTGCTGGTCCGACTTGCTGCGTAATCCCTGAAAAATTATAACTGGCGCCACATTCTGCACCACAATAGAAAGCATCTTTGTATTGTCCGCATAAGTGTGACGCTAGAAAAGCAATACTAACAATGAATAATGTGAGGATTTTCATAATTTACAATTTTTTTCAAATATATTTAGTGCGTTTGCATAAGACGCTTTATTCAAAGATTTATTCGATTTAGCTTGATCAAAAATTGTCTGCAATTCATTAAGTTGGTCGAGTGTTGTCACTTGACTCACGAGAGTGATTGTCTTGCGAATATTCACTTTCCCTGGTTCTGTCCATTTTCCATTGAGTAAGTCATTACAGGTTTCTTTAAATTTTGTTTTCGCTGTTGTTAATACCGTCACACGTTCTGTTTCAAACGCCACGCGCTCCCTTTCGACTTCAGCTGCGCGTTCTTCTTCTAGCTGAGTCTTCATGCTCTCGAAAAGTTGCGAATCGAATGACAGGAGTTCGATGGATGGTGTCTTTATTTCCCTGATTTTTGCGGATACAAGAGGATATTCCTTTCGTGCAAACTTCGAATCAATTGGAGTTTTTGTATTAAAGAGAGACTTTTTTTCAATATCAGTAAATTCTATTTTGGGCTGAATTCTCCGATGTTCTGATACATTTTCTGGCAACAAAAACTCCGGAAGCACCTTCGGCTCATCGCTTAAAGTGCGGTCAATAAGCTCTGACATTTCACACAAAAGAGCGACAAGCTCGTCTGTTGTTATCAGTGGTTGTTGTGCAGGAATAAGCTCCAACTGCTCTTTTTCCAACTCTAATGCTTCATGCTCGACTATACGCTCAGGCACAAAATCAACCTTGCCAAGCTCTGGACTGACAAGAGGCGGCTGTGGCATTTCTTGAACACGTTTTAAACTAGGAGGAGTCGCATTTTGTTGTTTTATGGGAGTCGCAGTTTGTTGTTTTAGTGGAATCGCAGTTTGTTGCTTTATGGTAGTCGCAGTGATCAGCCGGTTGAGTGGTACAGGAGGAGGATTAAACTCGATAGCTTTTAGTGTCGATGGTACGGATGGGTTCGTTCTACCATGCATTGTTGTCGTAGGAGCAGCCACTTGATTTAAAACGAAAGTAAAGGCCTCTAATTCTTTTTGTGGGACTTCGAGTAAGCGCCTCAAAAAGGCTTCATTACTGACAATGACAGGTTGCCCTTCCGGGAAGAGCGCTTGAAAGGTTGGGTTTTGAAGCAGCTCCGTTATGTCTAATTGTGGGTTTTGCTGAAAAGCCTGTTGCAAAGTGAAAAAACCTTTTTTCAGCGTGCTCAAACTCTCGATTGTGCCTGGCTTGTCGGCTAAAATGATTTTTAGTGGAATCGAAGAGCTAGGTACGGTCGAATGCATCATCGAAGATTTGTTTAAATCCGATGTTTGCGTATATGGTGGTTTCCCAACGTGTTTCTTAACACGAGGCTTTACAGATGGTTGCTTTGGATGTGATACCATTCCAGGTTTGTCGACATGCGCTATAGGGTCTAGTGCATGCTGCTGACGAAGTACAGCGCCACCGCCAGGATTGCGATCATTGAGGGCGCCTGTTTTATAAAGGCTGACTCTAGGGGCCTTCGAATAAGAAGATACTTTGCGAACACCCAAATCGCGAGTGTTTTTTAATTTGCTACCTATAAAAAAATGGTCTTTATTTTCTAGAATCTCTGTAGTTTTCGGATCTTTAGGGATAGAAGAAAATTCTTTCTTTTCTAGATGCTTTGTGTCTTTCTGATCTTGTTGACAGAAAGCATTATACAATAGTTTATTAAATATATCTTTACCGCGATCATGGAACCAAGACCTGTCACGCTCGCCACCGTCACCACCACCCTGCGATTTATCTGCGTAAATCAAGTGGCCATCAAAAGATCCCTTAAGTAGATTGTTACGAAAGGCCTCTACCTCATTCGTGTCTATCGATCCACCTGGCCAAAGAACAGTTATAAAATCATAAAGCTCCCTGTTCTGATTGGATGGCATATTGGAAAGCATCACTTTATTATGACCGCTTTTTATCATTTTACAACATTTAAACCTAAATTCCCAACAATGAGGTCATCAGTCTGCGGCGTAAGGTTAAAAAGCACTGCTAAGATGCTGATTAGTAAGTAGATAAAAAAATGGCTCTTGACTAGCAGCGTTTGAATTTTGGGAGAGAAGAAAAGATAATCTCTGCGAGATTATCCATTCTATG
>MIDP01000018.1 GCA_001831095.1 Verrucomicrobia bacterium GWF2_51_19 | reverse complement strand
TACGAGCGTCCAGACGAGCGTTATTCCGGCGGCCCACGTAAAGATGGCGTCTCTTTTTTTGCAAAAACACCAAACGGCCGTCATAACGATCGCCGGCCACAACAACCACCCCAATTGAGGCACAAAGCCGGGCTCCAGGGTATTGAGTGCGTTGGCGAGCGTTGCCGGCCATTGAAATAAGTACAGGATATAGCCAGCCCAGATCAGCGCTCCGACAAACGCAAACAACGCAAAAAAGAGCCACCTCAGCACCTCATTCAATCGAGGCCAACGGCTCCAATCAATACCTGCCCCCAGAATTACGCAGGGCAAAACGATGGGCATGGCGTAGAGTTGGCGGCCGTCGTGCGAGATCGATAGGACTATTAGAAAGACGCCGAAGAAAAGAAGCAACAGACGTCGGCCATAATCCAATTTCTGCCTCCAGAGCGCCAGCGGGGCAAACAAGATTGCCGGAAAGGCGTACCACGGCAGCATTTTGACGTACAACAGGTATTCGTTTCGCGGCCCAAGACCGCCGGAAAACCCAAAATATCGACCGAGGTTATTGACCCAAAACCACTCCATAAACAGCCCGCTGTCGCGCTTCCAAAGCAAGTATGGCCAGATCAGTCCCCAGGGCAAAAACGACAAAACGGCCACCAGAGCTCCTCCGAAATAAGCCTTTGTTCGCCCTTCTCGTGAAACCAAGGGCAGAAGCGCAAAGACAACGCCAAGCACTCCAGGAGCGATCAGGCCCTTAGTCAAAAAGCCAATGCCCGTCCCAGTTCCCAACAGCAGGCCGCCAAGCCAGGGACGCTCTTTTAGGAACAGACCACCGAGAAGTGCCAGCGCAAATCCCGCCAGCAGGCCGACATCGGTGATCAGAAAGTGCGCGTTGACCAAGACACCCGCCGAGCCAGCAAACAAGATGGCCGCATTGAGCCCCCCTCCCCCAAAGAGCCGACGGGCACTCAGGGCGACGCTTAATAGTGTTATCAAGTTAAATAGGACGCTTGCCAAGCGCGCACTCTCGTGAAAAGACAAGGCCGGCATCAATTGAGCTATCCAAGCGGCCGTCATGTAGTAGAATGGCGGCTTTTCCATAAACGGTTCGCCGGCGAGCGTCGGAACAACGTAATCGTGCGAGTGGGCCATGCTCCAAACGAGGCCCGTCGTGTAGGCCTCATCGGGCTTCCACGGGTGTCGACCAAAAATGCCGGCAAAGAGCCAAAAGACAATGACAACGTAACGCAACATACGTGGAATCTGATGCCATTTTGGTTGCGTTGGCAACTTTTTTCTGACACGCTTGGGGCCGTATGACGTACACCGTTCTCATCGTCGACGACGAAAAACACACGCGCGAGGGCCTAGAGAGCGCCCTCGAGGAAAAGTACGACGTTTATCTCGCCCGCGACGCCGAAGAGGCCCTGCGACTCATGCAGGCGGAGACCTTTGATATTATTTTGACGGATTTGCGGATGTCAGGAAAGTCAGGCCTCAAGGTGATCGATGCCGCCATGGCCTTGCCCTACAGGCCGATCTGCATTCTGATGACGGCCTATGGAAGCATCGAAGTGGCTGTGGATGCCATGAGACGCGGCGCCTTTGACTTTTTAACCAAGCCAGTCCACCTCGAAAAGCTCGAATTGCTCCTCGAGCGCGCCCTGCAATCCCGCCAACTGAAACGCGAAAATACCGTCCTTCAGGAGCGATTGGAGTCCAAGTACAATTCTGGTATTATAGGGTCGTCGTTGGCGCTGAAGGCCGTCTTGGAACAAATACAGGTGCTCGCGCCGACCAAGACAACCGTCCTGCTCGAGGGAGAAACGGGCACCGGCAAAGAGTTGATCGCCCAAATGCTCCACCAGAACAGCGGACAAGTGCGATCGGTCTTTATCCCCGTTCACTGCGCGGCCCTGTCGGCAAACCTCCTCGAAAGCGAGCTCTTTGGCCACGAAAAGGGGGCCTTCACGGGTGCCAACGACCGCCGCATCGGTCGTTTCGAAAGCGCCGACAAGGGAACGCTCTTTCTGGACGAGATTGGCGAAATCGATGCCTCCACACAGGTCAAGCTCTTGCGCTTTCTCGAAACCAAAACGATCGAACGGCTCGGCAGCCAAAAGCCCGTCCCCCTCGACATCCGCCTGATTTGTGCAACCAATCGAGACCTTGCGGCGATGGTCAAAGAGGGCAAATTTCGCGAGGACCTCTTTTACCGCCTCAACGTTGTCACGATCAAGCTGCCGCCGCTACGCCAGCGCAGAGACGACATCCCTGAACTCCTCGACTACTACCTCCACTCTTTCAGCGACGAAAACGCCCTCCGCATACCCACACTCGCTCCAGAAACGTTGCAAATCCTCACGCAATACCCCTGGCCAGGCAACATTCGGGAGTTGCGCAATTTCGCCGAAAACGCCGTTGTCCTGCATTCGGGCAAGCACATTCTCCCCAAACACCTCGATGGCAAGTTTACTCAAGCACCAGACCCAGAGCCCCTCGCGGCCTCCATCGGTGAAAAGGAACGCATCCGGGCCGCTCTCACCGAAGCCAACGGCAACAAATCCAAGGCCGCCGAGCGCCTGGGCATCAGTCGCCGCACCCTCCACCGCAAATTGCTGCAATGGCCGGAGTTGGACCAAGACGCATGACGGCTTTAAAACGGTCTTTGATAGCGTCGATGTAGCCACAAAAACCATACAGTCAGCAAGAGCCCCAGGCCAAAATTGAGGTAGAGCCAAAGGTCGAAACCGATGCAGAGGTAGGTGTGCAGAATGCCCGCGATATAACCAAGCAACGACAACCAATAGACGCCCGTAGAGACGCCAGAAACGTCCTTGGTTTGCAACGTTTTTATAATTTGCGGAGCGAAAGCCAGCGTGAAGGCTAGGCTCATCATGATACCAAATATCTCTTTCATAGTAAAGACCGATGCATAATGCCGTGAAAACTCGTTTCGCGCTCCGTCGACTGCCTCACGTACCAACGTACGCTACGGCAGGTCGTGCTCGCGCAAAGCCAAGTTTTGACGCCATTCTTCATCGGTCTTTAGGCGTCAATGAATTGAGACAAGACAGTTGAAAAATGAACAGCGTGTACATTTTGCAATGATTTTGTATCAAGACGAGCACAATGCAGTTTGGCAAGTCATAAAAGGATCGAGGGCTTGTTGCCGCGATTTTGGCTGTATGGGATTTGAATGAACAGGTGAGTCGGCAAAGGTCTTTGGCCAAGCGTTTTCTGCTTCAAACCAGGCAAAGAGTGGAGCAAAGAGCCTCGAGAGCGGATAGAGAGAATCGTACGGAATCGCGTGAAACCCTCTGGCGGCGACCTCTGTATAGACACTGTCGGCATTGGCAAAGACGACCAGACTTGTCTTTGACGGATCTTCTGCCGCTAAGCATTGTGGCGAGCAAACGGGCAAAGCTAGCAGCGTCGTCCCATACAGGCGAGGGTCACTGTCGATGAGGTAAGCGAAACGTTTGGAATCATTGGACGCGAGCCAGGCAAAACGAGTGCATGCCCCCCAGGCGATGACTTTTTCGAGGGAAGCAATGGGTGGTTGTTGTGCGAGTGACTGCTCCAGCGCATAGAGACGTTCTTGGAGTTCACCATTGTTGACTGGGCTGGCGTAGCGCGCAATCTTACAGACCAGCGCAAACAAGGTCTTGCGGTCGAAGTCTTGGTAACGAGAGAGCTGATTATAGATGAGACTCCAGAAGTCAGATAGGCCCTGGCATTGTTCATAAGACACTTCCGGCGCTTTTGGAAAAAACGGGCTGAAATCCTGCCAAACAGACCTGTAATACGTAAGGCGTTCTAGAGGAAGCAGCGGGTAAAAGGCCTGGGCGTCCGCTTGAGCTTTCTCTGCCCATTGTTCGGTCACAAAGGAAAGCGTCTGATTGTGCGCCGCATCGGGCGCTCGAAACGTCCAAGCGTGCGGGATATTTGGGTGCGGCTTGAGAGACCTCAGCTGCAAGTATGGGTTGACGCGGTGCGGAATCCCCTGGCGCTGACATTCGAGACCCATAATGACGTCTTCCCACTCGGCGTGAAAGAGGTATTCCTTTTGCGGAATGCGCCGCCACAGCGTTTTCTTGGTGATGTAAAACCCGCCACAGGCAAAGGCTCCCTCGCGGAAATCGTTATAGGCACAGCCGTAAGTGCGTCGACCATCGATGTTTCCGTAGCGAATAGCAAAGTCAACTTTGTCATCGACGTCAAAGATTTGGTAGTCTGGATAACGGTATTTTAGCTGCCGTGTCGCTTCCGGAAAATAGAACGTTGGCGCCGTCAGGTAGGCAAAACAGGGACCGTAGGCCTCCATCGCCTCAATAAAGTTTTCTGGAATTTCAAAACGGTCGTGCATCAGGCAGAGGTTTTCATAACGCGCCTCTGCGGCTATCAGGTTTTTTTTGCGAGTGATCCAGCCGCGCGGCTCTGAGCTGTCGAGATCGATACAGCGGATACGGTTGTCTTTGGGCAGACCCTGTGGCATGGGTCCACAGAGAATGATTTCCAATGGCACGTTGAACCGCAACAGCCCCTCAACCATGGCCTTGGCATAGCCATCCTTACCGCCAGTCAAAATGCCGAACGTCCAGCCCTTATCGTCGATTGAAGCGCTCAATAGGCTCGGTTTCGTTTTGTGAAAAACCTGCCGCGTCCACGCTCCATGATTTTCCAAAGACTGCCGTGTAAGCGATGCCGCGAAATAGGCGCGATCGAGAAAGTCGTTCCCGAACAACGCCGTCCCACCGCAGCGTTCTGGCAGGTCGATGTCTACCCACGTTCCACCTGCTTTCAGTATGTGGAAAATCTCCCAAAACAAAATCGGCGCAAAACGGCTGGCCCTGAGACCCACGCTGATCACACAATCTTTTTGCTCAAACCCCAAACCATTCAGTTGAAAAAAGCCATCGACTTCGCCATCAAAAATTTTGAGCCCTCCCCTCATGCCAACCTTCACATAACTGAAGACATGCCCCTCCTCATAAGGTTTTAGCAAGGCCTCAACCCCTGCGGACGCAGTGTCGTTTGTTTTTCCAAAAATAGCAGGTTCAGTGAGCATGATGGGAGATTCTGACATTACAAAGACGTGTGAAGTCTTTAATCAGAGGCATCGGTCGTATAGTAAAGCTTCCAGGAAATGGGGTGGTTTTCAAATTGGCGGGCGAGGTCGGAGTCGCAAATACCTTTATCGAGTTGTTGCCAGAAGTAGGCGGAGACACAATCTTTCCAAAAGGTTGTGGTTTGCGGTGGTGGTAGGTTTGGCCATTTTACCCAGGCGAGGTCGAACCAGAGGTTGGGTAAAACGACAAAAAAAGTTTTGTAAAAATTCCAGCTGTCTTCGATTGTAAAGGTCTGTTGCCAGCCGACTTTTTCGCAAAACTTTTTTGAGAGGTAACACTCGGTTTGAGGACAGAGGCGGCTCATTTCGAGCATTGGGCGGGTGTCGTAGGCGGGTGTTTTGTAAGACTCGCGGTCGGTGTCGAGCGGGATGTCCCAAAACGCGAGAAGGTCGTCGACGTCGCCAAACATCATAAAGTCCGACGGGTGGTAGTGGAAATACTTCATGGTGAAGGCTTCTGGAATGAGGATACGGTGACGGAGGTGTTTTGTTGGCGTCGCATGACGTGTTTGCTCAGCTTCGCAGGCAGCCAGTATGTTGCGGTTCAACGGAATGAGGTCTGTGCGCACTTTTAGGATTTTCCGCACACCCATTGCTTGTGCAGCCTGGAGACCATTACGGACGCCGACAATCTGACGGTTACGGTTGGTGATGCCAGCGAATTCAGGCTCTTTTGATACAACTACCTTATCTACTAAGGGTTCCAGACCGTCGATCGACTCTGTGTCCCAAGTGGATAGAATAATGGGGTTGTCTGGGTAACAGACGGCCAAGTATTGCAAAAACAACCGTGTCCAGCCCTCACAAATCGGCCCCTGCACAACGATACCCGTATCGCCTCGAGGATGGCGCACGACTGTTTTATCGAGAAAGGGCTGAAGCGTTTGGCGAAATCGCGCTGTTTTTTCGCAATCAATGTGTTGGCGCATGTCGATTATGGGGAAGTCGCCCAGCTCGCGGACTTGTTGCTCAATGTCTTTAAAAAAGCAGGAGAAGACGAGAATAACGGCATTGGGGTGTTGCAAAATGGCTCCCGGAGCGACGACCCTCAACCCATCGATCTGCTTTCCCCATTTACTGCAGTCATTGTCAACAACGGCCGTCAGCTCAACCGCCACGCGCCGTCTATTTTTTAAAAAAAGTTCACCGGTCCCCCAAGCGTAGAGCGGCCGATTCGTGTATTTTGCTAGTTCGAGTTGTAGGGATTGCACACTCGGTATGATTGCAGTATTTACTCGCGCTGTAAATCCTTTAATATCTGTGTACCTCAATCCGCCAATTAAACAATGAAGTGCAACACTTGAACGAAAAGAGCAGCGAAACTTTAAAAAGCAAGGGGTAGGTTGGTGAAGAAAGGTCTTGGGGAATATCTTGACAAAGATGCAATAGCGCTGCATATTCGTCGTATGTATATTCACCGAACGCTCGAGCGCGACTTTCTAAAAACATCGGAGCATTTCAAGATCATACTGGTTACCGGCATGCGGCAGATTGGGAAAACGACCTTCCTAAAGCACGTCGCTGAGCCAGGAAGAAAGTATGTAACGCTAGACAACCCCAAAGACTTATTGCTGGCAAGAGAAGATCCGGCGTTGTTTTTACAGCGGTATGCGCCACCCGTTTTGATTGACGAAATCCAGTATGCGCCCGAATTGTTTCCATATTTGAAAATGGCCGTCGATGGCTCAGAGCAACGCGGGCAGTTTTGGCTGACGGGATCGCAGTCCTTTTTGCTAATGAAGGGCATCACCGAGTCGCTGGCGGGAAGGATTGCCATTCTTGAAATGGGCGGATTTTCGTTGTACGAACTTCAAGGTAAAGCCGAGCATCAAATGCCATTTTTCCCTTCTGAAGACCGCAAGTCGATACTGCAAAAAATGTCTGTGGACGCCCTTTTTAAGGTCATTTGGGGCGGTTCTTTTCCTGACATTGCACGCCACAGCGCTTGGCTGAAATTTTACAACGCTTACACCCAGACCTATCTGGAGAGAGATGTGAGGCAGTTGGAAAAAATTGGCAATACGTTGTCGTTTTTAAAGTTCTTAAAGGCTGCTGCTGCGCGGACTTCGCAAGAACTGAACCTTGCTGAACTCGCTAGAGATGCGGATGTTGCACCCAATACGGCAAAAGTTTGGCTGTCGATTTTGGAGGCATCACAAGTGATTTTCCTCCTGCGACCGTTTTATAAAAACGTTTCGAAGCGGTTGATAAAAGCACCTAAACTGTATTTCACAGACACCGGACTGTGTAGTTATTTGACGGAGTGGACATCGCCAGAAACGCTCGCAACGGGAGCCTTTGCCGGCCCTATTTTCGAAACCTTTGTTGTCAACGAAATCCGAAAGTCCTTCCTGCATAACGGCATAGAACCTCAACTCTATTTTTATCGCGACCAATCCAAACAAGAGATTGATTTGATCATTTCACACAACAGCAAGCTATACCCTGTCGAAATCAAAAAAACGGCCAATCCATTGAAGGACGATGTTAAATCGTTTGCCACCTTTCGCTCACTGGGCCTGGATGTCGGCTACGGCAATCTGATCTGCCTGACAGATGCCATGCGGCCATTAACCTCAACCGCCGCCGCGCTCCCTCTATGGGAGATATAGTTGTGTGCCATGCGATCAGCGCGTTTAGCCCATTCAACGTTGAAGTGTTGCACTTCATTGTTTAATTGGCGGATTGAGGTTTGTGTCAAATTCCGTGAAAGCTTGCTGGACAAAACAACACCGATTGGAATAATGGGAAGACAGATTCAAAATGAAGTTTCTGCATATAATAACATCCCTCTGCTTCATCGGCTCTCTACAGGCCGGAGTAAAGGTGGTGTCGAGCCTGAGCGTCGTTACGGAGGTCGTGACGGCACTGGGGGTCACCGACGTGTACACGCTGGTTCCATCGGGGAGTGACGTCCATAACTACACATTGTCTTCCAAAAACATGAAACAGCTGAAACAGGCCGATCTCGTCTTCTGCGTCGGCTTGGGGCTCGAATACTGGCTAGACGCGGTCGGACATCCTATTCACCTGAACAAAAACGCCGACTTCATGCCCGGCCAGACACCCCACAATCACTGCCATTCCAAAGATTATGACCCACATATTTGGCTCGATCCGCTCGAAATGAGCCGTATGGCCGACGTCGCCTGCGAGGCGCTCGTTCAAAAAGATACCGCACGGGCAGCCTTTTATCGGGAAAATCTCAAGCTCTTTCAGGCCTCGATGTCAGCCTTGGACGCAGAGTTGAAGGCAATACTCAAGGACATTCCTCAAGAGAAGCGACGCTTTATCCCCTATCACGATAGTTTCCGCTATTTTGCAAGGCGGTACTCGTTTGAAATTCCTATAACGGTTCTGGGCTCGCTGTCGACAGAACACGGCGATGTCTCCGCCAAACACTTTATTGCCGTCATTCAGTGCATTCGAAGCAATAAGGTTCGTGGCCTGTTTGCCGAAAAGGGCCAGCCGACTCAGATGGTTGAACAGCTCGCGCGTGAAACCGGCCTGCCTCCACCCAAGTCGCTCTACGTCGTTCCAGATAAAGAGAGCAATTACTCACAAATGATGCGACAGAACGCGACCCTTTTAAAAAACCATGCGCAGTGAAAAAACATTATATGGACCTTGCTGCACGCTGCATATTGAGCGCGATGAGCTCGCCGTGCGCGCGGCAAACCTCTCCGTTTCTTACCAAGACGCTGGACATGTCGCCCTGAACGGCCTGCATTGCGAGATCCCACAAGGAGCGTTTGTGGCAGTCGTGGGGCCGAACGGAGCCGGCAAGTCCACACTTCTCAAGGCCATTGCTGGCCTGCTTCCCTTCGAAGGCACGCTGTCGGTCTTCGGCCAACAACCGGGCTCATGCAGGCATAAAATCGCTTATTTGGCTCAACGGCAGGCGATCGATTGGGACTTTCCCGTCTCGGTCGAGCAATTGGTCCTGTCGGGCTGCTACGTTTACGTGGGTTGGGGACGTCGGCCGCGGCCT
>MIDP01000017.1 GCA_001831095.1 Verrucomicrobia bacterium GWF2_51_19 | reverse complement strand
TATCGCGGAAGTAGCTGGTATGATTTGGTGTAAAAGCCAGCAAAAGGACAGATGAATGCGCTTCAAAGCACTCTTGCTAAACGATTTGACCGAGCGGCGCATACATATGATGGGGCAGCGGATGTGCAAAAGTCATCGGCAGAGCTGTTGGCTAGAGCACTCGTCCAACGGGCTGACCGCGCGCCGGCCAGCATTCTCGATCTCGGCAGTGGGACTGGCTACCTCGTCGAATTACTCCTCCAGCGCTTTCCAGACAGCCAATATACGTTAAACGACATTTCCCCTAAAATGCTGGCTGTCGCGCGCAACAAATTGGGGCAGCGGGCGAACGTCGCTTATCAGTTGGGCAACTTCGAACAAGATGCCTTTAAGCCGCACGAGTGGATTGTTTCTAATTTTTCCCTGCAGTGGGCGCAGAATCTGAACAGGACGCTTCGTAGCCTCTATGGTCAAGCAGACACGTTGGCATTTTCTTGCCTGCTCGATGGCACGTTTAGCGAATGGGAGACGCTCTTGCAATCACGCGGCATTCCATCGACGCTCCTTGATTATCCGACTGCGGAAGCCCTCGTAGCGACGCTTCAATCGTTGCCGGGCGCTCTTTGGGTTGAGTCCAAAAACTTTTCGATCACCTTTCCGCACGCACGCGCTTTTACAAGCTACTTGAAGAGCCTTGGTGCCACGCTGGGCGCACGGCCGCTGTCTCAAAAGCACATGCGAATACTCTTCGCGCACAATGAGCCCGTGCAAATGACCTACAAGGTCTTTTTCGCCATTTTGAAACGTCCATGAAATTCTTTGTTACAGGAACAGATACCAACATCGGCAAAACACTGGTGTCGAGCTGGTTGTGCTTTCACACGCGTTACGACTACTTTAAGCCCATTCAAACGGGTTCCAGCGAAGGAACGGACCGTGAGACCGTCAGCCGACTCACAGGCGTCCAGACCTTTCCCGAGGCCTACTGCTACAAAACACCCGTATCGCCTCACTTGGCGGCCGAGCTCGAAGGAGACACCATTGTTTTGGAATCCATCATCCTGCCAAACGCTAAAAACCTCATCGTCGAGGGCGCTGGCGGAGTCCTAACACCACTCAACTCCAACGCGCTCATGGTTGACCTCATGCGCCAATTTAACTTGCCGACCCTTCTTGTAGCCAGCACGCGTCTGGGAACCATCAACCACACTCTCCTCAGCCTCGAAGCCCTGCAATCGCGCCATATTCGCGTTCTCGGCGTCATTCTCTCCGGCCCCAAAACTCCTGAAGCCGCCGCCGCCATCGCGCATTACGGCCGCTCACCGATTCTCGCCCACCTACCATCAACGGACCTTACACTGCCATTGCCGGAGTCGTTGAAGTATTTTTTTTAAGTTTGCCAAATTTAGCGGGTGTCTTATTCTGTGTGTGATGCCTCTAGAATATCCTTTAGTTTTAAAACATCTTCGGGAGAAAGCGTTCAAGCCTGGAATAGAGGCGTACTTGAGCTTGGAAGGCTATCAAGTGTACAGGCGTTTTTTGGAAGCGAGCGCAGAAAGCCTAAAGCAGGCGATGAGGACAGCCGGACTGCGTGAATGCGGTACAGGAGTGTTGGTTGCAGATATTTGGGATAGGGCGCCCCAAAAGCCGATTTTAGTGATCAATGCGCACGTGTCCGAGCCCGGCAATTTCAAAGACCGGACCTTGTTGCGAGACCCGCACCAGATGATCGAAGGGGCCTTGATCGCGGCCCATGCGGTGGGGGCGGAACAGATTTACTTTTACGTGCGCAGCGATTGGACGGCAGAGATCAAGCTGTTGGAGGCGGCGATTGAGGATGCGCGCGCCTATTGTTTTGTAGGGAAGCTGGAAGGTGGTGGTGGTTGCGAGGCCTGTGTTTACGTTGGAGGTGGGGCTGCTATTTGTGGGGAAACGTTTGGTGTCGAGGCGGCTATCGTAGGTTGCAGGCCAGTCCCGAGCATGATGGGGCATCCATCTGTGGTCATTCACAGCGTTGAGACGGTGTGTCAGGTTAAACACGTTCTTTCCGTGGCACACGAAACTTTGACACGCGTTTTTGCTGTTGGTGGAGGCGTACAGCGGCCTGGTTGCTATGAGTTTCCCTGTGGGAGCCTCACGCTGGGCGAGTTGATTTACGATGTCGCTGGGGGGCTTGTTCCAGGACGAAAATTGAGAGGTGTCTTTCCTTGCGGCGTTTTTTCAAAATGTGTGGCGGCCGAGGCGCTTTTCGCGTTGGGGCCGCGGCAAGTCTCGCTCTATGACCTTCCTATGGACTTTGATACGTGGCCGCAATTAGGGCTGTCGATGGGCCGTGGAAGCGTGATTGTCATCGATGACGCCGTCAACGTGCGTTCCATCATCGTCAACCTCATGCGATTTTTTGCAACGGAAATATGTGGCTTTTGCGTGCCGTGTCGAGAGGGGTCGCGTTGGCTGCATCAAATGCTCGAACGCATACAGCGTGGCGAAGGGCGGCCATCGGACGTCGAATTGATGCTTTCCCTGACCGATCAAATGAGGGGCCGTGTGGCTTGCCCATTTGGCGAGTTTATGGCGGATTCGGTGCATTCGCTGGTGACCCTTTTTCGTGAGGATTTGAAAACGACATGAGCGACATCCTTATTTTCTTTGACTGCGAAAGCTATTCTGTTCCACAAGACATCACAATTCTTGAGGCCGCTGAACGCATAGGAAAGGCGATTCCGCACATTTGCTCGCATCCGAAGTTGAGCGTCTCTGGAAACTGCCGTTCGTGCCTCGTGGAAGTTGCTTTGCCCGACAAGGACAATGTTCTCCAATGGCAGCCAACGCCCGTATTGGCGTGCTCGACGAAGGTGCAGAACGGCATGCATGTCCGTACGCAATCGGAGATGGTGCGCGCCTCTCGAGAGAGTGTGATGGAATTCCTGTTTGCGCAACGGCCCCTCGATTGCACGGTTTGCGACAAGGCTGGCGACTGTTCTCTGCAAAATATAGCCTTTGACTATGGACGTTCGTGCAGCCGTTTCCATGAAACGAAAATCAAAAAACCGAAGCAAATAATCGTTGGTCCGCGTCTCATCTTAGACGCCGAACGTTGCATATTGTGCTCACTCTGCGTCCGTTTTTGTAAGGAAGTCTTGAAGAAAGACCTCATTGCGTTTTCGGAGCGCGGTAGTGCCACGCAATTAGTTTGTGCGCCTCAAAGTGACATGGAAAGCAATTATTGGCTCAATATGGTTGATATTTGCCCAGCTGGGGCGCTGGTCGACTCAAAGGCGACACTGAAACCGCGGCCATGGCTCTTGAAAAAGACGCCAAGCATTTCGACGGAGAGCAGCGTCGGCGTAAACATCGATGTTTGGAGTCGAGAGGGGACTCTTTACGCCATCACGCCGCGTCGCAATGACTTTGTCAACGACACGTGGATGCCCGACAGCGCCCGCGAGGCTTTTGTTGATAAGCGCGAACGTTGTTCCGAATGCCGCATTCGTGGGGCAGTTGTCACGCTCGAGGAGGCGGTGCGCTATTCCGCACAGCAAATCAAAGAGAGTGGGGGTTTTGGCATCGTTGGCTCAAGTTTTCTCAGCCTCGAGGAGCAGTTCTTGCTCAAAAAACTGTTAGACTCTACGCCGTCAAAGCTCTTTTGGTTGAAGCACGAGGATCGCGGTGATGGGTTTCTTGTCTCAGACGACAGAACGCCCAATTTAAACGGGGCCTTTCTTTCTGGCCTTCTCAGCCAGCCGCCAGATGACCTGAATGCAATAAAGGCCGCCTTTGCTCAAAACACGTTCAAGACTTGGCTGGTCTTTTACGAAGACATCGCCACGTGGGTCGATAAAAAAGCGCTCGATGGGAAAACACTCATTTACTGCAATACGCACAGTAACAAGAGCGCAAAAGAGGCGACTGTTCTCTTGCCTGCACTCACTGTTTTTGAGCAAGCTGGCTGTTTCGTCAATCGGGATTACCGTTTGCAAAAGTTCTTGAAGGCGGTTGAACGAAAAGGTGTACCCTCTATCTCCGATGCAATCAAAGGGCTCCTGTCTCATTTCAACATCACTGTCGATCTTTGGCCAACGATTCAGGCAGCCATCCCAGCGCTCCAAAACACGTCTTTTGACGAGATACCGCTGACGGGCATTCAGCTAAAAAAATCTGATAAAAGCGTGTAGCGCGCCATATTTTGCAGGACTGTGGGAATCGTTCCCTTTTCGAGCTTGAAGACGAGTAGAGGGATTTTGTTGTCGCGACAGAGGGAAAAGGCTGTGGAGTCCATCACTTTGAGGTTTTTGTTGATGGCCTCATCGTAGGAAAGCTTTTGGAACTTCTTGGCATCTGGAAACTTTTTTGGGTCTTTGTCGTAGACGCCGTCGACTTTCGTGGCTTTTAGGAGAATGTCGGCATGAATCTCTGCCGCTCGCAGGGCCGCGTTAGAGTCGGTTGAAAAGAAAGGCAGGCCCGTTCCTCCAGCAAAGACGACGATGGTGCCCGACTCGAGCAGGGCCTTTGCCGCTTCGATATCGATGTGTTGGACAACGCCCTCGATGGGAATAGAAGACTGAATGGCGACTTTGGCGCCCTTTTTCCGGAGGGTGTCGACGAGCGCGATGCCGTTGATGAGTGTGGCGAGCATGCCCATGTAGTCGCCCATAACGCGGTCAACGCCCTTTTCGACCCCCACAATGCCGCGAAAAATGTTGCCTCCTCCGACGACCAGTGCAATCTCTACCCGCTGTTGAGCGAGGGTGATAATGTCGTCACAGATAGTGTCGAGGGCCTTCCCATCGAGGGATTCAGTCCCGCCAAGCACTTCACCGCTGATTTTTAACAAAACGCGCCGATAAGTTTCCATGAGGCAGATAGACTAATGCTTTCGACCCTACTTGTAAATACAAACTTACCACTCGGACGGATAATAAAAACCTTCTTCTGGTATCGTGCGCAAACGGCCGCGATTTTCAAAACGATTGGGTGGAGGCTGCGAAGAGGAGATCTCGTCAGGATTTTCCTCATCAATAGTCGAGAGTTCGCTTGGCGAGTTATCTTCGTCATCAGAGCTTTCGAGGTCCTGGAGAAGGCGTTCTATCTCTTCCTTAGAATGAAAAAAATATCCGTTAAACGAATACTGCTGTGCTACCTTAACTTCTTCGCAATGCGGGGTACCGATATTCATAGAACTGCAACATTCATAGATAATCGTAATATGAGTCAAGTGTAAAAAAATCTTTCGCCAAAAAGTCTCGACGTTTGACGGTTTTCCTCTTTTAAAAGTAGCATGCAGAAAACATACAGTGCAGAGGGAGAAGGCGCGTGGTATGCGCGTTGGATGGAGTCGGGCTGTTTTGAGGGCAAGGTCGATGGAACCAAAGAGGCCTACAGCATTGTCATTCCGCCGCCGAACGTTACTGGCATTCTGCACATGGGCCACGTGCTCAACAACACGCTACAAGATGTCTTGATTCGCCGGGCGCGTCAGATGGGTAAAAGTGCGTTGTGGGTTCCAGGGACGGACCACGCTGGCATCGCGACGCAGACGCGTGTGGAAAGGAAGCTGCGGGCGGAAGGCACGAGCCGGGTAGCGTTGGGGCGCGAAAAGTTTCTGGAAAAGGCCTGTGAGTGGCGCGACAAGCATGGCGGTATTATTTTGGACCAGTTGAAAAAGCTGGGGGTCTCATGTGACTGGGCCAGAAACGTCCACACGCTCGACCCAGATTACAGCGAATCTGTGTTGCAGGCCTTTGTGACACTCTATGAGCGCGGCTATATTTACCGCGGGAAGCGCATGGTCAACTGGTGCCCCGTCAGTCTGACGGCCTTGAGCGACGAGGAGGTCGTCATGAAGCCGCAGCAGAGCACGCTGTACAAGATGCGCTATGAGGTAGTTGAGAAGCCTGGCGTCTTTTTGGAGATCGCCACAACGCGTCCGGAAACCCTCATGGGCGACACCGCTGTCGCCGTTCATCCCGACGACGACCGCTACAAGACCTACGTTGGCCTGCATTGCTGGCGCCCCTTTCCTCGAGCCGCCATCCCCATCATCGCCGACCCCGCTGTACAAAAGGATTTCGGAACGGGCGTCTTGAAAATCACCCCCGCTCACGACCCCGCTGACTTCGCCATTGGACAACGTCATGGACTGCCCGTTATCGACGTTTTCAACCCAGATGCCACCCTCAACGCCCTCGCCGGGAAAGAGTTTGATGGCATCGATCGCTTTGAAGCGCGTACACGGGCCGTTCAAAAGCTAAAGGAGCTCAGCCTGCTTGTCGCAGCCGAGGCCTACGACAACTCTGTTGGCTATTCCGAACGAGCCGATGTGCCCATCGAGCCACGCCTCTCCGAACAGTGGTTTTTGCGCTACCCGAAGGTCGAAGAGGCAAAACGCGCCGTTGAAGCTGGCATGATCCACTTTTGGCCCGACCGCTGGACCAAGACCTACCTGCATTGGATGAACAACATTCGCGATTGGTGTATCAGCCGCCAACTCTGGTGGGGTCACCGCATTCCCGTCTGGTACAAAAAGGGCGCCGATCGCAATGACCCTCGCAACGTCCATGTCTCCGTCAAGGGGCCCGCAGATCCGGAAAATTGGGAACAAGAGGCGGATGTCCTCGACACCTGGGCGTCGTCCTGGCTGTGGCCGATCGCAACTATGGGCTGGCCCAACAAAACAAAGACCTTTAACTTCTTTTACCCGACCGACACCCTCGTCACCGGTCCCGACATTCTCTTTTTCTGGGCCGCCCGCATGATCATGGCCTCACTCGAGTTCCTGGGCGACGAAAAAAACCTCACCGATGCCGAAATTGCCAAACGCATTCCATTTAAAAACGTCTACCTGACGGGCATCATCCGCGACGGTATCGGCCGTAAAATGTCGAAGAGCCTTGGGAATTCACCCGACCCGCTCGACCTCATCCAAAAATACGGCGCCGATGGCCTCAGATTCGGCATTCTCTCGATCGCCCCCAAGGGCCAAGACATCTTCTTCGACGAGGACCGCGTCGCCCTCGGCCGCAATTTCTGTAATAAACTTTGGAATGCTTGCCGCTATCGCCATATGCAGGGCGAATTGGACAATAACGCTTCCCTGGAATCCATTGTTGGCCGGATCGGGAAGGACATCACTGTCACCGATCAGCACATTTTGCTGAAGTTGCTAGACAGCATCGATGCCTATTCGCGCGCCCTCGACGCCTATGAGTTCAACACCGCTGTCCAAACCATTTACGGCTTCTTCTGGAGCGACTTCTGCGATTGGTACCTCGAGGCCTCCAAATTGAAGTCCAGCCCAAGCACACACGCCATCCAGGACCTTTGCATTCGCCAAGTCCTGCAGATGCTACACCCCATCACCCCATTTATTGTCGAGGAGTTGTGGAACGTCCTCCAGTACGGCGACAACTTTGTCCAGGACGTACCCTTCACCACGCACAGAGAACTTTCCCAAAAACTCCAACTGCCAAACTCCTTCTGCGAAAGCCTACAATCCATCGAGGCCATCCGCGAACTCATCTCCAAAGGCCGCGCCCTCAAGGCCGATTATAACCTCGCCAACAAAAAGGTCGCCTTCTTTTTTGACGCCAAACAGCCACTACCACACGACCTCATCGAACTCCTCTCTGCCTCGCTCGGCGCCTCATCACTCTCCATGGAACCCGCTCCTGAAGGCTCACCCAGCTCCGTAACCACCATGGGCACCCTCTCATTCGTCCTCGAAATCAATACCGCCGCCGAACGTGAACGCCTTCTCAAAGAGGCAGCTGTCCTCGAAAAACATATCCTCTCAGGCCAGTCTAAACTCGCTAGCCCATCCTTTCTCCAAAAAGCTCCACCCCATGTCGTCGATGGCGCCCAAGCCCAACTCACAGACGCCCGCAATAAATATAACGAAATTCAAAAACTTTTAAGCCACCTGTAGCAGCACCAGGGCTCCGCACCCTGGACCTCGGCAGGAGCAGCGGCCCCTGCACCCGTTTATTATCTGCGAAATACAAAAATGCATGCATTTTTGTGTTTCGCTTAAAAAGTGTTTGGGAAGGGGGTCGGGGAAACCTTTTATTCTATAAAAGGTTTCCCCGTGGCCAGTCGGCGGAGCGCGAAACGAGTTTTCACGCCATTTTACATCAGTCTTTGCATTAGAGGTGGTAGCTGAGAGTAATACCAGCTGCGACGATAGAGGCGATGCTCATAAGTTTGATAAGGATATTGAGGCTAGGGCCTGCGGTATCCTTAAAGGGGTCGCCGACGGTATCGCCGGTGACAGCTGCCTTATGGGCTGGAGAGCCTTTGCCGCCGAAGTGACCTTCTTCGATATATTTTTTAGCATTATCCCATGTTCCGCCGGAGTTGGCCATAAAGATGGCGAGGACGAATCCGCAGCAGAGGGTGCCGGAGAGGAGTCCGATGACGCCTGGGACGCCGAGTAGCATACCGACGACGATGGGAACTGTGATGGAGAGCAGGGCTGGGATCATCATTTCCTTTTGGGCGGCAGTGGTAGATATGCGGACGCAACGGGCGTAATCGGGCTCGGCCTTGCCTTCCATGATGCCGTGGATGGTCTTAAACTGACGGCGGACCTCATCGACCATTTTAGAGGCGGCGCGACCAACGGCGTTGATGGCGAGCCCGCAGAATACAAAGGTCATCATGGCGCCGAGGAAGAGGCCCATGAGGACTTTGGGGTTGAGGAGGTTGACGTTAAAATAGCTCATCAAGTCGTTGATGGAGGCATCGGCGAGTGCGCGCGAGGCGCCGCTGACTTCGATGACTTTAACTCCGATTCGCTCGAGGTCGATCTTCAATTCTTGGACGTAGGCTGCCAAGAGGGCGAGGGCTGTGAGTGCGGCGGAACCGATGGCAAAACCTTTACCGGTCGCGGCAGTTGTGTTGCCAATGGCGTCGAGGGCGTCGGTGCGTTGACGGACTTTGGGATCGAGGTGGCTCATTTCGGCATTGCCACCGGCGTTATCGGCGATGGGGCCGTAGGCGTCGGTTGCGAGAGTGATGCCGAGTGTTGACAGCATGCCGACGGCTGCAATGCCGATGCCGTAGAGGCCGAGGGCGACGTTAGCAGGATTGAAGCCGGACGCGAAGCCATAAGCGAGCATCGTTCCGATGACAACGGCGGTTACTGGAATGGCGACCGAGGTCATTCCTTCTCCGATGCCGCTGATAATGACCGTTGCCCCACTGACTTTTGCCTGTTCTGCGACGCGTTGTGTGGGTCGATAGGTGTGTGAAGTGTAGTATTCAGAGGCCTTTGCGATGATCAGGCCGGTGATGAGACCGCTGACGATGGCGCCCCAGATGCCGACAAAGTTGTCGATATTCAGGTATTTCAGGAGGAAATAGGAGAACACGACGATCAATACCGAGCTTACGATAACTCCGCGGCCAAGCGCGTTGAGAAGGTCTTGCGTGTTCGCTTTTGGCTTTATGCGCACGAAAAACACACCGACGATCGACAGGATGGTTCCCACGGCGGCGATCAGGACAGGTGCGAGGGTTGCGCTTGCCTGCATAACGCCCTTGCCCATGAACGCCAGAGCGCCCAAGGAGGCTGAAGCGAGAATGGATCCGTAGAAGGACTCGTAGAGGTCGGCGCCCATGCCGGCGACGTCACCGACGTTATCACCGACGTTGTCCGCTATGACAGCGGGATTACGGGGGTCGTCCTCGGGAATGCCGGCCTCGACTTTGCCAACGATGTCAGCACCGACGTCAGCCGCTTTGGTAAAGATACCGCCGCCGACACGTGCAAAGAGAGCCTGCAGTGAGGCGCCCATGCCGAAGGTAACCATCGTCGTCGATAGCACGACCATCTTTTGCTCCTCACCGATATTTACAAACTTGGTGAGAATGAGGTACCAGAACGTGTAGTCCAAGAGACACAGACCAACGACCGTCAAGCCCATGACCGCTCCACTGCGGAAGGCGATGCGCAGGCCTCGGTCCATGGAGATTTCAGCCGCGTGCGCCGTGCGTGCCGACGCGTATGTGGCCGTCTTCATGCCGAAAAAGCCAGCGAGAGCGGAATAAAAACCGCCCGTCAGGAAGGCAAACGGCACCCAGCCATTTTGCAGGTGAAGGCCGTAAGAGAGCATCGCGAGCAAGCTGGCGATCACCACAAAGACGATCGCAACGATCTTGTACTGCTGCTTTAGGTAAGCAGCGGCTCCTTTGCGGACGTGCAGGGCAATGCGACGCATCGTTTCCGTGCCTTCGCTTTCCCGTTTCATTTGCCAGTAGAAATAACAGGCAAACGAGAGCGCCAAAAATGACGCCGTAGGAACTAACCAGAATAATGGAATCATAATTATTTGTGTTTGTTAAAGGTTTATGTAACGAGATGAGAGGAACGAATCCCCCGAAAGACGAACAGTAAAACATTTTCTCTAAAAAAAGCAAGTGTAAAGTGTTTGGCAACAATGACAAAAAAAGCATTGAGTCTAATACGGGCTTGTGATAGATTAATGGATATGTGGTTGATAGGATATTTTAAACAGGGTGGGGCCATGATGTGGCCGTTGTTGCTATTGGGTGTGTTCGCATTGATTTTTTTTGTCGAACGCTTTTTGTTTTTGCACAAGGGGCAAATCCGAGCACATGAGTTTTTGGAGGGCATTAAAAATTTGCTGCGAAAACACCGTTTGGTCGAGTCCTTGACCGTTTGTGAAGAGACGCCGGGCCCAGTTGCCAGAGTTATTAAGGCAGCGTTGCTCACGCACGATGAGCCAGAGAAAATATTAACGGCCATTCAAGCGGCGGCCATTGTCGAGCTTCCGGCGCTGGAGCGGCGAATCTCTACCATCGGTATGATTGCTAAAATCGCTCCAATGTTGGGCTTGCTCGGGACGGTATTGAGTTTATTTGAGAGCTTCTTTTCCATGAAACAAGCGGGCCCTTACGCCGGTATAGAGACCTTTTCGGCCTCCATTGCGCAGGCGCTCATTGCAACGATTACCGGTTTAGCGCTGTCGATCTTTAGTTACATCTGTTACCATTTTCTATTAGGACGCGTCCGGGCGATCGTCCACGATATCGAATGGTCTGGCAATGAGATCCACCAATTCCTCGGCGATTTTGGCAAAAAAACGTCCCACCATGAGACCCATAACTAATCCACTCAATCTCAAAAAAGCGTTGCACCTTGAGCCGCTCTATGGGCTGAATTCAGCCGCCTTTTTCAACGTTCTGCTGATTGCTTTCTTTTTAACGTTGTTGAGCTCCCGCTTTATCTTTACGCCTGGAACGAGCATTGCCCTGCCCAAGGCGAAGGGTGGGGAGCTTGCGACTGGCTATGTCGTGACCATTGCCGGGCCCAACACGCTCTTTTACGATGGTAAAATCTACTCTATGCAGACGATCGCACGCCTGTTGCCTCAGTTGCACACTCAAAACCCGCAGCCCCTCCTTCTCAAAGTCGACAAAAATATCGACATGCAAACCTTTTTAGACCTCTGCAATCATGCCCGTTCGGCAGGCTTTGATACCGTTCAGATAGCAAGTGACCCAAAATAATTAATGTTTATCTCCAAGCGCATTCAACTTTTGATTCTTTTAGGTGTCGGCGTTCTCTTGCTGGTGCCAACGCTGCTTTTTCACGTTTCCATCGAACTGCCAACAACCAAGCCTGCCACGCCAACATACCTCGCTTACGCAGACGCCGCCAACGCTTCCGCGCTCTTGGACCAAATGTTGTTTTTCGATACCAAGCCCATCTACCTCACGACGCCCTACAACACCGTTACGGCGATTCCACCGAAAAGTACACCCGCGCAAGAAGACCCATTTTTAAGCAAATTTGGCCCCTCACTCCTCCTCAAAGAAACCCTTCTCTTTCCCAAGCCCGAATTTGAAGAGCCATCTCTCGCTCAAATTGTCTGCACTTTGGGCGAGTCTTACTGGACTTTTCTAAAATATTTTGGCCAAGCGCCTGTGGCGATCGTTCCATTACTGACGCGGTCGGCATGCATCACTCTCAAAAATGCAGAAACGGCCGAAGTGACCACCTATTCATTGCCGCCACAAATCGACGCTTCTCCTTGGAGTCAGCCACTTGAGGGCATTATCCAAGTCGACGCAATGGGGATCGTCGGCAAGCCCATTCTCCTCAATTCTTCTGGCAATAAAAAACGTGACCAGGTGCTTGTTTCGATCCTCGCCGCACCTCCCTTTTCGCGCCAACAGGGTACCTTTTTGTTCACCATCGGCCCATAAACAACCGATGTGAAAATGGCGCCCAAATGCGTTTCGCGCTCCGCTGACTGGCTCACGTACGTCTATGTACGCTACGCCAATCGTGCTCGCGCAAAGTCAAGCTTTGACGGCATTTTGCATAGGTCTTTGTATATGCACGACTTACAAAAGAAGACCTGTGCAAAAGGTTGTGACCATTTTTGCAATGGTCTTTTTGGTTTCCAAAAGCGTAAAAAGAGTTTAGTGTTTAAGTCAGATGAAAGAAAAGCGTGTATTGGTGACCGAAGACGACATCGATTCGGCGTTTATTTTAAAGTCGATTTTGCTGAAAGCGGGGTACAAGGTCGTTGCGGTAGTCGAGACTGGCCAGGGTGCGATTGAAAAGGCCAAGGAACTGATGCCGGACATCGTCTTGATGGACATCAACATCCAGGGCGACATCGATGGCATTGAGGCCGCTTCAAAGATTCACAAAGAACTGAAGTTGCCTATCATCTATTTGACTGGGCAGTCAGACCCCATGACCGTCGACCGCGCTAAAGAGAGCGAGCCCTTTGGCTTTATTTTAAAGCCTTACACGCCAAAAGAGGTCCAGATCACGCTTGAAATGGCGCTGTATAAGTCTTCCACTGAACAAAAGCTGAAGGCGAGCGAAGAAAAACTGTCTGTGACCCTCGCTAGCTTGCAAGACGCCGTTATCACGATCAAGCCGCAGGGCCACATTGACTACATCAACCCGATCGCCGAAAAACACTTCAATACGCCGCTCGCTGAGGCCGAGGGCTGCTTTATCGAATCCCTTTTGACGCTCTTTGATTTCGAAACAGGCGAGCCCATACCGTCACTCTTTACGTTTCTCATCAGCTCCAAGACGCCCGAAGACTTCTATCGGCATTTTTCGACGACCAATAAGTTTGGCCGCGAATTCATCATTCAGTTGCGCGTTTCCAAACACCTCGACAGTGATGGCCACGTGGAATCGTACACGATCGTCCTCCACGACGTGACCAAACAGTACCGTGCGGAAAAGCAAAACCGCATGATGGCCACCGTGCTCGAGAGCATGCAGGATGCCGTTGTCGTTGTCGAAAAGGACAACTCACACGCCGTCACCGTTGTGTACGTCAACAGCTCTTTTGAGCAGCTCTCAGGCAGGAAAAAAGAACAATTTGTCGGCGCTTCCATCACAAATCTCTGCAACCATCAGCAAAATGATCACCTGCTATTTGCCATCGAGCATGCCTTTAAGACTAAACGTGCTTTCAAGCTAGAATTGGTGTGTCAACGAGAGGGCGGCAAGTCGCTGATCACGCAATGGGACGGCTTCCCGGTCACCGATAAACGTGGCCAGCTGCTCTACTTTGCGCTCATCATTCGCGACATCACACAGACACGAAAGATTGAAGAAAACTTGCGGCGCTCACAGAAGATCGAGGCTATCGGCCGTTTGACCAGCGGTATCGCCCACGACTTCAACAACATTTTATCGGTCATCAACGCCTATTCCGACATCCTCAAACTCAACATTCACCCGGAAACGCCCTTTTATAAGTACGTTGAAAACATTCGCGACGCCGGGACCAAGGGCGCCAACATTGTCTCTCAATTGATGACATTCAGTCGCCGCGAGCCCACAGATCCACATCGGGTCGACATCGTTAAAGTCATTCAGGGCATGACTCATATTTTAGAACCGTTACTGTCCAAGAGCATCGAGTTCGATATTCAATGCCAAGATGGCATTTACCCCGTACGCGGCGACGAAACCCAAATCGAGCAGATTCTCGTCAACCTCTGTGTCAACGCCCGTGACGCCATGCCCAACGGCGGCCGGCTTGAAATCAAGGTCTGCAATTACGACTTCGACCCCGACAAGAGCAAACGCCTCGAATACATGAAGGCCGGCACTTACGTCCGTCTCCGCGTCCTCGACACCGGTGAAGGCATGGATGAAGAGACCCAAAAGCATATTTTCGACCCCTTCTTTACGACAAAACGCATCGGCGAAGGAACTGGCTTGGGGTTGTCGACTGTTTACGGCATCGTCAAACAGTACGGAGGCTATGTCGACGTCAAGAGCGCGCGCGGAGAAGGTTCTCGCTTTGACATCTATTTCCCAGTCTTTTGGGAAACAGCAGAATCCAATGCCCACGAGGCTCCCGAATTGGCCTCAGACCTCACGCCATTCAAAAATGCAGCTCTCTGCGTACAAGACAGCGCACTTGCACAGCGCCTCTCTAACATCCTCCAATTGAGCGGTTACACGGTCTCTTCGGATCCGACAAGTGCCGCGCCCGACCTCTTCATTCTTGACCTCGATACCAACTCGGCCACACTCCTAGAAACCTTCGAACAACAGAATCCCAATGGCTGTATCATTACACTCTCTTCGAATCCAGCTCTCAACCCAACCCTCCTCAAACCCTTCTCCCTTAACGCCTTTCGGGAAAAAGTTCAGACCGCTCCTCAGGTCGCTCTATCTTTATAAAAACGGTCTTTTGAAACATAATTGTTCCAATTAAAAACCACCTGCGAGAGGCCGAAAAAGCCCGGGAAAACGTTTTCACCGGGCTTTGGGTAGGTGTGTGTATTGTTCTAGGTTGAGGACAAAGACCATAGGGCCGAAAGGCGCTGATTGTTGGCGACCTTGTTGGCTAGTGAAGAAATGTTTTCAAAGGGAAAATCTTTTTGTAGGGAGCTCAGGGACTTCAATTGGTGCAATTGCTTGGCCAAAAAACCTTCCTCTGAGTCCTCGCGGAAACTGACCTTAACCCCGTCTGGCGTACTCAAGGAATACAGGCCATCTTTGACGTGCAAGCTCAGTGGTGTCGTCGCCGAAACGCCCTCTAAGGGCTGTTTGAGGTGAGGATGATGGCGCAATTGCTGCTCGAGTTTGCCAATGAGATTGTCTACGCCGTCAGCATCTTGGACATTTTCTGATTGCAAATAAGCCGCCAATCCCGATGTTTTTTCGACGCCCTTGTTTGCCAAAGTCTTCATAAAGGCCTGCATTTCAGCCTTTTCTGACGTGCTGGGTGAAAGGGCTTTAGAGACAGGATTATCGGGGAAAAGGCCACTCAGCAACTTTCCTCCTACATTCAAAACACCTGTCAGTAACAACGGGTTCACATAGGCTATGTAAAGCAAGAAGCATGCCAAAATAAGACTGTTGCAAAAATGTTCCACGGCGTTCTGACTACACTGCGAAAGGTGTTTTTTTATTGCAGTTCTAAAAGTGTTGTAGCATGCTGAAGTCTTTCAAATGGGATCCAATTTAGAGTCATTATCAGTCGAGTCGTTCTACAAGAGCGGAGAGATGCGCAAACACCTGCGTTTGAAGCTGATCGCCGGCAAGGGTGGACTCAACAGACTCATAGAAGACAAGGCGGTCAATCGACCCGCGCTGGCGCTCATCGGATATTTTGAAATTTTTGGCGAAAAGCGTGTTCAGTTTCTAGGAACGGGCGAAATCGGCTATTTACGGAGTCTCGGGAAAAAGCAAGAAGCGGCGCTGATTCCTTTGTTTGAAAAGGCCATTCCGTGCCTCGTCTTTTCCAGTGAATGCGCACCCTTGCCGATTTTAAAAAAGCTCGCTCAAAAGTACAACATTCCCCTCTTTCGGACCGAATTGAAGTCGCGTGATTTTATGGCCGAGTGCACGCTCTTGCTCGAAACGGCCTTTGCGGAACGTTGCACTATTCAAGGGACGCTGTTGGACATCAAGGGCATGGGAGTCTTGCTGGAAGGAAAGAGCGGCATCGGTAAGAGCGAATGCGCCCTGGCACTCGTCGAGAGAGGACACAGCCTCGTTTCCGACGACATGACCTGCGTCCGCAAGCTCAATGACCACCAATTGTTGGGATCCAGTCCCGACCTCAATCGATCCTACATGGAGTGTCGCGGGCTCGGCATTCTCAACGTCGTCCAACTCTTCGGCATTCGCGCCTTTTGCCCCGACAAGCGGATCGACCTCATTATCACCTTTGTCGAGTGGGAAGAAGGCATGGCCGAAGAGCGCACCGGCCTCGACATTCCCTCAAAGACCATTCTCGGCCTCGAAATCCCCAATATCCAAATCCCCGTGCGGCCCGGTCGCGACCTAGCCCGACTCGTCGAAGCCGCTGCCCTGGCTCAAGCTTTACGCGGCATCGGGTACAACTCCGCCCGCGAGTACAACAAGCATTTAATCCAAATCATGAAAGGCAACGGACTATGAAAACCTGTATTCAAGAACCAACAACTGCTGCACAGGTCTCACAAAAGATTCCATACTCTCGGCAATGTATCGGCCAAGAAGAGATCGCCGCCGTCACGGCCGTCTTGCAGTCCGACTTTCTCACGCAGGGCCCAGCTGTTGCCGCCTTTGAAAAAGAGCTGTCGGAGTACTTGGGTGCCCAGGCCGTCTCCTGCTCCAACGGAACGACCGCCCTCCACCTAGCCTGCGCGGCATTAGACATCGACGAAAACAGCATCGGAGTCGTCACACCGATCTCGTTTGCCGCGTCTGCCAACTGCCTCCGCTACGTAGGCGCTGAGGTCGTCTTTTCAGACATCGACAGCGCAAGTGGCCACCTCTGCCCAAAGGCCCTCGAAAAGACCCTCAAAAAGCTCAAGCCGAAGTCCGACAATAATGTCGTCGTCGCCGTCTCGCTCAATGGCCAAGTAGCCGACCTGCAGTCGATTCAGGCCGTTTCAAAAAAGTACGGATTTAAGGTCATCGAAGATGCAGCTCACAGCTTCGGCGGCCATAGCGAAACCTTCAAGAGCGCCGATTGCACCTATTCTGACATCGCCACACTCAGTTTTCACCCTCTGAAATCTATCACCACGGGCGAAGGCGGCTCCGTCGTCACGCGTTTCCCTGAAATCGCCAAACGCATACGCTGCCTACGCGGCCACGGCATCGTAACCAACGTCGATGGCAAGCCCGCCTGGTATAAAGACCAGGTCGCGCTCGGCTGGAATTTCCGCCTCTGTGACATCCAGGCCGCCGTCGGATCAGCTCAGCTCAAAAAGCTCGATAACTTTGTCGCCGCCCGGCAGAAAATCGCCCAACGCTATCGCCAGACGCTCTCCCAAAAGCCCTTTTCAGACATCTTTAGCCTGAATCCCGACACTCCTGGCCACGCTTATCACCTCTTCGTCCTCCGCTTTTCCCAGGCGGGCAGACGCGATTGCGCCTATAATTTCCTCAAGCGCAATAACATCGAATCTCAGGTCCATTACCCGCTCATCTCTCAACTCTCCGATTATAAAAAACAGCACGGTAGAAAATCTCTCCCCAACGCCGAACAATATGCCGAGTCCTGCCTCAGCATACCCATCTTCCCACAAATGACCCAAGAACAACAAGATCGCGTTATCGAAGCATTGCTTACGTTCCGCAAGATGTGTGAATAGCCCATGGCTTCGCAGCCCTGGACCCGCGCTTGGGGCAGCGGCCCCCAGTCCCCATTAATTGCGAAACATTAAAATACTTCGTATTTTTATATTTCGCAAAAATAAAGTATGAGTTATGTCATTTTAAATAACACGGCATTGCGTCAGGACAGCTTTGAGCTGCGGCCCATCGCCCGCGACGACATCTTTGATATTCGTTTGTGGCGCAACGCACAGATGGCGTACTTGCGACAAAAGCAGGCCCTGAGCGAGGCCGACCAGATGGCGTATTATGAAAACGTGCTTCGGCCAGAATTTGAAAAACAGCAGCCTTGCCCTCTGCTTTTGACCTATTTTTACAAGGGAAAGCGCATCGGTTACGGCGGACTGGTCCACATTCAGTGGGCAAAAAAGGTAGCCGAGGTCTCCTTTCTCCTAGCGCCAGAGCATCACGAAACGCCCTTTTATGCAACAGCCTTCGCGACCTACCTGACGCTCATTCAGCAACTTGCAAAAAAACACTCACTCACGCTCCAAACTGAGACTTACAACCTCCGCCCCCTCCACCTCGCCACCCTTGAACAGGCCGGCTTTCACCTCTACAAAACGCTCCCCAACGCCATCGATAAACACATTGACATTTGCTTTCACGAATGGACAATTGAATCATAAGACCGCTGCAAAATGTCCTCTAGCGGCGTTCTCGTCGTTCGGGCTAAGTCACCTACGTTAGTAGGCTCCTGTTGCCCTCGCTCCTCGGGCCTGGCTATAGGCGCATTTTTCAACGGTCTTACCATTTTCATGAAATACCAATCAGAACTAAAATTAGCAACAGAGGCCGCCATTGAAGCGGGCAAATTCCTGACAGAGCTGCAGAGCAGAAATGTGGACCGCTTTGAGGGCAAAGACATCAAGATGGAGGCCGACCGCATGAGTGAAAAAATTCTCGTGGATCGGCTGAAGACAACCGGCATCGGCATTCTTTCGGAAGAAATGGGCACCTTGGGTGGCCAGAGCGGCCTGCGTTGGATTCTCGACCCGATTGACGGCACGTACAACTACTTTCGCAACTCCGACCTCTGTTGCGTTTCGGTGGCGCTCTGGGACAAGGATCAGCCGATTTTGGGTGTCGTTTATCAGTTTTGGCGCGGCTTAATGATTGAGGGCGTTGTCGGCTCTCATGCGAAGGTGAACGGAGAACGCGTGCATGCGTCGAAAGTCGACAAGCTGTCGGACGTCGTGTTTGCAACGGGATTTCCATCGCGACGCAGCTACGAGAGCGATAGCTTGCGGAAATTCATCACCTCGGCACAGGTTTTCAAAAAGGTTCGCATGCTGGGCTCGGCAACGCTGATGAGCAGCTTTGTCGGTACGGGCCAATTCGACATCTACAGCGAAGAGGACATCATGCTTTGGGATATCGCTGCTGGGGCGGCGATCATTGTGGGCGGCGGCGGTTGTTTTGATTGCAAGACGCAGGCGAACAACCAATGTCACTTTACGGGCTTTGCGAACACACAACTGCGGGACGCCTACCATGCACGCTCCTAATGCGTCAGTCTATGGTTACGAGTGCATCGAAGCCGACCGCATCGAAAAGTTCAAAAATGAGGCCATTTTTGCCCAAGAGATGGCCCTCGCCCAGTCCTTTGTCGAGCAATTTCCATCAACGCCGTCAAAGCCGCATTGCCCGATCACTCATAGCGCAGACGTCCGGCCGCTCTTCACCAAATGGGGCATTCCGTATTTTCTCTGTGAAGCTTCGTGGACGCTGTTTGCCGACGTCGAGAGTGGGCACGTTGAGCGTTTTCAGCGGGAATCGGAAGTGTCACAGTTCCGACTCTCTTCGGAATACCAAGCCGATGCCAGCCTGCGACGCGATACCCTCTGGAACCGCACGCTCGACTGGATCGCCTACAAGAGCTTTCGGTACCTTGCGAAAAACAAGGGACTCTCGGTCATCGACTTCGGCAACCGTTATGTTGGCTTTGTCGAAAAGCTGCAAGGGGCAAATTTTTGTGGTCAATACAACGCCGACAACGCCGACATCTGCCTCTCATTAGACCATTTCCAGAGTCAAACAGACCCCGTTCGCTACGTCCAAAAGCTCTACAAGAGTCTCAAACCAGGGGGCATCCTCTTTCTCTCCACGCGCGCAGCAACAGGGTTTGACGTCCTGATGCTCTGCGAAGACTCTACCCTCTTCCCCTACGAACACATCGTCCTGCCATCGCGGCAATCACTCGCTTTTCTACTCGAACAGGCCGGCTTTCAAATCCTAGAAACCCACACCCCTGGCATCATGGACGTCACCTATGTCCGCGACCACATGCGGCTCGAATACGAAACCCCCCCATTTCTCCGCTGCCTCCTCCAAACCCTTTCCCCGCGCGGCAGCATCGAACTCCAGCAGTTTTTGCAAAAACACGGGTATAGCTCCTACATGCAAATCATCGCTAAAAAAGAATAAGGCCGTTGCAAAATCACTAGCCGCGTCGGTGCATCGGTTTTTGCAGCATTTTCATCATTTTCTGCATCTGCTGGAACTGACGAAGGAGCTGATTGACGTCGCTGACTTGCGTGCCGGAGCCTTTGGCGATGCGGAGACGTCGGCGGCCGTTGAGGAGTTTGGGGTTGGATCGCTCGGCGGTGGTCATCGATAGAATGATAGCCTCGGTGCGCTTGAGTTGGCCCTCCTCTTTTTCGCCGACTTTTACCTTGTTGAGGCCGGGAATCATGCCGATGATTGAGCCAAGTGATCCCATCTTTTTCATGGCCTGCATCTGCGAGAGAAAATCGTTGAAGTCGAACTCGGAACGCTTCATCTTCTGAGCCATGCGGCGGGCATCTTCCTCGCTGACCTGTTCCTGGGCTCTTTCGACGAGAGAGACGACGTCGCCCATGCCCAAAATGCGCTGAGCCATGCGGTCCGGATGAAAAGCCTGGAAGTCATCTGACTTTTCGCCCGTGCCGACAAACTTGATGGGGACATGTGCCACCGACTTCATTGAGAGCGCGGCTCCACCACGAGCATCGCCGTCCATCTTTGTCAAAATAATGCCCGTGAGCGTTACGGCCTCGTGAAAGTGCTTGGCGACGTTAACAGCCTCCTGGCCAAGCGCGCTATCAGCCACCAGTAACACTTCTTGAGGCGACACGGCTGCTTTTAGGTCTTGAATCTCTTTGAGAAGGACCTCGTCGATGTGGAGACGGCCAGCGGTGTCGAAGATAAGGGCGTTGGCGCCTTGTTTTGTGGCCCAGTCGAGGGCTTGTTTGGCGATATCGACAACGTTGTTTGAGCTGCGGTCGGCAAAAAACAGACAGCCTTCGCGCTGAGCCAAGATTTCCAGCTGATCGATCGCCGCCGGACGGTAGATGTCGCAGGCGACCATGAGTGGATTGTAACCGTCGCGTTTGAGCTTGCGGGCCAACTTGGCGGCAGCAGTCGTTTTGCCTGAGCCCTGTAAGCCAACCAACATCAGCCGCAGCGGCCGCTCATTGACCAACGCCGTGTTTCCTTCGCCCAAAATCTTGACGAGCTCGTCGTGGACAGCCTTAATTATCTGCTGGCCTGGAGAAATGGACTGAACGACTGCTTGCCCCGCACAGGCCGTTTTGACGTTATCCAAAAACGTCTTGACGACGCTGAAATGGACGTCCGCCGACAAGAGCGCCATGCGAATGTCTTTGAGGGCATCGAGCATGTTGTCTTCCGTCAAGACGTGCAGCCCGCGCAGTTTGCGGAAGGTTAAGGAAAGTTTTTCTGTCAGTGACTCAAACATAAGAAGGACCCGTGGATAAGGACCTCAGCGGCGTTCTCGTCACTCTGGCTAAGTCACCTACGTTCCCGTCGCCCTCGTGCCTTGCCAGAAAACCATTTATCATCGGTCTTATCTTGTGTGAAAACAAAACAAAAACACAAAAAGATTGCAATCATTTTTCGTTACAATGCATAATAGATGCGTTAAAAATATCATGTCAAAGAAGACCCATTCAGAACATTCGGAAGACCCGCAAAAGGTCATTGAACCCCTACAAGATCTGCAAAAGGCCCTCGAGAAAGCACAGAGAGAGGCCGACACGTTTAAAGACCTCGCTCTGCGATCGCAGGCCGATTTCGACAACTTCCGCAAGCGCATGATTCGCGAGCGCGAGGAGATCCTCAAGTTCGGCAACGCCAACGTGCTGGAGAAAATTTTGCCCATCGTCGACCACTTCGAAATGGGCCTTCACGCCGCCGGCAAACACGAAAATCGCGAGGAGTTGCTCAAGGGCTTTGAGCTCATTTTTCAACAGATGCAGGCCTTCCTCAAGGACCAAAATGTCGAGGCCTTCAAGTCAAAAGGAGAGGCCTTTGACCCAAATTTCCACAACTGCATTGCCGTGTTGCCCAATAAGGATTGCGCCGACGGGACCATTGTGGAAGTCCTTAAGCCGGGCTACAAGATCGGCGAACGTCTATTGAGGCCAGCGAGCGTCGTCGTCGCCAACCAACCGGAGTCACACCATGAGTAAGGAAGACTATTACAGCCTCCTCGGCGTTTCCAAAGAGGCCTCAGGCGAGGAAATCAAGAAGGCTTACCGCAAAAAGGCTGTCCAGTACCACCCCGACAAGAACCCAGGCAACAAAGAGGCCGAGGAAAAGTTTAAAAAAATATCGGAGGCCTACGAAGTCCTGCAAGATGCCGAAAAACGCAGCGCCTACGACCGCTTTGGCCACGCGGCTTTCGACCCTCGAGGAGCCGGGGCAGCCAATCATGGCGGCTTTTCGGGCGGCGGATTCCACGACCCATTTGACGTCTTCCGCGAAGTCTTTGGAGCGGGCGGACGCGGTGGTAGCGTTTTCGAGAGCTTTTTTGGCGGCGGCGGCGATCCACATGGTCCGCAATCTGGCGCAGACCTGCGTTATGACCTCGAAATCACACTCGAAGAGGCCGCTAATGGCGTCGAAAAAGAGGTGATTTACTCCAGGGCCGTTGCCTGCAGTCATTGCTCCGGAGAGGGCGCTGAGCCAGGATCGTCGAAAAAGACCTGTACGACCTGCAAAGGACGTGGGCAAGTCGTCGCCTCACGTGGCTTCTTCAGCATGCAACAGACCTGTCCTACATGCCAAGGGGCGGGTGTCATTATCGAAAAGCCATGCAAACAGTGCCGCGGCGAAGGTCGTGTGGCCGAACGCAGCAAGGTCAAGGTCAAGATTCCAGCTGGCGTCAAGACCGGCTCCAAACTGCGATCTGCGAACGGCGGCGAGGCAGGTGTCCACAACGGTCCCTACGGCGACCTCTACATCGTCCTATACGTCAAGGAACACGAGTTTTTTGAGCGCCATGGCGACGACCTCTTTTGCGAAATCGCCATCAAGTTTACCCTGGCCGTCCTCGGAGGCACGCTCGAAGTACCCACGCTCCACGGTAAGGCTTCTCTAAAAATTCCCGAAGGGACACAGTCTGGTACCACCTTTCGCCTAAAAGGCTCCGGTATGTCTATTCTACACGCCTCCCATAAAGGCGATCAACTCATTCGGGTCAACGTCGAGGTTCCACAAAAGCTCACCAAAGAACAACGCCGCATTTTGGAATCCTTTGCCAAGGCCTGCGGCGACATCGACTCTAAGGGTGGGATTAAAGGTCTCTTTGAACGTTTAAAAAAATAAAGACACAATGCAAAATGCCGAGAAAAGCTCGTTTCGCGCCGGGGGCAGCGGCCCCCGTACCCCCTAGGATGCTCACGCATCCACTTTTTAAAAGTGGATACGCAGTATCCAAGGGTGCAGGGCCAGCCCTGCCGCTACGGCAGGTCCTACTCGCACAAAGCCAAGCTTTGACGGCATTTTGCATTGTGTCTATCGTTTAATTTTACTGTAAAATGATTTCACCGGCGAAAATCCTTTTGTGCATACCGACGTTTAACTGCGAACGGCAGGTAGCCCGCGTGATTGCGCAATTGGACGCTTGGCCGGCCGAACGCTGGTTTGAAAAAACTCTGTTTATCGACAACGCCTCGACCGATAACACCGCTAATGTCATTCAGAAGAGTCTCTCAACGGGACGCAGACAGTTGATTTGTAACCAGGGAAATGTTGGCTTAGGTGGGTCCCACAAGGTCGCCTTTCAGTACGCGCTCGATCATGCTTATGATGCCGTTGTCGTGTTTCACGGGGATGATCAGGCCAATCTCGAAGACATTCGGCCGTGTATCGAGACAGGCGATTGGCGGGATTACGATTGTCTCCTGGGCGCCCGTTTCATGAGGGGCTCGCGACGACAGGGCTATTCGATGGTTCGGACGTTTGGCAACTACGCCCTCAATGCGCTGTATTCGCTGGTCTTGAGGCGGCCCGTCTACGACCTCGGCTCAGGCCTCAATTTGTACAAGGTTGACTACTTGAGCTCTCGCTTTTATCAGTCGTTTGCAGATGACCTCACTTTCAACATCGATATGCTGCTCCACACCTTCCGGAACGCCTCTCGGTTTCGCTTTTTCCCAATATCCTGGCGCCACCTCGATCAGAAAAGCAACGCTCATGTTCTCGCTCAGGCCTATAGCGTTTTGCGCAAATTATAAGACCGTTGAAAAAATGGTGCCAAAATGCGTTTCGCTCTCCGTCGACTGCCTCACGTACGTTTATGTACGCTACGGCAGATCGTACTCGCGCAAAGCCAGTGGCATCCATTTTTCAACGGTCTTTACTTTATTAAGCTGGTTAATCTGGCGATCAATCTCATATGGAATCGCATAAAAATATCCAGTAGATGAGAATAGCGGCTTTAGTTTCCTCATTGACGGACAAGAAGTATCCAGTTGCCATATAACTTGTGACTTCAAATTTGGCTACATTTCCTGAAAACGCACCACCGTGAAAAAACATTTCCTGTGAGACCAATTTATCGATACCAATTTGATCGCCAAAAGCCTTAATGTTCTTGGCTCTGTAGATACCAGTCGACACGTTGACGGTTTTATTGTCCTTCATTTCTCCAGGCATAGCCCAGGCATGCATGAAATAATTGACGAGCGGTTGTAAAAGATGAGTGCTTGCAACATAGCACTGAATCGACGAGAAATTGCCATTTTTGATGGTTTCTTGCAAGATTTGTGGAAGTGTATTGATTCCATTTTCTGTCATTGTAGCAATAGATTCGATGAAACTCATATTGGAATCATCCCCGCCTTTGTTGTAATGAAAAATCATTGGGACTTGCTGTAGATCACATAGATATTTTTCCCCGGCAAAAACTTTGTTGGTGGGGATTGTTTTCCCTTCGTCAAACCGTACCGTTTTGTCTATACTTTTAATGATTTCCGAAAAACTTTTGGGATCTGCCAACAATGATGAGGTGAGCAGTATCAAGAGTAGGGTGATTTTTTTCATCATAGATCCAATCGTATTGATGGGTTGGAAAGATTCCGCATACGTGATCAGTGGCTTAAAGATCGGCAGCGATTGAACTGAGTCAAGAAAAAAGAAATTTTGTCTCGGTCTTTCTTACTACAGCAATGTCGACCAATCGGCAGTTTTTAGGGCGTTGAGAAAGGCTTCGGTTTGTTTTTTGAGGGAGGGGAGAAGCTTTTTGGTGGCTTTGGCATCGATTTTTTTGGCCGCTTGTTCCATGGCGTAGGCGGTGATGCGAAGTTGTTCGCCTCCCGTGTTGGCCGCGGTTCCCTTCAATGTGTGGGCGGCGCGTTCGAGGACTTCCCAGTCTTTGCGCTTAAAAGCCTCTTCGACGGATTGCAGTTGCTGTGGTAGACAACTGATGGCGAGCGTGATGAGCTGTTTGATTTTTTCTGGCTGCTTGGCGATCGATTTCATGTAATCGGTGGGGACAAGTATGTCGGGACTTGCGGGTTCAGGAGTGGGTATCAGGCTGGGAACGCTCTCTGTCCAATCTTCGGGGTTTTCGTCAAATGGTGTTGATATTGCATTACCCTTATATTGTTGGCAAAAGCGAACCAATAGGTTTTGAATATCTTGCAGTGTGTATGGTTTCGACATGTACTCGTCCATTCCGACTGAGAAACAATGTTCGCGTTCGCCGCTGAGGGCATTGGCTGTCATGGCGACGATGAAGATGTGTTTGCCCGTATCTTTTTCAAGATCACGAATGGCCTTGGTTGCCTCATAGCCGTCCATGTTGGGCATGTGACCGTCCATGAAAATGAGATCATAGGGCTCGCGTTCGTAGGCCCCGAGAGCCAATTGGCCATCGCAGACGACGTCTACCCGACATCCCAACTCTTCCAACATCATGCTGGCCGTAAACTGATTGACGGGGTTGTCTTCGGCTAAGAGGATCTTGAGCGGGCGGTTGTGAACCTGGAGCCTCGGCGCCTTGTCGTAATTGCGCGTAAAGGGCGGCACAGACTCTTTTTGAATAAAATTAGGCTGAAAGACGCGGAGGAGGGACTCAAAAATCAGCTCTTCTTTCAGTGGCTTGATCAGAACATTGTCGATGTTCATATTATTGGCTTGCTGCAGTAATTGGGGATCGCTGGCCGATATTGCCAAAACAATGGGCAGTTTGGGGTCGATGTCGCGAATTTTCTTGGCGGCGACGAGGCCATCCATTTCGGGCATATGGTAGTCGAGGAGGACAACATCAACGCGGTTTTCGGCAATGTACTTGAGGGCCGCCATGCCAGAACTGATTTCGACCGCTTCTATTTGCCAATGTTTCAGCAACATGGAGAGCACGTAGCGGTTGGTCTCGTTGTCGTCGACGATGAGGGCGCGCTTTTTGGCGAACAAGTGAACGGGGACATCGATGTTTTCATTGGGCGGGTTTTTGTCGACGACGAGGCGGATTGTGAAATGGAACTCGGAGCCCTTGCCAGCTTCGCTCTTCACCCACATTTCGCCACCCATAATCTCTGTGAGGCGCTTACTGATGACGAGGCCCAAGCCCGTACCGCCGAAACGACGCGTCGTGGAGTTGTCGGCCTGTGTGAATGCCCGAAAGAGACGCTTTTGCTGCTCATCCGAAATGCCGATACCGGTGTCTTTGACGACAAAATGCAACACGACTTCATGTTTGTCTTCGAAACACGACTGCATGCTGCACTTGATAAATACCTCCCCTTTCGACGTGAATTTAATCGCGTTATTGGTCAAATTCATGAGGATCTGTTTGAGCCGTGTGGGGTCGCCCAAGAGGTGTTTGGGGACGTCGTCCTCGATGTACTTGGTGAGCGCAATGTGCTTCATTTCGACGCGCGGATAGAGGATCTCGACAATCTCTTCCAGAAGCTTGACGAGATTAAACGAGATCATTTCGAGGTCGATCTTGCCGCTCTCGATTTTTGAGAGGTCTAGAATGTCGTTGATGATGGTTAGGAGCGTCCCACTGGCCTTTTTAATGGTGTCGACGAACTGCCGCTGCTTTTCATCTAGGCGAGTGCGGTCCAACAAACTCGTCATGCCGAGAACGCCGTGCAGGGGTGTGCGCATCTCATGACTCATGTTGGCCAAAAAGGCATCCTTGGTCTGACTGGCGATTTGTGCCTCTTGGGCGAGTTTGCGAGACTCTTTCCGGGCGCGGTCGTACTGTAAAACGCGCTCTTGCAACTCTCGTGTGCGCTCTTCGACGCGAAACTCAAGCAACTTGCGTGATTCCTCCAACTTGTCATTGGAGAGCTCCAACTGCTTTTCACGCGTAAAGATCGTCTTGATCATGGTGTTAAAGGCGTCAATCGTGGTCCCGATTTCGCCCATAGCGTCGCTTTCAACGCGCAGCGAATAATCTTTTTTGTCCGTGATCAGTTGTGCAATGGTCGCCAAGTGAAAGAGCGGAATGGAGACTGACTCGCTGATCATCGACGTCACCCAAAACGTGACCAATGACAATAAAATGACCGTTCCAAGCGTCAACAAAACAATCAAAATCAAGCTGTCGTAGAGCGAGTCGGTCGAGTATTTGATGTAAATGTAGCCAAGCAATTTGCCTTCTGAATCGATGGGATCAAAAATCTCGTAATAGCGGCCGTGAAACCCGTATGTCTCGGTGTGTGAAAGCAAGTTTAGGGCGGGATCCTGGCGACTTGGAATGGCCGCTAGCACCTCCTCTTTAGTCGTGAATAGGGCGACTTGAACGACGTGTTCATCGCGGTTGAGTGCCACGAGGACGTCTTTGGCAAACACGCTGTCGTTCAGCAGGAGCGCCGAGGCGCCGTTGTTGCCGAGAATGTGCGCATAGGTTTGGACCTTGGCCACCAAAATTTGCCGTTCCTTGTAGTACTGGTAAAAGACAAAGACGGTCGCAATCAAAAGGAGCATGAGCACATTCGTCAACAACATCGAATACGTCAGCTTTTGTTGTAACGAAAACGCCCTGATCTTGTTGAGAAACCTGTACACAATGTCATATCATAGCCTGTGAAGACTATCATTGCAATCTTAAAACGGAGGCATTGAGAGCGCATCGGGAAACTGATGCACGGTAATAAAAGTTCGCTCAGGCTCGAGGGCATTTTTCATCGGTCTCGTTTAGCGCTTGAAGAATGCAGAGATCGACCTATTGTGATTGGTATGAAAAAGTGGATATTTTTATTGTTCGTCGGCTTGACGTCCTATGGTTTTTACAAAATATTAATACACCCAATGAAGCTCTACGTCGCAACAGGAAACCCGCATAAAATCACAGAATTCAAACGTCTGATGGCGCTACACGGCGTCGATTTCCCGGTGCTTTTTGGCGGCGATTACGGAGGTATGCCGGAGGTTGACGAAAATGGCGATTCCTATGAGGCCAATGCTCAGCTCAAAGTGGAGGGGCTCGAGGCAAAAATCGGAGAGGGTAGGTGGATCGTCGCAGAAGATTCTGGACTGGAGGTCAGTGCTTTGAGTGGCGATCCCGGCATTTACAGTGCTCGTTTCGGCGGCAAAATTCCACAAACAGAACGCAATCAGCTCCTGCTCTCTCGCCTGAGCAACAGTTCCGACCGCTCGGCACGCTTCATTTGCTGTTACTGTTTAAAGTCGCCAGATGGCAAGCTGTACTTCTTTCGGGGCGTTTGCGAGGGCACGATTCTTGCCGCTCCGCAGGGCGGACAGGGCTTTGGCTATGATCCCGTCTTTCAGCCTAACGGAGAACAACGCTCGTTTGCGGTGATGAGCGATGAACAAAAAGACCGCATCAGTCATCGCGCGATGGCCTTTAATGCGCTGTTAAGATTTTTGAAAAACGCCAATTAAACAATGAAGTGCAACTCTTTTCGCTCAAGTATTGCACTTCATTGTTTAACCTAAACTCCCAAGTTTGTGGGCACTATGGCGGCGGAGAACTTATGATGGCTGCGTCTTTGTTTTTTAATCTGTCAGCGTCTGCAAGACGCTCTCGATGCGCCGTTAGAGAGTTCGGCGGGCCTTGGGAGCCGTTTGTGGCGCACTCCTTCTGCTCTCGGAGGCGGCTTTGGCTGTAAAAACAAGAGCCAAGCTTTTTTGTAAATTTTTTATCTACTTACTAATCCGCATCTTAGCAGTGCTTTTTAACCTTACGCCGCAGACTGATGACCTCATTGTTGGGAATTTAGGTTTAATTGGCGAATGGGCCCACAATTTTTTACGAAAAATCTTGGCTTTTTATAAAAATACTATGAATATTCATATTATGAAAAAAATATTCTATTTATTTCTCAGTTTAACTGCCACACTAAATGCCGGACTCGGCGATACGTCGAAAACATTGGAAAACAAAGATGTTGTTGAACAAGTTCAAAACATGATCGAGGGCATTCAAAAACTCAATAATCTCGAGAAAGACAAGATAGACGAAAGCAACAAAGCTGCCATCATTAAGCGCCTGGATATGTATGCCATATTTATTGTAGAGTTGGAGTCAATTGTAAAAAATATCAAATTGAATCTAACTGAATCCGTAATTTTAAAACTGAGCAATTCTTACGATGTCTTTTTTGAAAATATGCGGCAAAAAATTGGTGCGAGTGAAGACTTCTTAACGTGGTTTTCCGACTTCGCGTACCAGATTGATATTGCAAAAAGTATCCCGATCGAACAATGGTTCGATAGCCCTGTAAAAGTTGTAAAAGTAGACTCCGATGGTAACCCTGTAAAAGTAGACTCCGATGGTAACCCTGTAAAAGTAGACTCCGATGGTAACCCTGTAAAGGTTGAAGAAGGAAACGAAGATTTTAAGCAAACTGCAATGATTTTACCTTGGATCCTTAAAGAGGCTATTGAATGTATGCTCAAAGTCTATAAAAGAGATAATGAGATATTAAATATGATACAATACGTAAATGATGTTAACAGCTGTTATACTTTCACTTACAAAAATTTTACTTTGACTTGCGTCACTTGCAAAAAACCAGTTAGTGATATAACCTTATTTAGAGTGTTATGCTATATACAAGAAAAGATGAGTTTAATAGCAAATACCGAAGTTTCCTTAATGCAAAGTTATACAAACACACTAAAACGTTTGTGTGAAGCATTGTGTTTTTTTTCAGACATAACTTCTTCACTGGAGTTCAAGAAGGTTTTTAAGAAAAATGTAGACAAAGAAAATGTAGACAAAGAAAATGTAGACAAAGAAAAAGATAGGTTAGATGAGTTCGGTATAAATGACGTATTACTTTTCATTTATGCACGAATTTATTGCGAGTGTGATGTGTCATGGCAAGAAAAAGCAAAACTTATTAACTGCTTGAAAGCAAACAATGATAACTTGCAGGCTGTTGTAGATTTAATAGTTGACAGGTTAGAAGAAATTGGCCAATTAAAAGAAATTATACAAAAACATGCAGTAACTCTTATCAACTCTTACATAGAGTTTTTCGGAGACAATACAAATAATATTGGCTCTTGACTAGCAGCGTTTGAATTTTGGGAGAGAAGAAAAGATAATCTCTACGAGATTATCCATTCTATGATTAAAGCGAAACTCGCAT
>MIDP01000016.1 GCA_001831095.1 Verrucomicrobia bacterium GWF2_51_19 | reverse complement strand
CTTATATTCGCTTATCTTTCGTTTGTTCATCGGCACTAGCAGTATAGTTTATCTTATACTGCTAGTCAAGAGCCTTGTTTTAAATCGACACAACACGGCTCATTGAGGGCAAACACAACGGTCTGTTGATTTTGTTCTACTCTAAAAACATACTTATGCGTTTTTAAAAACGTTTCGATGACCGTATTTACTGTTGTCCAGTAAGCATCCTTTTTTTTGCGCTCTTCTTTTTCTATCTTTGCCCACTTTGCATCTTTGACTTCCTTTGCCCACTGTTCACAGAAGTCGCGGAGTAAATTCAGATTATTAATGTCAAAAATATTCAATTCCTTACAATCGTCTGGGTTTTTCTTCAAATTGCCGATTGTTTTGTCAATCAATGTAATTACATCTTCTATGTCTCGCAAGGCATACCAGCCGTTTGTTTTGGCCTCTTTCAATGTAGTCAGTGCCAATTTTGTTTCGCAATCAATAATGGCATTTTCCAACGATTCGCTCATTCCAAAAGCAAAAGTAGAATGGCATAACAATAACAATAACACGACGTATTTGGGGTATTTCATGGTGGGGTAGGAGTTTGTAGAAAAATAAAACTATAGATCGAAGGACTTATTTTTAAAAAGTCAAATTTAAAATTCAATCCAAGATTCACATTGCCGTTCTATCTGCGGCGTAACAGGTAGACGACGATGCCGAGTAATAGGATCGAGGCGGGGAGAATGGAAAAGTTGAGGGCGATCAAGAGGAGCTGTTTGCGGCTGAGAGTGAGTTGGTAGGCGTCGATCGGTTTTGGCGGGATATTGAGGGAGCGGTCGCGATCGATCATTCCGTGGGCGACATTGGAAAAGAGCAGCTTATTGCCGAGGACATCGAAACGGTTATTGGCCAAAAAATCGGCGTTGCCAAACACCAGCAGGCGGCTGCCAGGCAGCTTGATTTGAAATTCGGAATCGATGTTCTTTTCTGACAGCGTGGCGACCGCGAGCGGGCCAGGAATGTCTTTGTCTGGGTCAAAGGTGAGGTCCTCGAGGTTGGCATAATTGGACTTTGCAAAGCTCTTTTCAGAGGAAAAAATAAGCGGTGTTCGCTTGAGCGATACATTTGAGGCGCCAGGGTCTGGCCTCGCTGGCCGCGTCAGTCCCCACAAGAGCGGCAATTGCGCATTTTTCAACAATTGCGTGATAGCGTGATCGGAAAAATTGCGTAAAATGAGATCGCCGCCGGAAGATTTGAAATCCTCACCGACGTCGATGACAATTTTATCGTCGACGAGAATACCCCACTCAAAGAGGAGGTCGTCCAGCCCATGTGGTTGTAGAGGGTCGAGAAAGAGCGCCAGGCGACCATTGGAGGCCAGGTATTGGCGCAGTTTGCTGACTTCGTATGGTAGCAATTTCGTCTGTGGCGAGACGAGCAGAACGATGGACGCGTCTTCCGGGATCTGTTTGTACTCAATGAGGTCGAGTGACTTGACATCGAAATTGCGCTGTTGGAGAAACTCGACGGCCCTGGAGAAGCCGCGGACTGGGTCGATGCTTTTTGGCTGCAGTTCGCCGTGGCCGACAATGCAGTAAATTTTCTGCTTTTCAGCCTCAGAAACGTTTAACAGGGCCGATGTGAACACCTGTTCGCCCTTAAATGCTTCAATGGTGCCGTCTTTGGCGTTGTAGAGGTCGGAGGCAAAGACCTGCCTGGAACGGTCCTCACACGTGACGACAATCGTATTTTCGTGGCGTAGGTCGTAACGTTTGGCAATCTCTTCTGTCCTCTTGCGCTGTTGGTAAACGTCGAGGTATTCGACGCGGATGCTCTTCCCGTGCGCCCGTGCGACGTATTGGTACTCTTTTAAAAGATGGCTGACGTCGTCAAAAATCTTCTGAACCTCCTCCTTGGGCGAGTTTTTTGGAACCGTCACAAAGATGTGGATAGGCTTGTCGAGCTGTTTGATGTAGGCAACGCTCTCCGGGCTCAATGAATAGCGGTGTTTCTGCGTCAAATCCTTCCGAATGTAGGACTTGGCTGACAGAAAATTGAAGCCCAAGATGAAAGTGAGGAATAGCAGGCATTGGAGCCACAACATGCCCCGTTTCGCCCAATTGAAATATTTAAAATCGTCTAAGTTCATCGGACGCCCGCCAGTAAGTTTGTTAAGCCCAACAACACGCCACCAACACTGCTGTAGAAAAAGAAGGGACGTGAGTCCATAATGCCGCGGCTGAAGTCGTCGAGATGGTCAAAGGTTTGAAGGTAATCGACGGCCGAATAAAAGGTGTGCAGCCAAGACACTTCGTTTAAAAAGCGTCCGCCAATGATAAACACAAAGAGAAAGCTGAAACAGAGCATCGCCGCGACCAGCTGACTGCGCGTCAAACAGCTTGTAAAGATCCCGATGGCAATGTAGGGAATGCCCGTCAGCGCGATAAACGTGTACCCGCCAAAGAGCGATGCCGTTTCGAGCAAACGGGGGTCAATGGCGCTGCGGGGGAGCGACCACAGGGCGATCATCGGAAATCCGAGCGACAGGGCCCACAAAAGCAGGTAGAAGAAATACGCGCCGATAAACTTGCTCAAGACAACTTCAAACGTTGACACCGGTGCCGTCAAGAGCGTTTCCAGCGTTCCTAGGCGCCGTTCCTCGGCGAAACTCCGCATCGTCAGCAGCGGAACGACGAAAAATACCGGTATCCAGAAAATTTTGAAAAACTGCGTCGTCGGCAAGACCGTCTGAGGGTGTTGGACAAATTGATCCAAAATAAAGACAAAAAACAGGCCCATCATAGCCAAAAAGAGAACGGCTGCCACATAGGTCGCCGGCGCAACAAATAACATCCGCAGCTCGTTTTTTAAGAGGGATCCCAGGTGTTTCATAAGGCACTTTCTACTTTCAGGGAGCGATTCATCAAGGCTAAAATTGCAGCTTTCGGATCTTTGTGCTCGTAGAGGACCGCGTAGAGCTCTTGGAGCAGTGGCATGTCGATCTTCGACTGACAGAGTTTGAAAAAGGCGACTGTCGCCGCATAACCTTCTACGACCGTCTTGCGGTTTTCCAAGAGCGAGGCTATCGAGGAACCTTTGCCCAAAAGCTCACCGAACGTCCGGTTGCGGCTCCACGAGCCATGACTGGTTGCAATGAGGTCGCCAAACCCGCTCAGGCCGTAAAACGTGCTCGGCTGGCCACCAAAAGAGACGCCGAAGCGGACCATCTCGTGGAGGGCGCGCGTCAAATAGGCTGATTTGGCGTTGTCGCCGAGCTGCAGTCCTTGACAGATGCCGGCCCCGATCGCGTAGACGTTCTTTAAACAGCTGCCCCACTCGACGCCCTTGAGGTCATCAGAGCGGTAGACGCGAAAAGTCTTGGTGCTCAGGGCCTCCTGGACTCCTGTAAAACGCTCATTGGCAAGCCCCGTGCAGGCGAGAACACTGGCTGACGGTTTGCCTTCAGCAACTTCGCTGGCAGCGTTGGGGCCCGTCAACATGCCTATTGGGTTGCGAAAGATGCTCTGCAGGACCTCCGATGGCCGTTGGAGTGTCTGTGCATTGAGGCCCTTACACAGCGCAATCAGAACGGCGTCACACACGTACGGCTGGACTTTTTTAGCCGTCTCCAGCAGGGCGCTCGAGGGGCAAGCAAATAGGACGATCGCCGCCCCCTTGATATCCCCTGGACTGTGGCCAATCTTGACATTGCTCAGGTCAATGCCGGGAAGGTATTCGTTCTCGTGTGCGCGCTCGATTTGAATAGCGTGTTCGGGGCGTCGGGGCAATAACCACACTTCGTGCTCCTTTTCAGACAAGCACGCAGACATGGCTGTGCCCCAAGCACCCGCGCCTAGAACAGCTACCTTCATCCTTTACAATTGTTTGTGAAAGGTAAGACCCGTTGAAAAATATGCCTATAGAAAGGCATTATTTTAACGCTTGGTTACAGGTTTTTTGGCTGCAGGTTTTTTAGCAGGAGCTTTTTTGGCAGGAGCCTTGTCGACCGAACAACTGCCGGTAGAGCAGCAGCAAGTCGAATCCTTGCAGGAGTCATCCACACTACAAGCACACGGGCAGAGCTCAACGCCCTTCATTTTCTGCAGCGCTTTCAGCATATTGGGAGCGTGTGGCACTGCGATATCGACGATGAGCGAGATCACCCAGCATTTTTTATCGCTGGCGTACATGCCCATGCGGCCCAGAATGGCATCGCCATGCTTGGAGAGAATAGTATTGATCTCGGTAGCCGACTTACGATCGGAGACCAAAATCCCTAAGAAACCTATGTTTTTTTTCATCATTTTTGTAATGAGTATTGCAAACACCATAAAGGGTTGCATTCGAATGATCAAGCAAAGATTGCGGCCGTTTTTTTTACATGGCCTCACCTATTCGACCTAAAGGGTCACAAGCACAATAAGGGTTTTGCTAAGGATTGAGTTTTTTCTGAACAGCCATGCTTTCCTCTGCGACAAGACCTTTCAGAAATGCGATGCCATCAGCTTCGGTCTCAAAGATGCCGTCGAGTTGGGCTTGGAATGCGGCGTCGAGGATCGGTTTGAAGCGCGGTGATGGCCTCATGCCGAGTTGCAACAGGTGGCGTCCAAGCAAGATCGGTTTTGGAATGGCGTTTTCGAGGTTGAGGGCCCGAATGTGTTCCTGAAACCAATCATTGACGGCCTGTGTCGGGCGAGGGAGGCCTGTCTGGTCCGATTCCGTAACGCGCAGGAGACGGTCGATGTTTTTAACTTTGTAAATCAGGCGGCGGACGGCATTGCGGCTGGCGTTGTCCTTAAAAAACGAGACGGGCTGCAGGTGGTGTGTCACGAGCACGACAACGGCGTCAATCAGGGCCATCTCGTTAGTCAAGCGGGAGAGGAAGGCGCGCGTTGGGCCTTCACCCACGGCTTCGTGGTTGGGCGATCGTATGCGGCCCTTCTCGTCGACGAATGTTGTTGCAGGCTTCCCAAAATCGTGACAGAGAACGGCAAAGCCGACGATGATGTCCTCTTGTGGGTCGCCGATCCGCTTGTTTGCAAAGGTATCTACACTCATCAAAGTGTGAATCCAAACGTCTCCCTCGGGATGCCACTGCGGGTCCTGAGCACACCCGATCAGCGCCTCGAGCTCGGGGAAATAGGCCAGCCATCCGGTATCTCTCAAAAATTGCAGACCTCGAGACGGCGTTTTCCCATCCAAAAAGAGCTTTTTCCACTCTCCCCAGAGACGCTCTTTGGAGAGCTTGTGCGGCGAGAGTTGACGGCAGAGCTCGAGAGTTTCGGCCGCCACAGCGAGGTCGAAGCGCGCGACAAACTGCATCCCACGCAGAACGCGCAACGGGTCCTCGGAAAACTTTTCTGAAACGTGCCGCAAGCAGCGCTTTTTGAGGTCGGGAAGGCCGCCAAAAGGGTCGATCAGCTCTCGAGTTAGGGGGTCAAACAGCATTGCGTTGATCGTGAAATCACGCCGGCTGGCCGCTTCTCGCAACGATAGGTGCGGGTCAACCGTTACATCGAAATTGCAGTGCCCCTCGCCCACTTTGACCTCTTGCCGCGGTAGGGCGATGTCGATGGGGGCATCCTTCAGCTTGTAGACGCCAAAACTTTTACCCACATATTCCACTCGAAATGCGCCCAAACAGGCTTCAAGTGCTTCCTGCGACAGCCCAAAAACCTCCATATCAGCCTCCTTCGCTGGCAGCCCCAGGACACTGTCCCGGACGCACCCGCCGACGACAAAGGCCCGTCCGCCTACTTCCGCCACTCGAGAGGCGATCTTTTCGCATAATAAAGCGATTTCTGGAGGAAGCGTGAGCTGCATACTACTTCACAGGCGTGTGGCCAAACAGGGCCTCTTCAATCATGAGGCAAAGTGCGTGATAAATGGGCAGGTGGTATTCCTGAATCTTGAACGTTTCACGCTCAGGAGCCCGAATGCAGACATCGGTGTAGTTGACGAGCTTGCCGCCCGTTTCTCCAGAGAGTCCTATAACGGTCATGCCTTTCGCACGAGCCACCTGAGCTGCCCCAAGGACGTTTTCAGCATTTCCCGACGTACTGATGCACAACAAAATGTCACCCGGCTTTCCAAGGGCGAATGTCAGCTGCGCAAAGACATATTGCGGGTTGCGATCGTTCGAATAGGCTGAAACGACGCCCGTTAAGTTGGCCAACGGAATGGCTGGCAGGCCGTCTTCGAGATTGCTGGCAAGATCGGGGCCGAGCTTGGCCACCCAGTCCGCCGACAAGGTCCGACGCCGACAAAAAGCTTTCAATAACTCGCCAGCAATGTGGTCCGCGTCCGACGCGCTGCCGCCATTACCGCAAATCAAGAGCTTGCCGCCACCCCTGTAACATTTCAAAAGCGCATCAAAGGCCGCCTCGATGTCCTTTTTGCAAACGGATAACGTTGGGTAACGTTGGAGTAATTCATCTAGCCTTGAGTCCATGTCCATTATCAAAATCTACCGGGTGCCCTATGACAAGCTCAAAAGCTACTGGATTGCCCAATCGGCGAGCGAGGTTGCCTTTGAGTGCGTCAAGAGGGAGCGTACGCGGTTTGCCTGTTCGTGGTAGAATTGGGGCTGATCGGCGGCTGTTTGTAGGGCGTCGAGGACGATTTTTGGCTGAATATTTTGGATAAATTCCGGATAGATAGGCGCCTTGAGAAGCAGATTCACGATGCCCAAATGGGGGATTTTGGCCAACTTTTTGCCCAGCCAGTAGGTCAATGGGTGCGCGCGGTAGAGAATGATGCCAGGAATGCCAGCCAGTCCGCACAACAGCGAGATCGTCCCGGAGCTCATCAGCGCGGCTCGCGCCTTTACGGCGGTCCCATAGGGGACGAACGCAATGGTGCGGTTCCCTGCGAGTGTCTTTAATAGCGCCAGCATGCTCTCACTGGGGTAGAGGACAGCCGCCTCTTGTTGAGCACCCAGAGCGTCGAGGACGTCTAACATCTTTGGGAAAATACGCTTGACAGCCGCCTGACGACTGCCAGGTAACAACAACAGCTGTCCATGCGCGTCAAACCGAATCGAGTTGTGGAAGTCCGCTTCTGCAAAGGGATGCCCTACAAAGGTCGTTGGCAATGTTGTGTCGGCAAAACAATCCACTTCAAAGGGGAAAATCACGCTCAGGGCGTCGAGGACTTTCGCCATCGCAAAACGCCGTTTGGCTTTCCAGGCCCAGACTTGAGGCGCAATGTAATAAAGCAGGCGAATGGGACCGCCCGCCTTGTGCGCGATGCCAGCGTCGAAGAGCCTTTTCGCCAGGCGGAGATTGAAGCCAGGGTAATCGACAAAAATCACACGGCTCGGCCGGTTTTTATCAATCCAATGGAAAATGCGGTCAAAGTAATCTTTAAAAACACGCCAATGCTTCAAGACTTCAAAAAAACCGACGACCGACAGCTGTGTCATGTCGAAGAGCAGCTCCGCTCCAGCCGCCTTCATCGCAGGTCCACCGACTCCTGCAACCTCAAAGCCCCTTCCCCTCAACTCCTTGACGAGCGCCGCCGCGTGCTGGTCGCCAGAATGCTCACCAGCAATAATAAAGAAATCACACATTGCTCGTGTTTTTAGTTGGTGTTTAATGAGCCCATTCATTGGAACAAAGGAAGACTGATGCAAAAATAGATGTAAAAATGTGGCTTTGCGCGAGCACGATCTGCCGTAGCGTACATAGACGTACGTGAGGCAGACAGCGCAGCGCGAAACGCATTTTGGCGCTATTTTGCATCAGTCTTCAGTTTCGATAGATTCCAATATATCTATAACATGAAAGCCGCGCTCTTGGGCCTCGTCGAAGACAAAGCGGAAGTTTGGTAAATACTTGAGGACGACGTTTTTGCTGACGAGTGACCGAATTGCGTGTGAATGTTTTGAGAAAAACTTGTGAGCGGCCTTGCGTTTTTCCTCATTGCCGATGACCGAATAATAGACAGTGGCTTTGCGGAGGTCTGGCGCAGTATCGACGGCGAGAATTGTGATGCAGGGGCTCTCGTCCTTGAAGTGCGTGTGCAGCTGCAGGCTGATTTCTCGTTGAAGGAGCTCGTTGACGCGTGATGATCTTGCCATGAATTAAAGCGATGGAAGGATTTTCTTGATTTCGAAGACCTCGATGTGGTCACCGACCTCGTATTCATTGAAATTGGAGAGCTGAATGCCGCATTCGTAACCGGAACGGACTTCAGAAGAGTCTTCCTTAAAACGTTTGAGGGCAGATATACGTCCTTCGCAGAGCACCTGGTCCTTGCGGATGACGGCAGCGATCTGTTCGCGTTTGATAGAGCCTTCTGTGACCATGCAACCGGCGACAACGCCCGCCTTGCTGAGCGGGAAGACCTGGCGAACTTCGGCCGTGCCTGTTTTGAGGCGTTGAATTTCTGGATCCAAGAGCTCGGCCATAGCCTCTTTGACCTGGTCGATGATCTCGTAAATGATGTTGTGCTGAAGAATGCGGATGCTGTGGTGTTTTGCGAGAGACTGGACGCCGTTTTCGAGCTTGGTGTTGAATCCGACGATTGTGGCGCCGGTGGAAGAAGCAAGGTCGATGTCGGTCTTGTTTATTTGGCCGACTTCCGCGCTGATGATTTCGAGCGTAACCTTCGTGCTCTTGATGGCTTCCAAACAGCTCGAGAGGGCCTCGACGCTGCCATTGACGTCACCGCGCAAGATGACTTTCAGGACCTTGGACTTGCTCGACGCGATGGCCGCAAACAGGGCATCGACGTTGGCCTTTTTGTCATTGCCCGTGGCGATCGTCTTTTGAGTGGGGGAGCCGTCCTTAGTTTGATCGGCGAAATCTTGAGCTTGTTGGCGGGCGTCTTTTTCGCTCTTAACGCCGATAAACGTGGCGCCGGCGTCTGGGACATCCGACCAACCCATGACTTTAACGGGGGTCGAGGGCGGTGCCTCTTTGATTGTTTTGCCCTGGTCATCGATCATGGCCCGCACTTTGCAGTAATGACTGCCGCAGACAATGGCATCACCGGGCTTTAAAATGCCCTTTTGGATGATGACGGTGGCTGTAGGCCCGCGTCCCACCTCGATTTGCGACTCGATAATGACGCCCTCAACGGTTCCTTTGAAGTCGGCAGAGAGCTCCATCATTTCTGCCTGAAGCAGTACGGCTTCGAGCAGTTTGGGTAAATTGTCGCCCTTGAGCGCCGAAACAGGCACACAGAGAGTCTCGCCTCCCCAGTCTTCTGGAGCGATGCCGCGTTGTTGCATCTGCTGTTTGACGCGGTCGATATTGGCGCCCTTGGCATCCATCTTGTTGATGGCGACCACGACTGGCACATTGGCCTTTTTGGCGAACTTGAAGGCCTCTTCAGTTTGAGGCATAAAGCCGTCATCGGCGGCCACTACGAGAATGGCGATGTCGGTGACGTCGGCCCCGCGTTGCCGCATTTTGGAAAATGCTGCGTGGCCAGGAGTGTCGATAAAGGTGATCTTCTGCCCATTGGAAGTGACCTGGTAGGCTCCGATGTGCTGTGTAATGCCTCCAGCCTCGCCTGCAACAACGTTGGTCTTGCGGATCGAGTCCAGTAGCGTCGTTTTGCCATGGTCGACGTGTCCAAGCACGCAGACAATCGGCGGCCGCGATTCCAGGACAACCTTTTTAACTTCTGGCGCCTTTTTGACTTCCTGTTCGCCCCGATGCTGAACATCGAGCGTAAACCCGTGTTTTTGAGCGATCTTTTGGGCGACATCGACCTCCAGGCTCTGGTTGATCGACGCAAAAATGCCCATTTCCATGAGTTCGGAAATCAGGCGAAACGGCTTCAGGCTTAGGGAAACAGCGAAATCGCGGACGACGATAGGCGGCTTGATCTTGATGGTATGGCCAACGACTTCTGGCATTTGGCTGGCGATCGGCTGTTGTGGCCTGGATGGCAGGGGCACTTGCGAGGGCCTTGGCGAAATCGGAGCGTTGGTCCTTGGAGGCAACGGCGCGGCCGAGTGTCTTGGAGGAATCGGCGCTGGCGCATGTTGGGGCTTTCTCACGGGGAACGCGGGTGGCGGAGGTGCAGACAGCCGTGGAGCGGGTCTTCCTGGCGCAACTGACTGAGGGCGTTCGATTACTGCCGAGCCCTTGATGCTCTTGCGCTCGACTTCGGCGGCCTTTTCGTTCTCTATCTCTGCGGTAGACTTGACAAAGCGGACCGGTGCAGACTCTTTAGGTGTCTCCTTGGGCGCTGGCTCTTTAGGTCTGGTTGGCGTTGGCTCAGGCTCTTGTTCAGCGACAACAGACGTCGCAGTCCCTTTGGACGCGTGTTCCTGCAGGAATTCCTCTGCGTAAATGTTTGGAATGGTGTTGGACGGACTCTTCACGTCGAGCCCTTTCGCCTGCAGGATCTCAATGACATCCTTGCTGGCCATGCCAACATCTTTGGCTAGTTGGTAAACTCTGACGCTCATATAAACTTTATTCAGACCTTTGCAAAATGTCCACGGCGTTCTTGTCGTTCATTTTTTAAGGGTCTTACTTTTTGTAAGTTGTTAATTCGAAAAGACCTATGAAAAATGGCGTCAAAGCTTGGCTTTGCGCGAGCACGACCTGCCGTAGCGTACATAGAGGTACGTGAGGCAGTCGGCGGAGCGCGAAACGAGCTTTCACGGTATTTTTCATAGGTCTTTTACTGTTTTAGAAAATCGGCGACGAGCCTCAATAAGTCCGTTGACTCTTCTGGGCTCAGGCCCGCTTCGGTTAAATCTTCGGCTGTTACGCCTTCAAACGCGTCTGGAGACGTGATGCCGATGGTGACGAGCTTTTTGGCGAGTTCGTCGTTGATGCCTGGAATTAGATGGAGACCGGCCACCGCCTTTTGCTTGCGTTGCTCAAAGCCGACAACCTGCTTCTCCTCTTTGTTGATGTCTAGACGCCAGCCCAAAAGCCGCGATGTCAGGCGTGCGTTTTGCCCACGCTTTCCGACGGCAATAGACAGGTCTTTTTCCGACACTTCAAAGTAAAGACGGTGGTTGAGTTCGTCGATCTGTATGTTGAGCGGCATGGCGGGCTTGATTGCCTCTTCGAGGAACCTTTTGGGGTTCTCGTCGAAATGGACGATGTCGACTTTCTCGCCGCCGAGCTCGCGGACAATGCTCTTAACGCGTGCCCCTCGCGCACCGACGCATGCACCGACAGGGTCAACCTTGGAATCCGTACTACGAACGGCCACCTTGGATCGATAGCCGGCCTCGCGCGCTAGACGCTCGATGACGACTGTGCCATCGGCGATTTCGCTGACCTCGAGCTCAAAGAGCTTGCGGACGAACTGCGGATGGCTGCGGCTCAACACCAATTCTGGGCCGCGAGACGTATTTTCTATCTCCAAGAGGAGGCAACGAATGCGCTCGCCTGGGCCATAATCCTCACCGGGAACCATTTCTTGTGGCATCAACATGGCCTCTGCCTTTCCGAGGTCAATGTAGATAATACCCTTTTCTTTGCGCCGAACGACACCCGAAATGATATCGCCAATCGAATCCTTGTAATCGTCGTAGATGCGGGCCTTCTCGAACTGCCGAATGCGCTGCATGATCGCCTGTCTGGCCGATTGTGCCGCGATGCGTCCGAGGAAAGAGGGGTCGATTTCCTTTTCAACTGTACCGCCCAGCGTTACATTTGGGTCGATCTCTTTTGCCTGACGGAAATGGAGCTCAATGGCTGGATCGCTGACAGAATCAACGACTTTAAACATCGCCCACGCTCGGAGAGCTCCCGTCTTGGGATTGATCTCTATGCGCATCTCTTGGCCTGCATTGAAGCCCTTTTGCGCGGCACCCTTGATCGCCTCAATGATGGTATCAATCATTTCAGCGCGCTGAATGCCCTTTTCTTTCTCCATGTACTCCAGGACGGATAAAAGTTCGTTGCTCATGAGTTATATATGTATTTAAGTGCGCACTTTATTGAGCCTATTTTCGCTTGTCAATAAAAGACCGTTGTAAAATGTCTGCGGAGTTTTTGTCGTTGGCCTTAATCATTGGCGACCAAGGTAATAAAGAACAGGTCAATCTTTTCCATTGCCAATGGCCAGATATTTGCTGTACTATAGACGGGTCATGATGCACAACATGAGATTACTGCTGGCAAGTTGTTTTCTACTCGCCGGGTGTCAATTTACGGAAAGCATGAAGGGCGTCAATGAGCCCTCACCCACGCCGTACGTCCCCAAAAACGTCTATGCGGCCGGTTACTTATCTGGCATCAAGCGAGTGGCGCTGTTGCCGGTCTATTACGAGGAGGAACTCGCTCCGCATCTCGAAACGATGGACGCCACGCTCGATTCCGAATTGACGCGTAAAGGGCGTTTTGAGGTCGTTCCGGTCACGAGAAACACGATGAAGGACCTGTTTGGTGCTTATCAATTCAGTTCCGTCTCAATGCTGCCCGATAACCTGCTAACAAAGATTCGTGAAGAGAGCAACGCGGACGCCATTTTGTTTATCGACATAACGCATTTCTCGCCCTACAAACCGCTCTCAGTTGGCATTCGAGCGAAGTTGGTTGACGTTCGCGATGGGAAAATACTGTGGGCTTTCGACGACCTCTTTGACGCCGGATCACCCAGTGTCGCCTATTCAGCAACACAGTTTCAACGCTACCATGATCGAGCCAGCTACCCACTCGACACCAGCTCGACCATCTTGCAGAGCCCGCGAAAATTTATGAAATATGTCGCGTTTGAGGTCTTCAAGAGCCTACCGAGTCAAAGATCGTTGTAAAATGTCCCATGGCGTTCTTCCCGAAGGCGAATGTGGTACTTTTGTAAGTTGTTCATTTGCAAAGACCGTTGTGAAAATGGATGCAAAAATGTGGCTTTGCGCGAGCACGATCTGGCGTAGCGTACATAGAAGTACGTGAGCCAGTCGGCGCAGCGCGAAACGCATTTTTGCGCCATTTTACAACGGTCTTTTCCTCAAAAGGAGCGTTCAATATTAAGCAACTTGCTCTTCTGCAATTCGGCCTCTGATGTGCGATCGCCCTTCCAGCGAAGAATGTCGAAAAACGTGATGTAGATCATGAGCGCGAGAAAGAGGGTCAAAAAGACGGCTTGAGTCGAATGGATGAAGCCCGGTGATAGCCGCCGCCGCGTCACTTTTTCGATCGTTGCAAATAAGATATGGCCGCCGTCGAGAATAGGAATGGGCAGCAAGTTGAGAATCGCCAGGTTAACGTTGATTAAAATGACGAACCAGATCAACATGCGGAGGTCTTTGGAAAAGGCGTGCATCGTCCGGACAATGCCAGTTGGCCCCATGAGTGATTGGAGCTTGAGGTCTGATTGCGTGTCGACGAGGCTGAAAAGCGATCCAAAAGTCATTTCTGTACTTTTTCTAAACTGCGTCCATGGGTCGATGTGACGCAAAACGACGTCACGACGCATTTCAATGCCGAGCAGCCAGTAGGTTTTTGACGGCACCAGCGCTTGTTTAGCAATATCCAGGTTGAGGCGACGGAGGTTGCCTTGCGAGCTCAACTCAAGGCGGTTTTGTCCGATCACCGTAGCTTGGGCGAGACACTCAATAGACTTTGCAGTACTGTCGTTGACCGCCAATACACGCATATCGACGTCCATTAAGTCCGGAACATCGCTGTTCAAAACGACGAGTTCGGAAAAGGTGTTGGGCTGCGATTGTTGAATGGCCGGCGTCTTATTCACGTAATGCGGGAAAATGTCGACCTGTCCACCACCTTCGAGAGTCCACTGGACATAGGGACGCGTGAAAGGCACCGCCATTGGCATCAATTCCTTTTGCAAAATCGCCCCTTGCCGCACAATCTCTAGTTGAAGTGGATGTTCCTTTTGTACGGCGTCTTGCAGCGATAACAACGAGTACAGGCGACTCCCGTTGACTCCGACAATTCTGTCTCCGGGCAACAGGCCTGCTGTTGTCGCGGGCGAATTGGGTGTCGTTGCCGACACGACGATATCGCTAGCCGGAGAAATGCCGATAAATCGCATCGCATCTCGACTCAGTTTGTTGGTATCGATCAAGACCGGGTGTAATGTCAAAACTTGCCGCGCGCCGTCACGCTCAATCTCGATGTTTGCCACGGGCCGGCCTCCCTCTGCGCGCCCCGTTCCCATCACAATATCTTTAATAATGTCCTGAAAATCGGCAACCGGCTGCCCATCGATACTCACAATACGATCACCAGGCCTCAATCCAGCTTCAAAGGCCGGACTAGGCGAGATCACGCCATCCACTTCAAAGGTTTCCTGGACGTAGCCGACCTGCGTCGTCACTTCGGACGCAGAAAACGGCTGCCCAACCCACCACAACAACAATGCCAAAACCAACGCGAAAAGGGCATTAAATGCAGCTCCCATGACCGACACAATAAGCTTGTCACTATAAGATGGCTCCTTGAGGTGTTGCCCTGCGAGCTCTGGAAAATCACCCTCGATCGACTTCATCTCGGCCAACTGTGGTATCGAAACATACCCTCCTAGCGGCAGCAACGATATCCGGTATTCTGTCCCATTGCGCGTCCAGCTCACCAACTTTGGCCCAAATCCTATCGAGAACCGCGGCACCGCCAGCCCTCGACGTTTAGCGGCTAAAAAGTGTCCCAATTCGTGGATAAAAATCGACCCACCAAAAAAGAACACCACCAAAAAGATCCCCCAAAGGTCGACAAAAAGCCCATTAAAAATACTCATGCCTTCACATCCTATTTCGCAACGCACACCTGTCAACTCAAAGACAACAGTGAAAGCGCAACCAAGAAATAATCATTTTTCGAAATATTTTTATATTTTCTATTGACTTATTTTATAAAAATAACATGAATGCTCCTGTTATGAAAAAAATATTCTATTTATTTCTCAGTCTAACTGCGACACTAAATGCCGGACTCGGCGATACACAGAAAACATTGGAAAACCAATCTGTTATTGCACAAGTTCTAAACATGATCGAGGGCATTCAAAGACTCAATGATCTCGAGACAAAAGCGCAAAACAATAGCAACAAAAATGCCATCGATGAGCGTCTGGAATCGTATGGCATGTTGATTCAAGCGTTGGCGTGTTTGAATGAGGTCATGGTAGAAAATTCCGAATTGACTCTAACTGAATCCGTAGTTTTAGACTTGCGCGCGGCGTACGATGTCTTTTTTAACAATATGCAGCAAAATATTGGTGCGAATAAAGACTTAGGCACGTGGTTTGACGACTTCGGGTACGCCACTATAATCGCACAAAATCTCGCGAAAAATGATAATGGAAGAGCTTTTCCTTCAATAGAAGTGTCTGAATCCTCCGATGATGAGCCGCAGAAAGTTAAAAAAGATGATGAGGATAAACATGTCAAACGTTTAACTCAACCCATGATTATAAAACTTTCACATGATATAGACAATACGAGGAAAAAGATTGAACGAAAAGAAGAGTCCGAAAAACAGGAAGGCTCCGACGATGAGCGCGTACAAAAAGTTAAAAAAGTAGATTCCGACAATAACGATGGAAAGGTTGAAGAAGTCATTCCTAAGGTTGAAGAAGTAGACGAAGATTTTGTGCAAACTGCAAGGATTTTACCTGGGATCCTTAAAGAGGCTATTGATTGTCTGTGCAAAGTCAAGGACAACAATGGGATATTAGAGTTGATAGAAATGGTAAATAATCATAACAGCGATTATAACTTCACTTACGAAAACAATACTCTTACTTACAGCCTTCTCGAACAAACAAATATTGATATTAATAGTAGAAACTTATTTATAACTTTAAACCATATATGCAGAAAGATGAAGGAAGTAATGAACAAATATTGTAACTTCACATTAAGTTATAACTGCATACTAGAAAGGTTGTGTATAGCATTGAAATGTTTTTCAAACATGACTTCTTCATGGGAGTTAAAGGATATTTTTAATGAAAATGAAGATAATAAAGAATCTGTGTCAAGTATACATGTCGTATTATCTTTAATTTTAGAACGAATTGAAAAAGATAGTAAAAAAGATAGTAAAAAAGATAGTAGTAGTCTATCGCAAAAAACAACACTTATGGACTGCTTGCAAAAAAACGATAATGACTTGCAGGCTGTTGTAAATTTAATAGCTGAAGATGTAACGAATGGCCAATTAAAAACAAATATAATAAAAAATGCAGTAACTTTTATCAACTCTTACATACAGTTTTTCAGAGACAATAGAGATAATATTTATTTATGCAGATATGAGAAAGAAACATTAACAGAACGCTTAAAATTGCTTGGAAAAGGAAATGAGCCAACAACACAACAAATTATTGATTTTCTGTTTGGCGAAAAGTTTTCATATGCAACAGTTGACAGAGACGAGTTATTTAGCGATATGTTTGTTGCATTTGAGAATATTCTAGGGAATGTATGTTTGGTATATTGTGGGCGTTGTTATTTAAATAATATTAAAAAAGAGAATAGAGATAATTTATACTATGCATTAGATCAAATGCCAGATCAATATCAAGAAGTGATTAATATTATAGGAAAATATGACGCTTTAACATTGTTTAACAAAATAACAGAAATGGTTTGTGACGATAAAGGTGAATTGAATAAGCTTAAAAAGGATTATATTGATAAGATTGATATGAAAAAGAAAAGTGATAAATATGTGTGTAATTATCTTGATTTTATTCAACCAATGACCGATGAAAAAGATTCTGATTCGGAGAAAAAGACCAATGAAAGGATAGCTATGGCAAATAGAATGGAAAAGCTTCTATTAGGTATTGAAAAAATATCTATAGAAAATAAAGATTATGATTATAAAGATTATGATGAAATACGAAACTTTTTCAATATAGCACGACCAAACATTATTAATGCTCTCATAGAAAAAATCGAAAATATTGTATCCAAGGATATCTTTGATGACGTTGTAAAAAGTCTGAATTCAATGCATCCCGTTGTTTTTGATAAATACGCCAAGGATATTTGGGATAGTATTAGGAGTATTGAGTATTATGTTAGTAATGAAAAAAATAAGGAAGCAGCCACAGAATGCCTAACTGATTTGTTTGAAAAAATCGAAACAAATTGGCCTAAACTCAAAGACTAAGTGCCAATTAAACAACGAAGTGCAACACTCGAACGAAAAGAGTGTTGCACTTCGACGTTGAATGGGCCAATTGGCGTTTTTAGAAGTAATCCCACAAGACCATCTCGTAGAAGAGATTCAGCCACCTCTTTTGGTTGCTATTGCTGAAGCTAACATTGGGGATGCTAATCTTCTCTTACAGAATCGCAATAATGTCGATGTCAACCAAAACTACCTCTATTTTGCTGTACAATCTGGCAGTGAAGCAATGGTCAATTTAATTTCAAATCGATTCGACAGAAGACAATGCATGGATTGGATATTTTCAGTGGTCGATGGCAGAACACTCTATCAATTAGCTAACGAAAATGACAATATTCACCGCTTGCTCGATGGATACATAAATCAAAATGATTGATGGTTTCTTTTAAAACAGCAACATTTCTGCGGGTGTCGTTGTGGCGGTTCCGACTTTGCTGACGACGATGCCCGCCGCTGTGTTGGCGAAGTGGGCTGCTTTGTAGATGTCTGCCTTGGCTGCCAGGGCGAGCGTGAGGGCGGCAACGGAGGTGTCACCAGCTCCAGAGACGTCGAAGACTTCGCGGGCGTATGTCGGAATGGCATGTGAAGCCTTGCCCTGTTCGCTGATGAGCATGCCGTCAGCCCCCATCGTAATGACGAGCTTGTCTGGGGCGTATTTTTCAAAAATCTTACTGCAGATGAGATCTGCGGGAAATGGGCTGTGAGGGTCCTCTTCGATGTCGGCCAGCTGGTAGGCCTCAGAACGGTTGGGAGTCAAAATGTCGACGCCCCTAAAGCGCAATTTCCGCTTGGGTTTTGGGTCCAAAGCAATCAAGCAATGGCACGCCTTGGCGGCCGTTTGAATGGATTGTATGAGGGATTCCGTGACAAAGCCCTTAGCGTAATCCGATATAATGACGGCGTCAACGTTCTCCAAGAGCTTCAAGACGGGTTTAATATCGAGGCGGCTATCGCAGTTGTAGGAGTGAGGGGAGGCCTCGCGGTCGAGTCGACACAGTTGTTGGTTGCGCACGACCACGCGCGTCTTTTGAATCGTGGCAATATTGTCTGGCGAGCCGACGGGCAATAGGTCGACATGAGCGCGTCGGAGGATCGCGGAAAGCTCTTGTCCAGGAGCGTCGTTGCCGATGGGGCCAAGGAGCGTCGCACGGGCACACAGGCTGGCGATGTTGAGGGCAACGTTTGCAGCTGCACCGGCCGTGTAAGAGTCGCGCTCGATGTGAACAACCGGTACAGGGGCCTCGGGCGATATCCTGTGAGCGTCTCCCCAAATGTAGTGGTCGAGCATGACGTCGCCAATGACGAGAATGTGAAGTTTTTGAATGTCTTCTAACAGGGTTTTCACGAGGGTTAAAATAAATCGTGTTTGAATCCAAAAGGCAATATGTTTCAGCATTGCTTTTTTAAAAATCGTCTATAAACTGACTGCTGATTAACTATAGACGTATTACTTTCCTTAATGCTATGCAAAACCTATCTATGCGCTTTCGAATTTTTCTCGCTGTGAGTCTCATGACAACACTGTCCGTCATCTCGATCAGCCTGTTTTTCTACCACACTCGCGGCCTTGTGGAAGACAATATGAACTCCCTAATGAAGGTCGAAAGCTTGTCGGCTCAAGACGTTTCTAAACGCTTATTAAAGTTAGACAAGCAGCTCGATTCCGTTGGCTATTGGGAAGTTGGAACGTCCATGGTACTCATTTTGTTGAGCATGGGCGTGTCCTCTTGGTTGATAAAATCAATACTGACACCCATTCTGGCCTCGAAAAAGGTGATCGAAAAAGTCATGGAAGGCGACTTCAGTGAACGCGTGGTCGTGGTCGGAGACGATGAAATCGCACAATGGAGCACTCAACTGAATGCCCTATTGAAGAAAATCAAGGAAACCTTTTTGTCTTTTCGCGTCAACATGGGCGCATTGTCACTCGAAGCCGACACCATACAGGCCATTTCATCGCATTCCTTGGAGTGTTTTGTCCAGATTGAAGATAGCCTAAATGTAGCCACCAAGGCCACTTCAACACTATCGGATAGCACGGACGCCATGGCCTCAACTGCAGAAACTTTATCGAGCACAGCCAACAACATCTCGACGTCCGTTGAGGAAATGAACGCTTCTATTGGCGAAGTCAGCAAGAATTGCGAAAAAGAGCTGTCTATCGCCCAAATGGCCAGCGAACGCACTCGAACGACTACCATCGTCATGAATTTGCTCAAAAAAGCAGCGGAAGAAATCAGCGAAGTCATGGACATCATTCGCTCGATTGCCCACAAGACGAACCTACTTGCCCTCAATGCCACCATTGAAGCCGCCAGCGCAGGCGAAGCGGGTAAGGGTTTTGCCGTCGTCGCAACGGAAGTCAAAGCGCTCGCTACACAGAGCGCGGACGCGACTGGCAAAATCAATGCGCAAATTGAAGGTATTCAGAAAAACGTCACCAGCGCCGTCTCTTCTATTGAAACCGTCACTGGCATCATCAAGGAAGTGACGCTCATTTCCACGACCATTGCCTCGGCACTCGAAGAACAAACGGCCTCCATTCGCGAAATCAACCACAATATCACCTCTTCAAGCACAGGCATCGACGACCTCAATCACAGCGTCAAGGCGGCCGCCAATAGTTTCCGTGAAATCGCCAAAAAGACCACCACTATTCAGTCGATGGCCAAAGAGCAAAGGCTCGACATCGGCCGCAATAAAGAAGCCGCTGAAGGCCTCCGTCAAATGGCCAAAAGTCTACTTTCTGACATCAATTTTTGGAGGTTTGGGTCAACAACATTTCCATTGGAAGACCTGAAATCAGCTCACTTAAAATGGTCCTACGAGCTCCGCAATTGCATGTTGGGCCAAATCAAGCTGGATGCTGAAAAAGTAGGCTCTGCCCGCGATGGCGAAATCGGCTATTGGCTCTATCGCCAGCACCATCTCACAAAACTGAAGCCATTCCCAATCGTAGAGACCCTGCTGCAAAAAATCCATACGATCGGCAGAAACATCGTCGTGACCGTCCAATCAGGCGACAACAAAAAGCCCTATGCCATGATGGACGAACTGCGTACTGTACGAAAAGAGTTCTTTGCCTCACTGGATTCACTCTATAAGGCCTCTTTCTCATAAAAAAGACCGATGCAAAATACCGTGAAAGCTCGTTTCGCGCTCCGTCGACTGCCTCACGTACGTCTATGTACGCTACGGCAGGTCGTGCTCGCGCAAAGCCAAGCTTTGACGACATTTTTCATCGGTCTTGCATTGTAAACAGAGATTTATGGACATTCGTTTATTAGAGTCGTTACTGAACCAGATAGCCACGGAGCTCGTGTTGGCGAAAGAGGGTAGCGACGATGGCCTGTTGCCAATTTACTCTTTGTTGGGTGAGTTGCAAGAACACGAATGGCCATATTCGGAAGTCCTAGACGAGTCTGTAGAGGCACTCAAGGCTGTCTTGGACAAGCTTTTAGAAAAGGCGGCCCCGTTCGACACTCCGACACTCCACAACGCCCACACTTTCACAAAATGGCTGGAACGCTACATTCACGCCATTCAGTACGATGAAGGCATGCTCGATCCATTTGTCGCAGCGACATCGGAAAAGTCGCTCGAAAAGCCTCCAACGCCACCTGCAACACCTCTTGTCGACGCCGTCTTGCAGCTCAACTTGGCCAGCGATCGCGAAATTTTGGAAGAGTTTTGCACGGAACTCGTCGAGCATTTGGAAGTCCTCGAGGGCTCTCTGCTGACTTTGGAAAAAGCAGCCGACGCGGAATCGCTCAAAACTGTCTATCGCGCCTTTCATACAATCAAGGGTGTCGCTGGATTTCTCCACCTCACACCCATCGAGGTCCTCACGCACAAAATCGAAGCGCTGCTCGATAAGGCCGTTAAAGGGAAAATCACGCTGCGGACGTCGGCCATCACGCTGATTCTGCAGAGCAAGGACCTCCTGGAACAATTCTGGGATCAAATCAATTTGGCGCTCAAAAAGGGCACGCTTCCAGAAAAAATCATACCCGTATCAGCCCTGGTTGCAGCCGTCGAGCACGAAGTGGAGTCCGCTGGCGTCGTCGAGCACGAAGTGGAGTCCGCTGGCGTCGTCGAACAAGAGCAAATGAGCGATACCGGTGCACTCACACCTGTCAAAAAACAACACACGTCCTACATCCGCGTCGACACCAACAAGCTCGACAACCTCATGAACATGGTCGGAGAATTGGTCATAGCGCACAGCCAGTTGACTGAGCGCATTCGCGCGTTGAACATTCAGGACACGCCTTTTCAGCAGAATTTGACACAGTTGTTTCGTGTCACAAAGAGTCTACAATACTCGTCAATGTCGCTCCGCATGACGCCAATACGTTCGATTTTCCAAAAAATCAGCAGACAGGTCCGCGACCTCGCCCACCAGTTGAACAAAAAGGTCCGTCTGGAGGTTTCTGGAGAAGAGACCGAGCTCGACCGCAACGTCGTTGAAAAGTTGAGCGACCCACTCGTCCACATGATTCGAAATGCGGTTGATCACGGCATTGAGGCCGAAGAGGAGCGCGTTGCAGGGGGAAAGGATCGGACCGGAACGCTCGCGCTCAAGGCCTACTATAAGGGCAGCAATATTCTAATCGAAGTCAGCGACGACGGCAAGGGCATGGATCCACAAATGATTCTCAAAAAGGCCGAACAAAAGGGCCTCGTGCCTCCAGGCCAGGAGTACAGCGACAAGGACATTCTGCAATTCATCTTTCTCCCGGGCTTTTCGACGGCAGAAGTCGTCAGCGAGATTTCCGGTAGGGGTATCGGCATGGACGTCGTCAAAAAAAACATCGAAGAACTGCGCGGCACTTTTGAGATCGATTCTGAGGTCGGCAAAGGCACGCGTTTTAAGATCAGCCTGCCGCTCACGACAGCCATCATTGACGGCCTCATTGTGCGCGTCGGAAACGAGAAATTCATCATTCCATCGACGTCGGTCCGCATCGTCATCTCCCCGCAAGCTAATCAGATCAAACAAGTCCAGGGCGGCCGCGAAGTCCTCTCTCTGCGCAACGACGTCATTCCCATCAAGCGACTTCACCAACGTTTTTCGATCGAGCCCTCGGAAAAGGAACTCACACGCGGCGCCATCGTCGTCATTGAAAACCTCGGCAACCCTTATGGCCTCTTCGTCGACGAAATGCTCGCCAAACAGGAAGTCGTCATCAAGAACATAGGCCACCTGAGAGAAGCCAACCCCGACCTCTCTGGAGGCGCTATCCTAGGCGACGGCAACGCCGTACTCATCCTAGATCCCAATTCCCTGGCGGATTAAAGGTTATCAATTGCCCGCTAATCTCTTCTTTGTTCACGCCTTCAGTGCGGTGCGAAACACATTTTGGCACCACTTGGGATGGGATTAAAAAAAAGGCCACCAGAAAAACGTCCTGATGGCCTCAAGCAATGTTGGTATCGAGAAAAATTATGCGATTGTAACCGTCTTTTCGAGGTACACGTCTTGGATGGTGTTGAGGAGCTCAACGCCTTCCTTCATCGGACGTTGGAAGGCCTTGCGTCCTGCGATGAGACCACTGCCGCCAGCGCGCTTGTTGACGATCGCTGTAAAGACAGCCTCTTCGAAGTCGTTGTCGCCCGAAGCGCCACCAGAGTTGATCAAGCCCATGCGGCCCATGTAGCAGTTGGCGACTTGGTAACGCGTGAGGTCGATCGGGTGATCGGTGGTCAACGTCGTGTAGACCTTTTCGTGCGTCTTGCCATACTTTTGGAGAGACTTGTAACCGCCGTTATTGGTCGGCAGTTTTTGTTTGATGATGTCGGCCTGAATCGTGACGCCGAGGTGGTTAGCTTGGCCAGTGAGGTCGGCGCTCGTGTGATAATCTTTGTCGGACTTGAAGGCCGGGTTGCGCAGATAGCACCATAGAATGGTCGCCAGGCCGAGGTCGTGGGCCAAAGAGAAGGCTTCTGTCGTCTCTTGAATCTGTCTGTCAGCGTTGTCAGAACCGAAGTAGATGGTTGCCCCGACGGCCGCCGCACCCATGTCATAGGCCTGCTCGACTTGGGCAAAGTAGATTTGGTCAAACTTGTTTGGATAAGTTAGAAGCTCGTTGTGATTGAGTTTGACGATAAAGGGAATCTTGTGGGCGTATTTGCGGGCCATTGAGCCGAGGACACCGAGCGTCGAAGCCACTCCGCTGCATCCACCTTCGAGGGCCAGGCGGACGATGTTTTCGGGATCAAAATAGATTGGGTTTGGAGCAAAACTGGCACCTGCGGAATGCTCGATGCCCTGGTCAACTGGCAAAATCGAGAGGTAACCGGTACGACTCAAGCGGCCATGCGAGTAGAGCCAGGCCAAATTGTGCAGGACGCGAAGGTTGCGGTCACTTGGGACATAGACGTTGTCCACGACGTCTGGGCTCGGCAAATGCAAGGTCTCTTTAGGAAAAGTCTTGCAGACGTGCCCCAAGAGCTGGTTGTTGTCTTTCTTTAAAAAAGATTCGATGTGTTTATTCATAGTGTTGAACGTTCCGTAACAATTTACAGCTTCCGTTGAGAAAATACAATAAAAAAGACCTCGATAATAGAATTTTTTAAGTGGGCGACCTGTCGACGCAACTTGATCTGTTGTTTTTTCAAGAAAGCTCTTGATTTCGTTGTAAAACCGCATTAGGATTATTGACTTATTGCGAAACTAATCCGTTTAAAAGAAAGTTGGAGTCTGCATGGATATTGAAATTGCCGGCATTTCCGAAAAAATAATTCAAGACATGATTGTCGAGTCCGTCGAGAAGGTTTTCAAAACCATGCTCTCTCTCGATATTTCCTTTACGGGATCTGCCTCTTATTCGAGCGATCCTTCTAAGCCAGCGCCCGTATGCCCGATCAGCCGCGATAAGAATATCGTAGCGGGTTCTGTTGGCTTTATTGGAACGATCAACGGCGTCATGTACATTTACCTCGAAGAGGCGCTCGCCATTAAGTTGACTGGCTCATTTTTAGGAATGACAGAGACCGAAGTCACATCCAATGGGCATGAAACTGTCAACGACGCCCTCGGCGAGCTCACCAATATGACGGTTGGCACGTTTAAAAATCAACTCTGCGACATGGGTTACAATTGCCGTTTGACGATTCCATCGATTTTACGCGGCAATCACTTTGCAGTTGAAACGACCGTTTCCAGCAGCATCGTTCGCACGAGTTACCGCTTCCAGACAGGCGGCGTTCCCTATGTTGTCGATCTCTTAATGAAAAAGAACTAGAGGCAAGATTTCTATGAGGCTCAAAGTATTAACAGTAGATGACTCAAAAGCGGTTCGCATTATTGTAAAGAAAGCCTTTGCGACTTATGACGTCGATATTCTCGAAGCGGCCAACGGTGTTGAAGGATTGGCTGTCGCAGGTAAGGAAAACCCCGACATCGTCCTCCTCGACGTAACCATGCCCGTCATGGACGGCGTGGAAATGTTGACTAAGATGAAGGCTGATCCGCAGTTGAAAAACCTGCCAGTCATCATGCTAACGGCTGAAGCTGGTCGCGAGAACGTCATGAAAATTGCAAAAATCGGCATTCGTGACTACATTGTAAAGCCCTTTAAAGAAGAAGTGCTCGTTGAAAAGACGGGGCGCATCATCGATCTCAGGCCCGCCGGTGACAGCAACAAGGTCCAGAAAAAAATGACCGATGCCTGTGAAATCCTCGTTGTAGAAGACAAGCCGGCCATCGTTGAACAGATCAAGGTTGGTCTCAAGGACACACCCTGGCGCATCCACCACGTCACTTCGGCCGCCGAAACGATCGATTTTTGCACAAAGACCTTTCCTGATGTCATCGTCATCAGTCTCTCGTTGCCCGACGAGGCGGCTATTTCAACGTTCCGCATGCTGCGTTCCAACGTAAAGACGAAGTACATTCCGGTCTTTGGTCTCGCCGTCAAAACGGCCACCGACGAGCAACACCAAGCACAGCAAGCCGGTTTTACGTCCATCATTACGAAGCCGATTGACTTTCAAGAGCTCCAGAGCAAGATCGCAAAAGCCATCAACCTCGACACTTCTCAACGTTATTTTAGCTACGTCGACGACTTTCTCGTCATTCGTTTGCCGAAAAGCATTTCCCACATCATCATCAATGAGGTCTCCAGCTATCTGAAGCAGAAAATCTCAGCGGCGGTCGATAGCGGCTATTATAAGGTCATTATCGACGTACAAGAAGTTGAGCATGCCGAAATGGAGTTCATTCACCTCATCCACGACACTATCAAAGTTTGCCGCGACCTCACATTGGCGCATGCTCTCGTCGGCAGCAAGAAGCTGTCTGATGAGTGCAAAGGCTTTGAAGAGGCCAAAGAATGGAATTTTGTGTTGTCAATCGAAGAGGCTAAAAAGATGCCTTCGCGTACCTAATCGATCCCATTTCCTCTGTTGATATATAAAGAGCCAAAGTTTTTCTTTGGCTCTTTTTTTAAGCCCTGCTCAGTTCACCAAGCCGAGTTTTTGTTTAAGCAGGTCGATTTCTGGATACTCGTATTCTTCGGCGATTTGCACGAGGTCGATGTTATCGTCTGGAGTTATTGAACTGATGGTATTCAAGACATCGGTTGGCACGAAATCGATTTGTTGACGCAACAAAAAGGCGATAAAAGGAGCGTTTACCGATTGTCCTTTCAGGGCGTAGACCTCCTTCATCAGTATATTGTTAAATGTGACACTATTCAAATCTCCGTTGATGACGTCAAAGAGGTTTGTAATAATATTCGCTTCAGGTGTGTTTTTCGATCGGAAAGTATCTACCCATTCCCCGTCTAGAATTTCCTCAAAGAGATCCGAAAATTCTTCGAAACAGGAATTATAGTAACTGCCGTTTTCTCTTAAATCGCCGAAATACGAATCATCTGGCTCATTGTAATCCTTAAGAATGGTGCTACCGACGGATCCCAATTTTTCGACGACCGTGCAACTGTCTGAATTGAGGTATTCTTGAAGGAGTGTGAGGCGTTCTTTAGTCGCATCGATCTCTTCTTTTTCGAGAAGGCCATTATCTATGGTATCTAAGCTTTCAGGTTTTAGCGCTAAAATCTTATCTTTCATTTCTTGTGTCACGCATTTTGGGTAGCCTGGGGTTTTATATCTGTAGTCTTCTAAATTACGCTCATTGACGTATCCAGTGTATGTTGGAAAAACTTTCGAACTGAAGCCCATGTCGTTGTCGATGCCGCGTATCGATTTAAAGATTACCTTGCCATTTTCGATGGCGATATCTATGAAGTAGTTATGGATGTGACGATCGAGCTCGCCTGTAATGCAGTCTGTCAGTTGCAATTCCGTCAGGCTACAAATGAAATCTTCGTTCGATATGAAGTCCTGGAGCAAGGGTAAGAGTTCTTTTGAAGAAGGGGCGATGGTTTGTAATTGAGGAATCAGGTCCTGTATGAATTTCCCTGGTGCTATTTGCATCACAATGCCGCATACGCCATCTTTGACACCGCAAGTCGTGCGCGTGAGGACGCCAAATAGCTGTTGGTCAATCCTCGTGGCCATGAGGTTGCGTTGGCCAGTTCTCGGATTTTCTTGTAGTACACTCTTTCCATTCGAGTCTGTCTTGTAGGGAAGACCGAGCATTTCTGGAAAAAAGTTGCCTGTCTTGGCGACAAGGGCTTTTTTTTCTTCATCTGGGTCGTATCCTTTCCACACGCGGTCTAATATTTTGGATATTTTGAAGTTATTCTTAGCAAAGCGTGCGCGCTTGACGCTGTGTCGATCGCCTTGGCCAAGTTTTTCGTCGATCGCCTTGGCCAAGTTTTTCGTCGATCGCCTTGGCCAAGTTTTTCGTCGATCGCCTTAATGGCCTCTTCGTCGCAAAATGGGCCTGAATAGCACTGCGAGCGAAACTTGAGTGTAGTGAGTTCATCGGTCGTGAACTTGAGGGGCGGATTTTTGCCAGAACATATGTTGTGCAGCGTATTGAGGGTCATGCCAACCAAGAAATGGTCAACGTTTTGCAGTTCAGTATCTGGCTTTTGCAAAAGATCACTTAAGGTTTTGGTGTCTTTTCCCTCCATCGCTTCTTTCAATGCCAAAGAAAAGATTTGACTGCCGATTCTTTCAATTGCTGTCAGGTCTTCTTCGCGCGTGAACTTATTACTGACCTCGGCTAGCACTAGGACAATAGCGGTTAGATCCTGTTTGTAGGCATCAATGCGTATGGGGTCTGTAGTCGGCTCCACCAAGGCATCGATCAAGGCAGACATTTTTTCTTTTCCCAAACGCAGAGCAATGGTTTCGAGGTCGTTGACGGTGTTAGCCTTTTCGAATTCTGTGGCGAACTTGGCGACGGTTTTGTCGAATTTTTCAAGCTGCTCTCGCTCTTTTTTATTCAAATACAATCGCTTTTTTGGCGCCTGGAAATCTTTTGGGGAAGGTGTCTGTTCCGTCCGACTTATTTTTTCTCTTTTGATAAGATGGGTCAAATCTTGAGGTTCTTTTACTTGGCTTACATGGCGACTTTTTAAGTCATTTTGCTGTATTGGCAAAGGCTTTGTGTTAGGCAACTGCTCCTTGATGCGTTTTAAAGGAATAGGCGATTGTGATTCTTGAGTCTTCTGATTCGGATTTACGGGTCGAATATTGTCTGTCATGTCTATCACTATGTGTGATTGCAGAAAAAGAACAAGACAACTTTTTATTGATCATCGCCATTACCTCAATCATTAGCGAAATCTTATTACCGTGCATCGGTTTCCGATGCGCACTGGATGCAGCGGTCGCCAATTAAACAAATGAAGTGCAACACTCGGACGAAAAGAGTGGTAGTGCACGGAGATGTAATGTAAAAATATGCGTTACAAGCACTTGACTCACTTATGTTTATGTCAAGTGCTGCACTTCGATGTTGAATGGGCCAAGCAAGCTACGGATGGTGAGGCGAGGAAGTGCACATGAGGTGCAGACCGAGCCGAAACCCGAAGGACAACGAACTTCTTGGCATTCCATTCTACGCCAAAATTAGACTTGCCAGGTGCGCTTCTTATGCCGATTAGCTCTAGAGCGCTTACTGCGCTTATGTTTATTCATCTTCAGACGACGCTTCTTCTTCAAATTTCCCATGGTAATGTTTTTTGTTGCTAAAATAAAATACCTTGCTCGGGAAAACGGTCCGAACTAGGCGTTCTTGAAACGGATTGCTTCAAAACTAGGCCTTGTAGACTCATCATTTTCTCAAAATAGTAAAGCTTTTTTTATTTTTTTATGCGAAATCAAATAAAAACTAGTTCTAGAATGTTTTTTTATAAACGACTTGACCTTTTAAAACGAATCTTGCTTACTGAAAACTTCTTTTTACAAAAGTTGTAGTTTCACGAACGGAGAGATGGCTGAGCGGCTGAAAGCACCTTCCTGCTAAGAAGGTAAGCCTCCAAAAGGGGCTTCGAGGGTTCGAATCCCTCTCTCTCCGCCAGACGGCAATAATTATGGAGCTGGCCAATCCTAAACTCAAAACGATCGATGACGCTGTACAAGCGCGTTTACTTTTATTCAAGCAAGGCAAACGTGTCGTGCTGACCAATGGTTGTTTTGATCTCCTACACGCGGGTCATATTTATTTTCTGCAAACAGCTGCCGCGAGTGGAGACTGCCTCTTTGTGGCCCTCAATAGCGACAAGAGTGTTGCCGCGCTGAAAGGGCCCTCGCGTCCACTGCAGTCGGAGCAAGAACGTGCCTACGCCCTCTCAGCCTTAGCCTGCGTACACACGGTATTTATTTTCAACACGCCACGGCTGAATGTCGAAATGGAGCTGATTCGGCCCGACATCTACGTCAAGGCCGGTGATTACACGCTGGAGACACTCGACCTGGACGAACGCAGCGCCCTGGAAGCCTGTGGCGCCCAAATACAGTTTATGCCATTCTTGCAGGGATTCAGCACGACATCGCTTCTGGAAAAGATTCGCCAAGGCATTTAAAAGACCTGTGTAAAAGGCCCTAAAACCGATGATAAATGGATTTCTGGCCGCGCACGATGAAGCACGCTGCAGACAAACGGTACGTGACTTAGCCCGAACGACGAGAACTCCGCTAGAAAGCCTCAGTCATTAGCAAAAAAACAAGTCATGCCGACCGCTTCCCCTTTCTAATTGAGGCTTGCATGGCCATGTGTGCTCTAATTTAAATTTCACCAAATGGTGAAAGCGCTCTCCTGAATTTTTAACCGGTCCGCATCTGCAAGACGCCCTAGATGCACATTCATGAATTCTTAAGCGGTCCGCGCCTAATGCGTCTACAGAAGGACTAACTCACTACAACTCTGCGTGTGACAACACGCTCTGGATGCGCCGTTAGAGAGCTCAACGGGTCTATGGAGCCGTTTGTGGCGCACTCCTTCCGTCTTCGAGAGCGGCTTTTGCTTGTAAAAACAAGATATTGGAATGGATTTATCGCTGTTTTTATATAAAAACCATCGCGTATAGTATTTTTATAAAAAGTCAAGCTTTTTCGTAAAAAATTCGGCGCGACAGAAGCTCTTTTAATATTTACATAATCCAAAAAAAAACAATCTCGATTCCCGCACGCCGGGCTGCAGCGAGCTTATGTTCTACAACTCAACGGCTTTGATGCTGCGTTGGGTATTGCAGTGCAGCGTATTTCAGCTAGGGATAAGGTCTCGCCGATTTATTACGAAAAAGCTTGACTTTTTATTTAAAAAATACAATAGATATTAAAATCTAATATTCTAAACCCACCATCAATCTCCGCCTATTTTTCAAGAATCAGCCAAAGCCGCTCTCGAAGACTGAATAAGTGCGCCACCAACGGCTCCATAGACCCGCAGAGCTCTCTAACGGCGCATCCAGGGCGCATCTGAAAACCGATGCGCGGTAATAAAATTTCGCTAATGATTGAGGCTAGAAAGCCATTTTGCATAGGGTTGCTTGACATCGGGTGTTTTTAGGGTACAATAAGTATAGCGAGTGTTCTATGAGTTACCTACTAAAAATCATTTCCGGACCGCATGCGGGCGCTGAAGTTCCCTTTGATGGAACGATCAGCATTGGCAGTGGGGAGGACTGTGATATTTTGTTGGTCGACAAGGCGATCGCTGAACACCACCTGGAGGTCATGGACATCGAGGGGCGGTTGCTCTTAAAATGCGAGGACCCAGAACACACCTTTGTCAATGGGAAAGCCCTCGAGGCCGACGAATACCCGCTGGAAGCCTTTGACGTCATTCGCATTGGAGAAACGGAAGTCATTATTGGGCCAGCTGAGGGGCGCTGGGAAATTCCTGCAACGGAGCCCATTGAAGGTGCAGCGGAAGTGCCCACAACGGAAACGGCGGCTGTCGTTATTGAAAAGAAGCCACTCCATCGCACGATCTTGGGTGCCGCCAGCGCGCTTGCCGTTCTTGGCCTCGCGTACATCGCCTGGCCGACAGACGACGTCTCCATAAAGCCCATCAATCAGCCAGCCGTCGCGGATTTCCTCGAGCAAAACACACTCCGCCACACCTTACAAGACAACCCACCCACGATTCTTGCCTACGTCGAGACCGAAAAGGACGCCCACAAAGTCGTTACCAAACTGCAACAACTGCAGCCAAAGGCCATTCTCCGCATTTGGAGCCAGGAAAAGATTTTGAAATCAGCCGAATCGATTGTACAAGACAAGCGCCTGCCGCTCAAAGTCAGCGTTTCCGAAACCCCGGGCCTTGTCGTGATTGTCGGTAGCCTTTCAGACAACGAAAAACAGAACCTATTACGGCTGTTAGACGACGTTCCCGGCATTGAAAAAATCGACTTTCAATCGCTTTCCATTCCCGACCTACTCAAGGATCGCCACGAGGTCCTCAACTATACTGTCACCGAAAAACCAAAGCTCACTTTTGATGTCTACGTCGCGAAAAATGACGAAAAATACCCCCTGCAACTCTTTTTGACAGAAAATGCGCCCCGGTCAAATATCCGCATCTGGAGCCAGGAGCAGATCGTTATGGGAGCTCAAGACAGCATACGGTCACTCCAATTGCCATTGACAGCCTATGCAGGCAAAAGAGCAGGTAATGTCGTCATCGAGGGCTATGTCTTTGACGCTCAAAACATCGGCCTGCTCAAACAACGCCTGCAACGCGACAACATCGGCATTTGCGACATCGATTTTCAGACCGTCTCCTCTTTCGACCTCCGCAATAAGGTTCACCAAATCCTCACACAATACGGCTTGGCAAACCTTATCACCATTCAACCCACGCCCAAGGCCATTCTGCTTAAGGGAACAATAGATAAGTCCTCTGCAGCCAAGTGGGCCGAAGCTCAAAGAGCCATCGAAGTCGCTATAGAGGCCGTTATCCCCTTGCATGCCCAGGTCAGCGTGATCCCAGAAGAGGTGCAGAATTTCTTTGACAGCCCCATCAATTCCGTTACCATTGGCGGCAAGGACCTCCAGTGGGTCGACCTCGCAAACGGCAGTCGCTATTTTCGCGGGTCCATCTTGCCATCGGGGTACGTGATAGAATCGATTTTACCGGAAAAAATTATTCTCAGAAAAGGGACCGAAACGGTCACGGTAAACATAGGAGCTTTATAACTATGACAAAAAAAGAATACTTAATGGAACTCGAGCAAGCACTTTCGGAAGATCGTTCTGGAACGAAGGCCCGCGAAGTGCTCAATCGGCTGTCGGAATACAAGGGATGGGTACAACAAAAATTGGCCCAGCCTTTAGCTACAGAGGTTTTTGAAGCTTTTAACAAACTTAAAATCGGCATTTCGCAGGCTGAAGAAGTCATTCGAAAATGCTGAGGAGGACAAAATTATGACAGGATACGTAGGACCCTCAACAGGAGCAGCACTCGACGACGTCGGTAATAAGCTCAATAATGCTCTTTCCAAGTCGGAAGAAAACATCAATACTCAATTGGATAAATTGAGCAGTAAAGATGCCGGCGAGATCACGCACGCTGAAATCATGGAAACCCAAATGGCAATGCAGAAATTCACGATGGTTTCTAGCATGGCCAGCCAAACCAACAAAGCACTGGCGGATGCGATGAAGTCCGTCTGCAGAAACGTCAGCTAAAAAGGAGCATCATGCATTCACTATTCAACGCAAAGTCAAACGCGGTCGACGCCGACGTTTTTAAAGAAGTGCCGAGCGACCTCATTCGCTTGCTCAGTCAAATTGGGTTTATCGCTCTCTCGAGAGGCCTGACGCCGCGCGCCGAAGACATCTTCAACGCCGTCACAACGGTCCGCCCGAATAGCGAAGAGGCCTTCTGCGCCAAGGCGTTTTTCCTCATCTATTCGGCGCAGTGGAAAAAGGCCAAGGACTTTCTCCTGCCCTACATTAAAGAGCACCCGGAGAGCGATCTGCCCAAGGCGATGCTGTGTGTCCTCTTCAAGCTGACAAAGCTGCACGACGAGGCCACCGACTTGGCTAACACCATCATTAAACGTAACCTGTCGGTTGACGCCGTCAACATAGCCAAAGGCATTTTGGCCGACATCAAAAGCGCGCCATAATCACACTTTAATCAATATCACACATTAACAATCAACACCAAGACCTCTGCAAAATGGGCCTATAGCCAGGCCCGAGGAGCAAGGGCGACAGGAGCCTACTAACGTAGGTGACTTAGCCAGAGCGACGAACCCGAGGGAAATGGGAGTAAGAAGCAGGCTTCCGAGTGTGAGCTGACGGGAGCGCATTGAAATGCGTGACCTAGGCGAATCACGATGGATAACGAACTTATTGCTCCCATTTCCCTCGGGGAGAACGTTGCTAGAGGTCATTTTGGAGAGGTCTATTATGGATATGGGTATCGGAGCATCCGCGGCCAACAAAGCTGCGGAAGAGGCCCTTAAACAGGCCACTCAGGACGTGACTAAAAACGCACGGCCAGAGGATGTTTCGCGCTTCGAATCCACCATGCAGTCTGGACAGGGAACAACGGCAACTCAGGACGTTAACCCCGTCAACGCGTCCACTTCAACGCCAGGTGACACCATTCTGCGCAACATGGGCCTCAACCCAGTCGCTCCCAACGCCGAAATGACACCGAGTCAAAAGTTGATGGAGTCGCTGCAGAGCTTCGGGTCGAAATTCAAAGAGACGCGGGAAAACATCAAAACACGCCTCGAGGGCTTTGACAAAGACCCCGGCAAAATCACCCATGGGGACCTGTTCAAGCTTCAAAACGACCTCAGCCAAGTCAACATCACACTCGATATATTCGCCAAAGGGACCGATAAGGTTAGCCGTATGATTCAAACACTCATTCGTGGCCAATGAACGGGGTGCGCAAAAGGGGCTATAGCGGCGTTCTCGTCGCTCGGGCTAAGTCACGTACTTCTTTGTACGTTCCTGTCGCCCTCGCTCCTCGGGCCTTGCTATAGCCCCTTTTGCACACCCCGTTCGCTCCTCGGTAAACGATTCAACAAAAACGATTGAAAATCAGCATGAAGATGAACTTTTTTTGCGCAAATGATTTAACGAGAAAGGTAAGATCGTTGAAAAATGGTTCTATAGCCAGGCCCGAGAAGCGAGGGCGACGGGAGCGTACGTTGGTACGTGACCTAGCCCGAACGACGAGAACGCCGCTATAGAACCATTTTTCAACGATCTTAAATATGAAACACTTTTACATATTACTTCTATTGACCCTAGTCGGCTGTGGCAGTCAGGCGCTCTACACGCGTCTGCAGGAAAAAGAGGCGAATGAGATGATCGCCATTCTCTCGCAAAACGGCATCAGCTCAGCCAAGACGCCGGGTGAAGACGAGACTTGGAACATTCAAGTGGCCACGAGCGAGTTCGGACAAGCCGTTGATTTGCTCAAACGAAAAGGCTACCCGAAGGACCGCTTTGAGTCCATTGGCAGCGTGTTTAAGAAGTCTGGGCTCGTCTCTTCACCGCTCGAGGAGCGCGTCCGCTTCATGTATGCCCTCTCCGAAGACCTCTCTGAAACATTGACCCACATTCAGGGCGTCGTGACGGCCCGTGTCCATATCGTGTTGCCCGAGAACGACCCCTACGCTGAGAAAATAACACCCTCATCGGCAGCCATCTTTATCACTCACTTTCCAAATGCCAACATCGAGGCCTCCATCCGCGAGATCAAGTACCTCGTAACCAACAGCATCGAAGGCCTAGACTACGACAAAGTGACCGTTGCCCTCTTTCCCGTCTCGCCCAATAATAGCGTTGACGACTCCCTCGACACCCCTAGATACATCCGCGTGCTGACCTTGAAAATCGCTCCTGAGTCACTCGGCCGCTTTTGGTTTCTGGTCGGTACCTTGCTCGTCTTTCTTTCAACAGCCGCCGCAGCCGCTGGGTTTTTTGTATGGAAATATGTGGCCCGTCCTCGTGAATGATCGCTTGAAAATGTCCTCTAGCGGCGTTCTCGTCGTTCGGGCTGTCACTTTTTCAATATGATATCCACTCTCGTTAAAATGGTCATAGCACAAGATAAATTCCCACAAACTGTCCACGAGCTCAAGGAATCCATGGATGACTTTGTCCGGCAGTCCATATTTGATTTTGAGCCCGCGCAGTACGTCGACCGCACACAGCTGCCTGAGTGGCTCGATGGGGAAGTTGTGGATGTCCTACAGGCGAGTCCACGGGGCATGCATCGCTTTTCGCGCTGGCTATTGCAACACTTCCAACTCGGGGAATCCGACGTGCCGTTTCTCTATCGACTGGCGCTGCTCGATCGATCCACGCTGGAAACGTTGTGTTTTTACGTCGGACTTGTGTTGACGTCACCGCGCATCAAGACGATCATTCTCAAAAAGGACCTCGACCCCATCAAGGCGGCGATCGGCGAACCAGGCTATTTGTTCGCTATCAAGAGAGCCCCCCTCTACATCACCTTTTTACCCGACGTCGAGACGCCTAAAATCGTCGACTGGACGCGCGAAAACGTCGTAGCGGTAGGCCTCCCGTGGCTATGCAAGGCTCTTTCGGGGGCACCTCAACCTCTCTTACAACGCTTCGCCCTCAAGTGGCCAAAAAATACAACCCTTCCTCTCTCGACAACGCCCGACTCTCATCGCGACAACAGCCTGCGCCTCTTCTATCGCCTACTAGTTAAGGAGCTTTCGGCCTAGACCTCCCACCGCGGAGCCTTGAAAACAGCTTCCGTGACTTCGGGAAATTCTTTTCCAGTGATGGCCCATTGCCAGAGCATGTCCCAGATTTTAAAGTACAATTGGCTGACAAACTCTCTGTCCCAAGGAGTCGCAGTATGCTTTACAAAGTCTGTTAGCGATCGCGAAGGCCGAAACAGTGACTTCTGTGTTCCTTGCAAAAAGGAGTAAAACCGCGCATCGACACACTGGGCCGCCGCATGCAGCGAATACGTGATGCCAAGCGACGTCAGCAAGGGATTGCGTGAAATCAAGCAAATGGAAGTACCGGCACAACCGGCGTTAATGATGTCTTGATCGGCCATGTCACCGTGATCCGTGATAAAAACTTTTGTTCGGGCGAGCAGTTTGTAGTAATCTTTCAAGTTTGCGCATGGCTCAATGAGATTAGCCTGAAT
>MIDP01000015.1 GCA_001831095.1 Verrucomicrobia bacterium GWF2_51_19 | reverse complement strand
TTTGGGGAGCATTTGGAATTTGCGCGAGGTAGGCATGCACGGGCGTCATGTAATTCTTAAGCGGGACAAAGCTGGTCAGGTAAAAACGAAGTGGGCGGCCAATGGCATTGACGAGGCTATCATACGACATTCCCAATTGCGCCAACAAAGCGATGAGCGAAAACTGCCAGGGTGTGGCCAACCACGTGTGCGTATCGACAATGATGACATCTTTTTCATCCGAAAGAGGCTCGTCCATCGGTAAATGAATGTAAGGCACCGCCATACTGTGCTTATATCGAATGTGGTCGCCAAATGCTCGTCGAAAGGCAAAACGTCTGATTCCGAGCTGTTCATCTCCTACCAATTTGCCACCATTGGAGCCGTCATAATCGAGAATCAGCGGAATCGTTTCTGGAACCTCTTTGCAAAAAGACAGATCCCTTGAAAGCGGCAGGTAGACTGCGCCAATCGTGTCCCAGGCGACCGTTTGCAACTCATCTATGGGAACAACTACACAATCGACACCGCGCTGGCCCCAGCGAAGGACATTCTCTATGAGGTTTTCGCGGCGGTATTGGCGAATGCCGACAATCAAAAGTTTTTTATTCATGGCAGAGTGTGAGCCATTTGTTTAACAAAGTTAGTTCTTCCTTGTGAATGAGACCCTTGTTTTCAAAGGTGTCGCAGAGGTAAGTGTAGCAGAGGCGCAGGTCTTGACAAAGGTCGCCCGTCAAGGTGAGCGCCTTGAGGCCTTCCACAATGTCTCGCGTATAGAGATATAGAGGGACTTCGCCCTTAAAGTCTTGGAAGTAGTCGTGGGCGTTTCTCTCTTGGAAAAAGAGGGCCGGAGCGATACCGATGGACCAACCTTTCGCCTTGAGACAGCGTTGAGCGACATAACCTTTTAAAATGTCACAGACGCGCATGGTGGTCGTCGACGGCAGGTAGAGCAGCGGAAACACCGATCGGTGCCAGAGCGTTGCCTGTGTGTTCACAGGGGCATAAGCGGCATCATCGACGAGGTATTGCTGCCGATGTGAGCTGTCGATGTTCAGGGATTTCCCCGTCAGGCGATAAATGGCGTCAAAGTCAGAGTTACCCGCAATCATGAATTGCCGCAATGGGCATGTTCGTTTGACAGACGCCTCGACACGCGGTTTTTCGTTCAAATATTGCAACGGAAACCCTCTTGGCCACACGTGGTCATTTGGGAAATAGGGCGCAAAGGAATTGACGTAACCGACGTCCGCTGTCAGAACAGGCGCCTCGACATTCAAACAGAGGTAATCGTCGATACGCTCCAGCGGGTACGTGTCGTCATCGGTCTCTAAAATCCACTCACTGCCGTTGCGCATGGCATACAGATAGCCGATGTTTTTCCGCGCATAGCTGTTTTCTGGGAAAATTTTCCCGAAATCCGCCACCTGTTGAGCGAGTGAATAATACTCAACGCCGTCATGGTGCCAGGGCGGCGTCTTGCGATCGCCGATGACGAACGTTGCCCAGTCTGTCCATTGTGAACATGTTTGCGCAGTTTTTGTCGGCCCAAAAATAGAAGTAATGACGATGGAATTCTTCAAGACAGAGCAAGTTTAGCTCCAGCGCTAGCTATTTCAAGGTTAATCGGCCAACTCCTGCATGTCGTCTACGCTGATGAAAAAGCGTGTCACGGACGGCGCGATGATGCCGACTGGCGAACCTAGGAGCAGGATGGTGTCGTTGGCATCTCCAAGTGCGCACTGGTGAATGCCGGGGAACACTGCCTCCACAGTGGATTGCGTGACGGTGCCACGAAAGTCTTTTGGAATAAACGTTTTAAATTCATCAAATGTCATGAAGTGCTCTGCCGACGATTGCACGAAGACAAAGGCCTTTGAGTACTTGGCAAGCATTGGAACCATGACGCGCGCCCGGTACTCGTAAAATATGCTCAAAAAGCAGATCACGGGCCCACGCCCCTCGTACAATGCCTGCAATTGCGGCTCAATCGCCCGAATGCCCTCCGGATTGTGCGTGAAATCGACGAGCAAGAGGCGGCCATTCGAGAGCGGAAAACGTTGCCAACGAGCCGGCCAAAAGACGTGATCCAGACCGTATTGAATGGCCGTTTGTGTCACTGGAAAACGATCCTGGATGCATTCGAGCGTCAAGATTGCGATGGCGGCGTTCAAACGATGATAATCACCCGGCAAGACCGACTGTGGGTAGTTATTTAGGTCTTCACCAAAGCGTTCGCGAATCGAGAACACGGGTGCTCCCTTTGCGGCGGCCTCTCGGCGTAGAATCGCCTCGCACGACGGCGGCATTTTACCCAAAATCAGAGGCCTGTTTGGACGAATCACCGCCGACTTCTCAAAGGCAACCGCCTCCACCGAGTCGCCAAAGGTGTCAAAGTGATCCTCACCAACCGACGTCACGACACTGACAAAGGGCTCCATGGTATAACCAGGGTCCCAGTAACCACCGGCGTTTGCCTCAAAAATGGCCACATCCGGGGCCTCTTGTTGGAAAAAGTAAACGGCCTGCAGGTAAAAGTAGTCCGTAAATGTGATGGCCTTTGTATTGACCGGAAAGTTTTGAATGTCGCGGGTTAGGGCCTCTTTGACGTCATCTTTTTGGCAAAAACGCCGCATTTTCCCGTTGATGCGGTACATTTCATCTTCGTCGATCAGGCTGGGGTTGGTGTACAGGCCCGTCCGATAGCCTGCCGTTCGCAACATCAACTCCAACAGCGCACAGACCGAACCCTTGCCATTGGTCCCAGTAACTTGAATCACCGGATACGCGCATTGCGGCTTTCCAGCAAACTCCAAAAATGCCCCCAGCCGCTCGCGGCCATCGCGGTTATAGTGCCGTTGATGCTTGAATATCTCGAGATCCATGACACGCCTTACCTTGGATTCAAATGCTTCATGCGCTCAAGCGTCATGGCCTTGCGTTGTTCTTGGGAAGCGAAATGCTGGCTTTGGCGCAACTGGCTGGTGTTTTTGACAAAAGCGATGTCTATCTGGCCAAGGGCGTCGTCGAGCGGGCGATAGGTGGCTCCAAAGATGTCGTAGGGCGCAAACCCACGAGCGGCCATGTACGCAATGACGTCTGCAAATAACGGCGATTGTTGATAAAAGGAAAAGAGCGAGACTTCGAGAATAATGGCCTCTGTTTGTGCAAGCGTTTTTTGAGCTCCGTTGAGCACCTGCAATTCAAAGCCTTGAACATCGACCTTGATGAGAAACGGCCCCTTGAGCGCGTGCTGGCGGACCTCGTCGTCGATCGTCGTGACGGGCACTGTCCGCGGTGTGCCGTCGACGTGCTTGCCCTCAGATTCGCTGAGAAATGAAGACCCACTCATGTCTGGGTGAACATTGAACGTAAGTGTCCCTTTTTGTTCGCCCGCGGCCGCGAGGGTGTAGGTCGCCGGGTATTTTTTGCAAAGGTCTTGAATGGTGCCCAAATACTCCTTGAGGGGCTCAATCAAGTGGTATTGAACAGCGTCAATGGTACCGTATAGCCCCGGCGTTCCGTAAGCTATGCCGACATCGATAATCGTGCTCACGCGCAAGCCATTGCGCTTCATGGCGTTGAGGACTTCCTCGAGATTGTGTCGCTTGAAGGTACTCATAATGGTGGATTGGCTGAAATATTGGGTTCGATCACCTTTTGTGGCGCTTCAGGCAGCATCTCGTGAAGGTGAATCAGGAGGGCGTCCAAGAGGGCAACCATTTCTTTGAGCGTCTCGTAGGGCAGCGTCGCGACGTAGTTGAGGTTGCCCTTTTCGACAAAAACCTTGTCCTCAAAGGGTCTCAAAGACGTCTTTTGTAGGCGTTCCCAGAGCTGCGTCAGTTCCTTGATGTTGCCTTCGGGAAAGAGTTTTTGAATGTCGTTGAGGCGCACTTGTCGGGCCCATTGAGACAAATTTAACGAGCTCATAGCGGCGCAGGCATCCGTCAACACAAGCGAATCGGCCAAGGATGGCTTTTGCGGAGCCTTCATGGCCGTCATTTGGCGCAACGTGTCAATCTGGTTCGACATCACGACAAAGTCCGGCGTGAACGTCAGGTAATTCTTGTCTACAACAGGCATATCGGAACCTCGGTTGGCCACTTCGACGGCGTATATCGGCTCCTTGACGTCTGCCCGCTGGCAATCATAGCGGTATTGCGTCAATAAGGCAGGCATCGTGCGCTCGTAGTAGCTTTTTAGCTTGGGCTCGAAGTCGGACGCCAGAATGGGCTTTTTCAGTCCATATAATCCCTGTCCAACCATGCCCTGTGGGCCGAAATTCAGGGTATAAGCGCCCGTGCCGTCGCTCATGTCCAGAAACCCGCTCAGGTTGTCTTTGAGCGACATGAAACCGCGTGCAAGCGACTGCCATTGCGGCTTTTGTTGCAAAATATCGGCCACGTGTTGCAGACAATACTCGAGGTATTGACGAACAGCTAATGGGTTTATGCGCAGCGTACAGGCATAAGCGTTGTCCTTTGGGAAAAAGCCATTGGCCTTGACGCTTGTTGGCAGGGGAGCGGAGAGCAGCTTTGCAAAGGGCTTGTTTGGCTCCGATTCCACATTGACGCCGACAACGGCCTCCGTGTTCGACAAGTAACAGGCGCACGTGAGCGTGTGGATCGATTTTAGCTCTGAACAGAGAAAGTCTAGGACTTTTGCCAAAGTGCCATCCGTGGTTTCAACAAAATTACGCAGGTCGGCGGCGACGTTCGGCACATAAACTTTTAGGCGGACATCACTCTTGTTGCGCCTCAGGTGAAAGTCGGCCAACTTTTGGAGGTCCTTTTCAGCAATGTTGACCGCGCTGGCATTGGAAACGAGCGTATAGCCCCTTTTTTCAAAAGTAAACAAGTCCAGGGTTTTCAGCGAGTCCCGGACGGGGCTCAACGCTTCCATATGCGTGAAGGCCAGAAAGAAGATATCCTGCGTCTTTGCGTCGCGGAAAAAGTAGACCGTCAGGTTCTTGGTTGTGTCGATTCCAGAAAAATCCGGATAACCAAACGGCCCAAACAGCATGAGGGGAAGCATTTGCGCCCCACGAGACGGAACGACGTCCCTAAAAAAGCGGTCAAACTTCTGCCCCGGCTCCAGATCTTGCAAGCAGTCGACCTTGATGTAGCCCAAGAGTTGGCCATTGTCGCCCTTGCCGGCAAACAGGACACTTCCCAAAAAGAGAAAGATGAAAAGGAATTTCTTCACGCTTTTATAACATGTAATAGAAAAATTGGCCCCATGTCAGCACCAAAACGCAAATAGAGAGAAAAACAGCCGCGCTGGCCGCGTCTTTAATCTTTTTGGCTAGGACGTGCTTGTCGGGAGACATCCAGTTGACGAGCTCTTCGATAGCCGTGTTCAAGAGCTCCACAATCAAGACAAATAGGTAGCTGCCGATGAGGAGCAATTTCTGAAAAGGCGTGTCGTCCATCCACAGTACAAGCGGTATCAGAATGACTCCCAACGCTACCTCCAGTCGAAATGACAGTTCTGAAGCAAATACCTCCTTCAGTCCGCTCAACGAGTAGCCTAGAGAGGCCCTTAGCTTATGAAACAGCCCACGAATGCCCTTCGGCTTCGGCACCACCTTCTCTTTAAAAAAATACTCCCGTATCTTGGTCAGAAGAACAATCTTCATAAAACCTAAGTGTACGGGTGTTTTGCACAAATGCAAGCGAAGACCTATGCCAAACACTGTGACCTCAATTCTTAGCGAAATTTTATTACCGCGCATCGGTTTTTCGATGCTCCAAGGATGCAGCCCAACATGCTGGAATAAAGCCGTCGAGCTATAGCGTATAAGCTAGCTGCAGCACCAGTGGCCATTTTCAAGGCCATTTTCAGTGGGTGAACTTTTCCCTATGTCGCTAATGATTGAGGTAATATGCCTCAATTCTTAGCGAAATTTTATTACCGCGCATCGGTTTTTCGATGCTCCCTTGAATGCGCCGTTAGAAGTACTAACTCCATACAACTCTGCGTGTGTCAACACGCCCTCGATGCGCCGTTAGAGAGCTCGGCGGGTCTATGAAAGCCTTTGATGGCGCACTCCTTCTACATTCGAGAGCGGCTATGGCTGTAAAAACAAGATATTGAAATGGATTTGTCGCTGTATTTAGACAAAAATCCTTGTTTATAGTATTTTTATAAAAAGTCAAGCTTTTTCGTAAAAAATTTCGGCGCGGCAGAAGCTCTTTTAATATTTACATAATCCAAAAAAAACAATCTCGATTCCCGCACGCAGGGCTTCAACGAGCTTGTGTGCGAAGGCTCGACGGCCTTGTTTCCCTCATTCTTGGCCGCAGATAGTTTATTCGCTATAGCTCGATATCTTTGTTTCCGCACGCAGGGCTTCAGCTAACTTATTCGCTATAGCTCGATGAAGCATTGGGCGTTATGTAGCTGTGTATGTCGGCCCTGAATCTAGCCTCGACGATTTATTGCGAAAAAGCTTGACTTTTTGTTTAAAAATTATAATAAACATTAAATACAAAATTTTGAATATTTAAAATCCTCATCAATATCAGATATTTTTAAAAACATCAGCAAAAGCCGCTCTCGAAGACTGAAGGAGTGCGCCACAAAAGTCTCCATAGACCCGCCGAGCTCTCTAACGGCGCATCGAGTGCGTCTTGCAGACGCTGACTGATTTTAAAAGCTTCATGGTAGCATTACAATTTTCACCATTTGGTGAAATTTAAATTAGAACACTCATGACCATGCCGACCGCCCCATCAGTTTGGCGATTTCTCGGTTTGACTTTTGTTGACTCATCAGTTGTTCTATTAGGTATCTTTCTTCTTTGGAGAGATGCTTATACATATTATTATCTGGTTTTGTTCAGAAAATCACCAGCTTTGCATCTCTCCTCCTTCCTTTCAACTCTCTTCTCTTTTTTCCTGTCACGTGTTGCACTTCGTACTTGAACTTGCAATTACTTGTAAAAAAAGATTGACATTGTGAAAAAGATTTTTTTGATTGGCTACTGTCTGACAAAATTCAAAATTATGAAAAAATTAATATTATTATTGGTTGGCTTCTGTTCCACCTTTCCGTTGTGGGCCGGGATAGAAGAAAATGAAGCGCTATTGCAGGAGTGCCTGAAACAAGAACCATCTTTGGAGATTATCAAGGAATTGGTTGAGAAGGGTGCTGACGTAAATTGCACTGGAATTATATACTTCTTGCAGGAGAATTCCTGTAAGCCTATCGTTATAGAGAGTCAAAACCAAAGTAATCATAAGGAAGAGTTATCAATCACAGAAAATCAAAAAGAAGTAACTCCACTTTACTTAGTTTTTGATTATTCCGATAACCTAGAAGTGGCTGAATATTTAATCAATCAAAAGGCCGATATAATGAAAGCCGAGCGCCTCGCTTGTTATGGTGGACTTTTAATGGAGGCCCTGATGCACCAGATATGGCCACGATTTTACTTCTTACTTGACCATGGGGTAAGGCCAGACTTGTACACGCTGTTGTTTGCAATAGCGAACAACCAGGATCAGGTAACATACCTTAACGGTTATTATAATCCAGAAAGTCCCGTAAAGACATTGATGAGTCGAGTTATGGCGTATTACACAGACAGGCAAATATCAGAGGCGTTGTTAATGCGGAAAGTTATCGAAGACGCAAACGATTAACAGCGATTGAGAATGATATAGCGCAACTGCCTTAATGGCGTTTTGCAGAACGATGGGCCCCTTTCTCGTGAAAGCCAGAGCGAGGGCCCACCTTCGATCGTTGCACTTCATTGTTTAATTGGCGTTTCCCTTTTGGAGGTATGTGCTAACTCCCTGCCAGACAGAGAGCGGGATCGACTCTGGACGCGCGGTTGGGGCGATGCTGTGGGCGAGGAAGACCTCCATGAGGGGCTCCCGTGAGAGCGATTTTAGAATCGAAAAGAGCTGCTTGCGCCGGTACAGAAAGAGGCTGCGAATGAGCGCCTTGGCCGAAGTCGAGAAGATAAAGGGGGCGTCCTTTTTGCGGAGGTTGAGGAGGTAGGAGTCGACTTTCGGTTTTGGGAAAAAGCAAGACGGCGAAACTTTGTGGCCCTTGAGAACGTCATAAGCGCTCTGCAGAAAGATCGGAAGCGCGCCAAAGTTTTTGGTGTCGTGCGCGGCGGTCAGGCGGTCGGCATTTTCCTTTTGCAGCAACAAGACCATGCGCTCGGGCAACGTTGACCCGCTCAAAACGGCATCAATCCACGGGCTGGAGATCGCGTAAGGCACGTTGGCGACAATTTTAAACACCTTTGCGGGCACTTGCGCCGTGGGAAAATCGAGCGCATCACCCAGCGTCAGGTGAAAATTCGAAGAGTCGGCAAAGCGCTTTTGTAAAAAGCTTGCCAGGGTCGCGTCCTTTTCGACAGCCCACACGGCTGCTCCACGCTCGAGAAGCACGTTAGAGAGCGTCCCCAAGCCCGGCCCAACCTCGACAACAATATCCCCAGCCCGAACTTCCGCGAGCTGCATGGATTTTTGCAAAATATTTTTGTCGACGAGAAAATTTTGACCCAAGTGCTTTTTAGGCGCATGACCCAAGGATTGAAGCAGCGATAAGGTCTCAGTCAACGATGCCGACGACTGTTTGGCGGAATCAGTCATAACGAGAGCCCGCGGAGAGCGTCGAGGAGGTCTGTGGTCGTCGCGAAGCTTGCGTTTTGGCTGCGCGCAAGGCAATCCGCTGTGTAACCGTGGAGCACAACCGCCTGGGCCGCAACGTCGATAATTGCATCATTCTTGTTTTGAGCCAAAAAGCCGGCGAGAAGCCCCGCGAGCACATCGCCACTGCCTCCACGGGCGAGTATCGGCCCACCAAAAGGCGAATAGTACGTTTGGACGCCGTTCGAAATCTGTGTCAGTGGCCCCTTGAGAACGACCACTGCCCGGCTTTCTTTTGCAAACGTGGCCAAATCATCGACATACCCCTCCAGACGTTTGTATTCGCCCTCGTGCGGAGTGAGAACAAGGTTGTCTCGCACCAAGAGCTCTGGAAACAGCGCATCGGCGTCCAGAACGGCCGGCAGAGTGCTCTGCGCAAGGACCTTTTTCATCAGAGACCGCGTCGAGGCCTCCTGTCCCATTCCAGGACCGATCAACAGAGCCGTCGTACGCGACAACAGGGATTGAATGGCCTGCAGGTTCTTTGTCGACGCCTGAATGCAACCCTCCTTGGCCTGCAATGGCAACCACATGGCTTCTGGAATGGCATTGGCCAGTGATGGAACCAGCACATCGGCGCAAGCAACGGTAACGCGACCCACGCCCGACCGCAAAGCGGCCTTCGTTGCCATCATGAGGGCCCCAGGCATATTGAGTGAGCCGGCGATTATTGCCAAATGGCCAAAATCACGCTTGTCGCAGTGCGAGGGCCGCAACGCAAACAGGGGTTTCAGGCATTGCAGTGTCAAGAGCTTGGGATGCGACGCGAAATCGCCCGCTTGGAAAAATCCGAGATCTAGATAACGAACGTGGCCGACGTTCGGGTGCGACAACAACGGCCGTTTCACACTGCCAGTAGCGTAGGTAAAATCAGCCCTAAATGGCACTCCATCGGCAGCTTCCGACAAGCCAGACGGCAGGTCGACAGCCGCCCGCAGTCGAATGGCGGGAAAGGTGTTGAAAAAGTGTATCAGGATCTCGCAGAGAGGCGAGAAAGGGGGTCGAAACGACATCCCAAAGAGACCGTCAATACAGACGTCAAAAGCCTGACCGCTGAAGGCATTTTCCAGAGCAACCTCGGGCTTTTCAAACAGCGAGAGATCGAGAACCTTGACCCGCGCACCCTGATTTTTACAACTGTAATAGGCGGTATAGGTCAGGGGGTTGAAGGTTTCGCGTGGAGCCGTAAGGACGAGTGTGGCCTCTGCACTGGGATTCGCTTCGAGCAACACGTGCAGCGCGACGAGCGCATCGCCGGCATTATGGCCTTTCCCAAGGAGAACAACGATGTTTTGTGGCCTTCGCGTACGGTCGACTTCCCTAAAGTCCGCCAAAATACCCTGGCCCAACAGCGTACCTGCTCGGTACATGGCTTCCCCAACTCTTTCGAGCGACTTGCCCAAAAGAGTCCGCTCCAACTCAATCGCCTCTGAGAGGCTCAAAATAGGAACCATTTTTTAACGACCCTTCACGACATTTTTTCAACGATCTTAAAGTTTCGCCGACAACCAGCCAATGGTGGGAGGTACTGGAATCGAACCAGCGACCCCTAGCGTGTCATGCTAGTGCTCTAACCAGCTGAGCTAACCCCCCACAGAAGAAAGCAAAACCACATCAAACATCCTTGGAGCATGACTCCAAAAAGACGCTCTCTGCGCGCCATTTTGCACAAATTCTAGTAAAAGACCGGTGTAAAATGGATGCAAAAATGTGGCTTTGCGCGAGTACGATCTGCCGCAGCGTACATAAACCGCTGGCAGTCGACGGAGAGCGAAACGCATTTTGACGCCATTTTGCACCGGTCTCAGTAAGCAAAACAATCTTATATCAAATAGCAAGGAAAAATCTTAAGCTTTTTACGCGTCCATCTTGCGCCGATGGCTATTTCTCGCGAAGAGTATGCGTGCCCGACTCCGCTAAAAAGTGTTTATAGGCGTCTTGAATGCCGCTGCGGAGGTCGATTTTGGGTGTCCATCCGAGTGATTTTAGCAGGGACGTGTCGAGGTATTTGGCGGCCATTCCATCGGGCTTGGAGGGGTCGAAAGTAATGGTGCCATCGAATTCCAGGACATCCTTAAAGAGATACGCCAAATCGCGAATGGAAATGCCCTGACCCGTGCCCACATTTACCCAGTCTGGAGGGTTATCGAGCGTCAACATGAAGATGACACAATTGGCGAAATCGTCTGCGTGCAGAAACTCGCGAATGGGCTTGCCCGTTCCCCAAATGACGATTTCCTTGGCCTTGGCCTGCTTGGCTTCGTGGAAACGACGCAACAGGGCAGGAAAGACGTGTGAGTTCTGCGCGTGGTAGTTGTCATTGCGACCGTACATGTTGGCCGGCATCAGTGAGTGGTAACAGACGCCGTACTCTTTGCGGAAATAGCTGCAATACTTGAGCCCCGCAATCTTGGCAATGGCATAGGCCTCGTTGGTAGGCTCGAGGGGGCCCGAAAGCAAGTGCTCTTCGCGGATGGGTTGTGGGCAGTCTTTTGGGTAAATGCAATTGCTGCCCAGAAAGATCAGGCGCTTTACACCCGCCTTGTGGGCTCCGGAAATGGTGTTGCTGGCGATATTGAGGTTGTCGTGCAGAAACTCGACTGGATAAGTGCTGTTCGCCCAAATACCACCGACGCGGCCCGCGGCTACAATGACGACTTCTGGCTGTTCTTCCCGATAAAAGGCATCGACGGCCGCCGCGTCGCAGAGGTCGAGTTGACGCCGTGTGCGCGTCACAATGTTCTCATAGCCATCTGCGATCAAGGCCCGGTAAATCGCACTTCCGACCATTCCATTGTGGCCCGCTACATAAATCTTGGTTTTCTTTGTTATCATCTCTAGAAGAAGTCCTCCAACTATGCCACTTTTTACAAGCCAGAGTCAAGCGTTCTTGGGAAAATCCTCATAAAAAAGACACCGCTACTGCAAATTCTCCAGGAAATTTTGCACCGGCCCTGCAAGTTTTCACTGCATTTTGCACCGGTCTTAAGTCTTGCGTTTCTAAAAAAGAGCCACCAATATGTTGTTTGTGGATATTTTAAAAAAGCTGTCCGTATTGCAAGATCTGGATGGGCAGGTCTTAATCATTCGTTCGATGCTGGATGAAGACCTTCCTCGAGCCCGATCAATGGTGTTAGACAAAGAGGCGGCCCTGAAGAAGGCCCTCACAACCACTCAAGATGCTTTTCGGCAAAAGCAGGTGCGGCAGAAGTCTCTCGAGTCCGAACTTGCTGCCAAAGAGGATCTCTTCGCAAAACAAAAGACTCTGCAAGCGTCCGTTAAGAAGATCGATGAGTACAACGCGCTCAACCACACGTTAGAGCAGATCGACCACGAGATCACGGCCCTCGAAGATGTGGAACTGAAGTTGCTTATCGAGATCGATGACAACAAAAAGGCCATAGAGGCTCTCGAAGCGCAGACGATAGAAGGCCTCGCCTCACTGAAGGCCGAAATGCAGCTCATCGACAAGCGTGTTTCCGAGCTTAAAAAAGAAAAACAGACACTCGAAACCGAAGCCATTGAGGCACAAAAAGAGGTCCCGCCCGACTGGTTGAATGCTTACAACTTCGCCAAAAAGCAGGCAAAGCGGCCGCCTTTCGTTGTCAACATCCAGGATGACCGCTGCCAGGGCTGCCATTTAAAGATTTCTTCTGAGAAAAAGCAGATGGCCCGCGACCTGAAGGTGCCCTGTCATTGCGACACCTGCAACCGCATTCTGCTAAAATTCCCAGAACAGTAGTTTTCAAAGAATTTGCTTAACAACAGGCTGTGTTGTCTGTTATTGTTATTCCATTGTATGCACTACTTATTGATCAACACCCACATTCGGCGCGAGACGTTTTTGCGCAACCAGTTTCACATCGAGCATTATCACGAGCTCATTCTCGGCTCACAGACTTACGGCAAGCTCTTTGAGGAAGGCCTGTCGTGTTTCGCCCAGTACCAAAAACACTTCTGTCATTTTGAGAGCCTCACCGCGGATCGCATTCTGCAGTTCTTGGAAAAAAGCGGCATCGAATTACAAAAGGACGACCAGGTTGTTCTCTACGATTTGAGCTGTTTTCCTCTCGACTGTGACGCCCTAAACCTGTTGTTTCAAAAGTGCAGTTTTTCGCAAAAGTGGATACGCTTTTTCGTCAACGGCGAGACGGCGCCACTGTTGTGTTTCTCGCAAACACACCTCCTCGACGCCTTCTCCCAAAAGCCCGACCAGAACCTGCGCCTCTTCAGCCCAACAGACGAACTCCGCGTTGACGCCACTGGCCTCGTCTGCAACATTGAGGACTCACACGCGCTCCTCGAGCTCTTCAGCCACAATTTCCAGGTCCGCCACTTCAACGCCATTCAAAACAAGCACGACGGTTTTTTCCTCAAAAGCTCGTCCAACAAGCAAAAGATGGCGGAAGAGTACGCCTTTTTCCAAGAAATTCCAAACCGGCTAAAGCCCTATTTCCCTCAAGTGGGAGCCTTTTGGGAGGAGGAAGGCATGGCCTCGTACGAAGTCGAGCAGATTTACCTCCTCGACGCCAGCAAACTTTTGCTCAACCGCATCTTTGCAAAGCCCGAAAAGTTACAGGGGTTCACGGAAAAGCTCCTGAGATACTTGCAGGCGCTCCCGACCAAGACCGTCGACAACGCCACTTACGCAAAGGCTCTGAAAAAGTTGACGCTCGACAAGAACCTCGAACGACTTGAACAGACGCGTCAATTGCCTTTTTACGAGGCCCTCAACCGCATTGCGCAAACGGAGGGTTTTGAGACCATCGACGTCGTCTTTTCGGCCATCAACAAGGCCATCGAGCCTCACCTAGAAGGCCACGACACGCTCGCCTTCTCCCACGGCGACCTCTGCTTTTCCAACATTCTATATGATCCCGACACCGGCCAATTGAAGTTGATCGACCCAAAGGGCATTCATGCGGAAATCGACTACTTTCGCCCCCTCATCTACGACATCGCCAAGCTCAGCCATTCCTTTATCGGACTTTACGACCTCATGGTCTATGACCGCGTCCAAATACAACTCGTGGAACCCAACCGCTTTGAGCTCGGCTTCAATATCACGCCAATCGAACGTCAGGCGCTCAAGCAAGCCTTTGTCGATCTCCTCCAACACCTCCCATTTGACCTCGCAACCGTGCGCCTCTTCGAAGCCTCCCTATTTATCAGCATGATCCCACTCCACAAAGACAACCCTAAGCGCATATGCGCGCAGCTCATTCATGCCATCCAGACGTACAAAGAGACTGTGCATTGACCCAGCCAAAGGAAGACCTATGATAAATGGTTTTCTGGCCAGGCCCGAGGAGCGAGGGCCACCGCGTACATGTTGTATGTGACTTAGCCAGAACGACGAGAACGACGAGGACATTTTGCATCGATCTTAATCAGCTATTACGTGAAGTTATGTCGATTAACGAGCTTATGCAAGACGCTTGAAATGAAGGTTTGGTAAGGAAGGCCTTCTGACATGGCTTTTTTCTTAAGAAGGATTAGGTCGCGTTCCGAAATGCGAATGTTGATACGTTTATTTTTGCCGAGTGCTTCTTGGGCGTATTGCCGGTAATTCGCGAGGGCATTGTTGTTCTCCGAAACGAGCTCGTTGTTCTGAAATGCTTTTAAAATGTCTTTCTCTTCAGAATTTAAGTTTTTCATAACATTCTCTCTTCTAGGTACTTTTTAATTGCTTTGCGGCTAGGAATGATCGTTTTCAAGAAAATCTCTGTTTCAGATTCGACAAAAGGAATGAGATAAATGTAGTCCTCTATATTGACCAAAAAAACTTCCTGATGTGCGTAGGGCTTCTTGTTTCTGACTGTATCGATCAAGAATCCTTCTGACATATAGAAGACAATGTCATCAAAAGAAATACCTCTGTTCTCTTCCAACCAAAGGTTCTTTTCTTCACTCCAGTTGAAGTGCTTCATTCCTAAAACCTCACATATTGTACATCACATGTCAATCTGAAAGATACACACAAAAATGTTTTTAGGAAGGGTCCGGAAACCCTTTTTTATTCTGTAAAAGAGGTTCCAGGTAGCACAGGCGTTTATCGCTATTTTTCGAGGGTTTTGAGGTAATCCAGGTGGAATGAAAAGGCCTTACTTAGGTCGTGTGGAATGTGGCCTTTGCCGTTCTTGAGGTAATCGCGAAGGCGTGGGCGGAAGTCGGGGTGGGCGCAGTTTTCGATGATGGCCTGGGCGCGTTGCCTTGGAGACTTGCCGCGGAGGTCTGCGATGCCCTGCTCAGTGACGATGACCTGAACGGAATGTTCGCTGTGGTCGATATGCGAGCAGAAGGGGACAATGGAGCTGATAGCGCCGTCTTTGGCCGTTGAGGGGCAGGTAAAGGTCGAGATGTAGGCGTTGCGAGTGAAGTCACCTGAGCCGCCGATGCCGTTCATGAGCTTGGAGCCGAAGAAGTGACTGCTGTTGACGTTTCCGTAAATATCGACCTCGATAGCGGTGTTGATGCTCAAAATGCCCAGTCGGCGGATGAGCTCTGGGGAATTGGTGATCTCTTGTGGGCGCAAGATCAGTTGTTTTTTGAACGCGGCGAGGTTGGCGTAGATGCGGACAAGGGTGTCCTTGGAGACAGTTAACGAGGTGCCGCTGGCGAAGTCGATGTGGCCCTGCTCGATGAGCTCGATAACGGAGTCCTGAATGACCTCGGAAAACATGGTGAACACGGGGATTTGCGCGTGGCTGCCCATGGCTCCCAAGACGGCATTGGCGACGTTTCCAACACCCGACTGGACGGGTAAAAAGCTCTTTGGAATACGTCCTTCGGCCATTTCTCGAGCAAAGAACTCGGCGACGTTTTCCCCGATACCGTTGCGGACTTCGTCGGTGGGCGTGAAGCCGGCCGTCTCATCTGGAGCGTTATTGCGGACAACGCCGACGATCTTGCGCGGATCGACATGGATAAAGGGCTTGCCGATACGTTCTTTAGGCTGGTAAAGGGGGATTTCACGACGGTTGGGCGGGACATCGCATTCGTAGATGTCGTGGAGGCCCTCGAGAGCCGTCGGGTGGTAATCGTTGATTTCAACGAGAATCTTGTCGGCCATGCGGCAGAAGGTCGGGGACGTGCCAACAGACGTCGTTGGAACGATCTTTCCATCGGCGCTCACCGATACCGCCTCGACGATCGCCCAGTCAATCTTGCCCAAAAATCCATAGCGGACGAATTGCGGCATGAGCGAGAGGTGCAGGTCAAAGAAGTCAGTCTTTTCGGCATTGACGTGGTTGCGGAAGTCTTTGTTGGTCTGGTATGGCGCGCGCAGAAAGACGGCATCCGCCCTGGCCAAAGAGCCGTCGAGCGAGTCACCAGTCGACGCGCCTGTAAAGACGCCAATCTTCAATTCGCGCCCCTCAGCGTGCTCCCGGACAGCCCGTTCGCCGAGCGCCCTTGGAATGGCCTTGACGGACCCTGCTGGAGTAAACCCGCTGAAACCAACGCGTTCACCGTTCTTGATCATGTTTGCTGCATCGGCAGCGGATAAGTTATGCATGCTTCTAATCTCTTTTTTAACTATTCTTCAAAACACCAACGAAACTAACTGGGTGTAAAATGCGCCTATAGCCAGGCCCGACGAGCGAGGGCGACAGGAGCCTACTTAAGGTAGGTGACTTAGCCCAAGTGATGAGAACGCCGCTAGAGGCCATTTTACGCCCAGTTAGCTCAGAGTGGCGATGAAATAACCCGCCACAACCGCAGTCCCAATGACGCCAGCGACGTTAGGCCCCATGGCGTGCATCAAGAGGTAGTTGTGTGGGTCAGCTCGCTGCCCTTCGACGTGCGAGACGCGTGCGGCCATAGGGACAGCCGAAACACCCGCAGAGCCGATGAGTGGGTTGATTGGGTTTTTGCGATAAAAGAGGTTGAGTGCTTTTGCCATGAGGACGCCACCGGCTGTTGAAAAGGAAAAGGCGACTATACCGAGGGCCAAGATTTTGAGCGTTTGCGGGCTCAAGAAGCGGTCGCTCGTCATTGTGATGCCGACGCTGGTGCCCAAAAAGATTGTCACAATGTTGATGATTTCGTTTTGAGCGGACTTGGTGAGGCGTTCGGTTACACCGGATTCGCGCAAGAAGTTACCGAGCATGAGCATGGCAATCAAGGCCGAGGCGTCGGGAACTATCAATATACAGGCGATTGCTACGACGGTTGCAAAAATTATCTTTTCCATGCGAGACACATGCCGCAAGGACTTCATGCGTATTAGGCGTTCCTTTTTGGTTGTCAAAAGTCGCATAATGGGGGGTTGAATGAGCGGCACGAGCGACATGTAGCTGTAGGCTGCAACGGCGATCGGGGCGAGGAGCTCGGGCGCGAGTTTGTTAGCTAAAAAGATCGACGTCGGTCCATCTGCTCCGCCGATAATGCCAATCGAGGCAGCCTGTTGCATGCTGAAGCCGAGCAAGCTAGCTCCCACAACGGTGAAAAAGATGCCCAATTGCGCCGCCGCGCCCAAAATCAGGGTAACGGGGTTGGCGATGAGCGGGCCAAAGTCGGTCAGGGCACCGACGCCCAAAAAGATGACTGGCGGAAAAATTTCCAAAATAATTCCGAGAGAGATGTAGTGGTAAAAGCCACCAGTTTTCGTTGAATGCGTCTCGACAATGGGCTGACCGGCGACCACCTTTTGTCCAGCTTCCGCCAGGACGCGCGTGATGCGGCCGCTCGACTCAAACGAGATCGACAGCAGCTCTTCGGCCTGCGTCTTTTGGTTTATCACTTTCAGGTAAAAGGCAACGGGCAGTTCGCCCTCTTTTTCGACACGCGGTAACGTAATCGTATCGCCCTGCTGGACAGCAACCTTTTCAATGATGCCATCCTTTGGGCTCCTCAACCAGCCCGATGGCTTGTTGGTCATTCCCTCAGTCGGCAAGTTCGCCAAAAGCGCGCCAAATCCGATAGGGATGAGCAGGAGGGGCTCAAACCCTTTGGAGATAGCGAGGTAAAAGAGCGTAAAGGAGACAGCCCACATAATGAGCATGCCTCCGGTGAGGTCGCAAAACCCCATATTTTGAAAGAGCGTTGAGCATGTTTCCCACATAATTAGAGCGCCATTAGGGGTTGACCTTCTTCAATCGCCTGACCTGCGATAACGAGGATGGAGCGAACTGTGCCATTTTCGGTTGCCGAGATCACGGTGTTCATCTTCATCGCCTCGAGTGTGAGGACTTTTTGGCCCTTTGCAATGCTTTGACCAATGGCGACGTCGATAGAGACGACTTTGCCGGCAAGGGGGCTCTTCAGCGTGTATGCTGGTGTCGAGGCAACCACAACAGGAGCTGACGGCGCTACAGGAGAGGGTGAGGAGGCAACGTGAGTTGTCTCGGAACATTCAACGACGACATCGAAGGTTTGACCGTCGACGGAAACTTTCAGGTGTTTTTGCATAAAAAAGTTAGTTGGTTTTTTGGTTACACGAGGGTTGAACAGAGACGACCTTGACCGAATCTCCCAAAAAGGAATGCACGGCAGCCGTAATGGCGACCACTTTTTTCGGATCCATGGCCACGCATGATTCCGTACAAGGTGTTTTTTGCGACAGTCGCACGCAAAAGCCCATAAACCACGTCAGCGCGGTCAACATGGACAAGACAAAGAGGACCAAGACCAGTCCTGTGCTCAAAAAAACAATACTATCGAGAAGCGGTGGATATGGAGATATCATACAGTTAATAGATTTACGCCAACGTAAACGCAGGCTATGAATTGAATAAAAGGTTTTTTTAACAAAGACAACAGTTATTTAGAGAGTTTTTTTCAGTTGCAACTTTTCGAAAATAACGATTTATTGGTAGGCCGTCATGCCGGTTCGATTCCATAGACAGAAAAAGGAAGCTTGCTTTCGGGGCATCGCCGCATCGCCGGGCGTCTCCTTTGGGCCGGTCTTTATTTTTTTGCAAAAGGAGCTGGAAGTCCCCATCTACCAAATCGACAAGACCCGCCACGACGAGGAAATACAACGTTTCCAGAGCGCTCTCATCAAGACACGCGAACAGATTGCTCAAGTAAGGGCAAAGGTCGCCAACAAGCTGGGGGAAAACGAGGCCAAGATCTTCGACTCCCACCTGCTCGTCTTGGAAGACCAGGCACTGATTCAGGAGACGATCGACTACCACAACGAGCACTCCTGCAACATCGATTACTGTTTTCACATCGTTGCCAAGCGCTACATCAGCGAGTTTTCACACATCAACGATGAGTATATTAGAGAACGCGTCACCGACATCCGCGACGTCTCCAGGCGCCTCCTTCACAACCTTCTTGGCCAGGACAAGATCGCCATCGGTTATCGCCTGACGACCCCTAGCATTATTTTATCCGAAGACCTGACACCTTCTGATGCCGCGTCGTTTTCAAAGGATCGCGTCCTCGGCATCGTCACAGACAGCGGTAGTCGAACGAGCCATTCCGTCATTATGGCGCGATCATTGCGCGTCCCGGCCGTCGTGGGGTTACACGACATCAGTTGGAAAGTCGAAGACGGCGATCAGCTTCTCATCGACGGCTACGAGGGTCTGGTCTTTTTAAACCCGTCGCAAAAGACCCTCCAGCAGTACGGCAAACTCGAAGACAAGCACGAGCACCGCAAAAAAGTCTTTTTGAAGGCCTGCGATGTGCCGACACAAACAAAGGATAAAAAGCCCATACGCTTGTTGGCCAACATCGAGGGCCTCGACGACGTCGACAACGTCCTGGAATGTCAAGCTGGCGGCGTCGGTCTGCTGCGAACCGAATCTCTCTACCTACGCGGCGAGGGTTTCCCTTCAGAAGAGCAGCAATTCGAGATCTACCGCACCATCGTCTCAAAATTGACGCCAAGACCGGTCACCATCCGCACGCTCGACTTGGGTGGCGATAAACGTTTGAAAAATTACGCCTTCGTCGCCGAGGAAGAAAATCCCTTTATGGGCTTTCGCGCCATCCGTTTTTGCCTCGAACACAAAGAGCTCTTTAAAGAACAGTTGCGCGCCATTCTGCGGTCGAGCGCGTACGGCGTCGTCAAGATCCTCTACCCGATGATCAGCAGCGAAATGGAGATGATCCAGGCCAACCAAGTCCTAGAAGAAGCACGGGCCGAGTTGAGGTTACAGGGCATCCGTTTTGACGAAAATATTCCCATCGGCTGCATGATAGAAATCCCAGGTGCCGTCTACATCGCCGATCGACTCGCCAAACACGCACAGTTTTTCAGCGTCGGAACCAACGACCTCATCCAATACCTCCTCGCCGTCGACCGCATCAACGACCGCATCGCCCACTTATACCAGCCCAATCATCCGGCTGTCCTCCGCGCACTGGTTCAAATTGTAGAGTCCGCTAAAAAGAGCAAAACACCCGTCAGCGTCTGCGGCGAAATGGCCGGTGACCCGCTCTACGCGCCATTTTTAGTCGGATTGGGCATCCAAGAGCTCAGCATAAACCCCGTCCTCTTACCAGAAATTAAATACCTACTCGCCTCCGCCGACCTCGCCCAACTCAAAAAACTGGCCAAACAAGCCAATAAAATGGTCGACCCCAACGAAATTTTGCAGCTCTTCCGCAAGTTCTACGCGGACCACATGGGCACGTTGTCGCTGTGAATATAACCATCCATCTTAGATCAGACCGATTGGAACAACATCCACACCAGTTCCAATAGGGAGGACTGTATTATTGAACGATAAAACACAGCCAGCTCCAATGGGGCGCTTCAAATTTTGAAGGAAGTCAAAACCTTTAAAATTAGAATACCGAATCGATGCCGATTTTTTGATTTCTATAGGGTGAATCTGGCCATTTTCCTCGAGCAAGACATCCACTTCATGCTTTTCTCTATCGGTGTAATAGTAAATTTGCGGAGAACGTCCGTTGTGAATGTATGATTTTAATATTTCCGAAACAACATAAGTCTCGAGCATCGGACCGGCCATACCGCCATTTTCTAAAACATCTGGATTGAGCCATTTTGTTAAAAAGCAGCAGAGTCCCGTATCCATGAAGTAAAACTTGGGTGTTTTAATCAATCGCTTGTTGAGATTTGGGAAATATGGCTGCAGTAAGAAGACGAGCCCCGTTAACTCCAGCAAGCCGAACCAAGATTTGATCGTTGGCTCGCTGACCCCCATTTCTTTTGAAATCTCTCTGTAATTGAGCATTTGACCGGTGCGAGCGGCCGCCACTTGCATGAATTTTCGAAAAGCGAGAATGTTACCCACATTCAGATAGTCACGAATATCCCGCTCAATGTAAGTTGTCACGTAGGACTCGTAGAACCGCTGCCATGTCTTCCCTTCGCTTAAAACAACGCTGGGAAAGCTGCCCCGCCACATGCGGAAAAACACATCCTGCGCACTCAATGGCGTACGTTGTTGGCGTTCTTTTATAACGGCAGGTGTCGGCAAAAATGGCTTCGTTTCATATAAGCCCAATTCCTCAGACAAAGACAACCCCTTCAGATCAAAAATGGCGACCCTGCCCGCGAGCGACTCGGAAACGTTTTTCATCAAGGAAAACTGTTGCGATCCCGTCAACCAAAACAGCCCCGGTTTTTTTTCGCGATCGACAATCATCTTGATGTACGGGAACAGGTTCGGCGCGTATTGAACTTCGTCAATCAAAACGGGTAATTGCAATCGATCTAAAAAGCCAGCAGGATCCTCTATGGCGGCCATGCGCGTGGCCAAGTCGTCCAATGAAATGTAGGTTCGTTTATCTTGCTGCAGGTTTTGCAATAAGGTGGTTTTCCCGACTTGACGGGGACCCGTTAAAAACAACACCTGAAAATAGGCGTTGGCTTCCAAAATGTGTGCTGAAAGAGTGCGATGGATATACACGGCAAATATAAAGTTAGACTTTATATTGGTCGAGGTGAGCCACGAAGTCAATAAAAGACCGTTGAAAAAATGAGGCCGCTGTGTGGCAACAGTCGCCGCCGCGGCCCCGTTGTTAATCGAGGTCAAAATAGGCGGGATACGTTGGAATGTCCTTAATCTCTGGCAAAAAGAAAGGTGAAATGACGGCTAATAGCGCCACTGCCAATAGAAAAAGAAACTCTTTGCGGTCCCAGCCTTTTCTATGTTTGATGACTTTCATACCACGTTCGTAAATCGGATTGACGCGGCGAAAGTTTAGTATTTGTATAAAGATTGATATCTTTAATATGCCTAGACTTTTACAGCCTGTTGATTACTATGAACCAAGACTTTGGCAAAATGTGTCAGTCAGGCCAGAGGAGCTACAGGGCATTTTCACGAGGTCTTTATGCGTCAGATAGAACACATTCGAGCCTGGCGCTACTGGCTATTATACCCGTTGGCGTGGTTGTTTTACTTGTGGAATCGCAGCTTGCGTTTTGAGGTAGACGCGCATAGCATAGCCTACCTGCAAGATACTAGCCGGCCGGTCATCGGCCTGTTTTGGCACAATCGGCTCTTTTGCGCGAGCGAGCTCTATCGACGTTATCGAAAAGGACGTTCGCTGTACGGTCTCATCAGTTCAAGCAAGGATGGCGCTTGGTTGGCTGCCATCTTCCGCGTTTTCGGCATTGGTGTCGTCCGCGGATCCAACAATCACCGTGGTTCTACCGCCCTTCGTGAACTGCTCAAAAAGACCGACAGCGGCCACGACATCGCCATAACACCCGATGGCCCGCGCGGCCCCCGTTACGCTTTCAACCGTGGTGCTCTCTTTATCGCAGAAAAATCAACCGTCGACCTCTGCTTTGTGTCCCCAAATTACAGCGCCTATTGGCAGCTCAAGTCCTGGGACGGTTTTCGCATACCCAAACCTTTTTCTAAAGTTCGCCTCGTCTGCCGCCGTTATAAAAATTTGGAAGCGTTAAAGGCTGTATACCCCGATCTCCACAACGACGACGCCCGCGCTCAAAAAATTTTATTAGATATAGGATTGACCTAGGCCCTATAATGTATCCTTATGGTAAAACTTTAATTCAAAAAAAGAAACACAAACATGTCAGTTGAAGTCAAAATGCGTAAAGGCGAGGCTTTGGAAAAGGCCCTGCGTCGCTTGAAGAAAAAATTGGACCGCGAAGGCGTCATCCGCGATGTCCGTGCTAAGCGCTATTTCGAAAAGCCATGCGAGCGCCGCCGCCGCAAAGAAAAAGTCTCTGCATTCAGCAATATGCTGCGTGTCCGCTACGAAAAAATGTAGCCCAAAAAAGACCGCTGCAAAATAGCGCCATTTGCACTTTTCTAGATGGCCTCTCTATTGTTCTAGCAATAAAGATGAGGCCGCTATTGACCATTTTGCAGCTGTCTTAAAGGGGTTATGCCCGTGGAGTGTGAGAATAACCGTTGCAGGCAAGGATTCGATGGCCTGTACGAGTGTCTTTTTGCGTGCGTTATCGAGGGTATTGAAGGGTTCGTCGAGTAGCAGCGTTGGCGTGTGACCAAGTGAGAGTGCGGCTCGGGCCTGACCAAAGATACGTGAGAGTTGAACGAGTTGTTTTTCTCCTCCAGAGAGATGGAGGTAATTTTTGTGTGCGAGTGGCGCGACTTGAAAGAGGTCCAACAAAGTCTCTGTGATGGCTTGTTTTTCATGAGGCAGGAGCGCAAAAGGGGCAAAGCCGAGAGCGATCACTTCATGCACTTTGAGATTGAAGCAGAGCGTGTGGTGTTGCGGAAGGAAGGCTCTTTCGATTGCCAATGCTTGCCACCCGAGTTGATGGAGAGGCGTCTTTTTTAAAAAAATAGACCCCTGAGTGGGCATGAGTTCGCCCAAGAGAAGACGGAGAAGGGTGGTCTTTCCAGAACCATTGGGGCCTCGAATGACATGAATGCTCTTTTCGGCAAAGATTGCATTCAGGTTGCGCAACACAACATGTTGCCCAATGGCATAGGAGACATATTGGAGATCAAAGCACATTAAAAACAAACCTCGTTTATTAAACAATGAAGTGCAACATTTTAATTGATAGGTCCATTCAACGTCGAAATGCAACACTTGGCATGAACATAAGGGAGGCAAGTGAGCCTCAATAATTAGCGAAAAACAAGTCATATTGGTCGCGTTGCCTTTCTAATTGAGGCCTGCATGGTCATGAGTGTTCTAATTTAAATTTCACCAAATGGTGAAATCGACTTCCTGAATTTTTAACCGATCCGCGTCTGCAAGACGCTCTCTAACGGCGCATCCAGGGCGCATCGGAAAACCGATGCGCGGTAATAAAATTTCGCTAATGATTGACGTTTTTTCAACGGTCTTGAAATAAAAATCTTTACGCTCTCGTTGAAAGTGTGTTATAGATAAAAGCCTATGGACACACAGAAAATTTTGAAAGACACTGATGCTAAAATGGCAAAGGCTCTCGACCACACGCTCCACGAGTTCAGCACGATTCATACCGGCAAGGCTTCGCCGAGCATGGTGGAAAATGTCTCTGTTTTTATCGAGTCGTACGGAACCAATATGCTCATTAAGGATATCGCCGCGGTGACGACCCCTGATGCCAAAACGATCCGCATAGAACCTTGGGATAAAGGGACAGCTAAGGCTATCGAAAAGGGCATTCAAGTCGCCAATATCGGCCTCAACCCAGCCGTCGATGGTTGTGTCATCCGCTGCTTCGTTCCAGAACTCAGCCGTGAACGCCGCCAAGAGCTCGTCAAAACGATCCACAATATGGCTGAAAACGGCCGTGTCGCCATTAGAGGTGTCCGTCGCGATGCAATGGATGTCGCCAAAAAGTCTCAAAAAGATGGCCTCTTGTCAGAAGATGACTTTAAACGTATCGAAAAAGATATCCAAAATAAAACCGATAAGGTCATTGAACAAATCGCTACACATATTAAACATAAAGAACAAGAACTCATGAAGCTGTAAAAGACCTATGCAAAATGCCGCGAAAGCTCGTTTCGCGCTCCGCCGACTGGCCACGGGAAAGGCTTTTTTGAAAAAAAGTCTCAGGCCCTCTCCAAAAAACTTTAAAGCGAAACACAAAAATGAATGCATTTTTATATTTCGCAAAGAAATTAAAAAAGCTAAGTGCGGATTTATAATAAATCTTTACGAATTAACAACTTACGAAAGGAAAGACCGTTGAAAATGGCTCTATAGCAAGGCCCGAGGAGCGAGGGCCGCTGCGTACGTTGGTACGTGACCTAGCCCGAACGACGAGAACGCCGCGGACATTTTGCAATGGTCTTTATTATGGCAAAAGTAGATATAGAATTAGTTAAGCGCGTCATGGAGCGCAATCAGGTGGATACGAAAGTGATGTTGCAAGTCATTGAAGACATCCACATGGAGATGGACAATCAGCCTGATGAAGAGGGTGAAAAGCCGGTGAAGAAGCAATTTGTGTTTTTGGCCTCGGATCCTCATGGGGAGTTAGAGGGCAAGGATCTCATTGGCTGGGTTTTGCAGATACCGGAAGAGGACAGTCCTGGATTGACAGAAGAGCGCTTATTTCGGTCGGCGTACGAGTTCAACATGACGAAGAAAGGGCGCAAGTTGCCTGTTCGGACGATTGCTGAGGTCTGCGAGAACGTTTCCCAGAAAATTTCGAAGGAGCAGAAGGTTTGGATCAAGACAAAAGAGCCTGTTTTACTCTTGCGTACGTCAAATAAAGTGCCTATTTTGGCAGCTTCGAAGGAGAAGGATTGACGTCGAGTGACGTTTGTCTAACATTTTCATTATGAACATAAAAGTAGAGGAACAAAAAGGTATAGCTATCGTATCGCCGGAAGGTCGTTTGGACGCAAACACTGCTGAAGAACTCGAAGAAAGTTTTAATGAATTAATTTCACGCAGCAAAGTTTATATTGTCGTCAATTGCAAGGCTTTGGATTATCTCAGCAGTGCGGGTCTGCGCGTGTTTTTGTCGACGGCGAAGCAGTTAAAAAAGTTGTCTGGAAGGATTGCGCTGGCCGATTTGAACGAAAACGTGCATCAAATCTTTGAAATATCAGGCTTTGATAGCATTTTTTCCATTTTCGACACGGCTGAAGATGCGGTAGACTGTATTAAACGATAGTAATTGCACAATAAGACCGATGTAAAAGAACAACTTACGAAAGGTAAGACCGTTGAAAAATGGCTCTATAGCAAGGCCCGAGGAGCAAGGGCGACAGGAGCCTACGAACGTAGGTGACTTAGCCCGAACGACGAAAACGCCGCGGACATTTTAAAACGGTCTTCGATAGGAATGCTTATTGGGCTTACAGGAGGCGTAGGTTGTGGAAAGACAACGGCGCTAGGATTTTTCCGAGAGGCTGGTTTTGAGACCATCAACACCGACGGCGTTGTGCGGACGCTCCTGGAAAGCGATACCGAGCTCATTGACGCGCTCTTAAAGCGTTGGGGGGCGTCCATTACGACCGATGGGAAGATCGATCGCCGCAAAATTGCTCAGCGTGTTTTTTCCAAAGAAGAAGAACTGGATTGGCTCGAAAGTCAGCTGCACCCGCGCGTGCGTCGTTTTTGGGAAAGTGAAGTGAATCAAAAGCCATCGGCCCATTGGGTGATCGAAATACCGCTTTTATTCGAAAAAAACTTGCAAGATAAATTTGACTTCACTATCTGTGTGATTGCCTCTAAGGAAGTTCAGGAACTGCGTCTCACTCCACGTCAATGGACGGAGACAGAGAAGCAATTTCGCATCGAGCGACAATTCAGTTTGAGCAAAAAAATGGAACTCTCTGACTTTCACCTGCTCAACAACGGTTCATTTCAAGACCTAAAAGACCAAATTGCTAAATTAATCCCCTCGCTCATTTGAAGGCGTACTGTTTTCGAAAAGGTTATTTTTTATGCCAGAATTTGAAGAAATCTCTATTCCACTAGAAAAACCCGACATGTTACCCACGTCAACGCGTGGTGGCCTTGTCCCTCAAAAAGTACGTCGGGGGCGGCCGCGGAAGAGGGTAGAGGATGCTTTGCCTGAACGCCAAGAAGAGCTGGCTTTTGAGACGTCCGTTGCGCGCGTCGAATCCGTACCCGAGACGCCAGTTGCGGAACGCGTTGTGGAGGAACGGGTTGTTACGGAAACGTTTGTGGAGGCACGTGCTGTCGAGGAAAGGCCCATAGACCAAGAGCCCAGGCAGCGTCGACGTTACAGTCGCGAGCGCAACACAGACGAACGTGAACGGCCCATAAGGCGTCGTCGCGAGCCGTCTGAAGGTCGTCAAAATAATCGCCCAGAAAGGCGTTCATCGGTTCAAAATAATGGCCCGATACGTCGTGAACGTCAGCGTCCAGAAATACCAGAAGCACCTGTTTCCAGACAACAACGTCCGGAGATCTATTTTGGAGATTACCAAAACAGCGAGATCTTTGCCCAGGAAGACGCGCTAGAGGCCTTTGTCCAGGAGTTTACGGATTCGACGCAAACACCGTTTGACTTGAAGTCAGTGTATCAATTGTCAACGCAAGAGCTCGTTGAGGCCGCGCAGGCACTCGGTGTGGCGGTGGAGGTGTCCCGCAACGTTTCCCGACGTCAGGTATTCAAGGACCTCTTGACGGTCCTCTTTGAGACGAGGCGGCCGATTCACGTTGAGGGCGTCCTCTCTATGACGGATCAGGGCTTGTTTGTCCTCGTCTACGCGAGCGACAATTACCGCATTCGCGAACAGAGCACGTTTGTTCCAACAATGCTGGTCAATAAGTACCATTTGAAGCGCGGGCACGTGGTCAAGGCGCAGCTCTGCCCGCCCCACATGCGTGAGAGTTGTCCGGCGGCTATTCGGATTTTGTCTGTCAACGATCTCGAGCCAGAAAAGATTAAAGAGTTGCCGCACTTTAAGGATTTGACGCCCTATTACCCAACGCAGCGCATTTTGCTCGAGTTGCCTGAAAATGAAGAGGGCTGGGATAACCACTCCATGCGCGTCATCGACATTCTGACGCCCATTGGCCTCGGTCAACGTGGCTTGATTGTCGCCCCGCCGCGTACAGGCAAGACAATTCTGCTGCAGAACATCGCCCACGCCATCAGCACCAATCACCCCCACGTCCACCTCATCATTCTCCTCGTCGACGAAAGGCCGGAAGAAGTCACCGACTTTGAACGCCGCATAACGAACGCGGAAGTCATCAGCTCGACTTTTGATGAAACCGCCGACAAACACGTCCAGGCCGCTGAAGCTGTCATCGAAAAGGCCCGACGCATGGTTGAATGCGGCAAACACGTCGTCATTCTCCTCGACTCTATTACCCGCCTCGCACGCGCCTACAACACACTCATGCCCAATTCCGGAAAAATCCTCTCTGGCGGTGTTGAATCCAATGCCCTCCAGCTGCCAAAACGCTTTTTCGGATCCGCACGCAACATCGAAGGAGCAGGTAGCCTCACCATTCTCGCTACGGCTCTCATTGAGACCGGCAGCAAGATGGACGATGTCATCTTTGAGGAGTTTAAGGGAACGGGCAACATGGAGCTTCACCTCGACCGCGGCCTCGTCGATAAGCGTATTTTCCCCGCCATCAGCTTCGATAAGAGCGGCACGCGCAAAGAAGAATTGCTCTACCACCCAGAGGAAATCGAGAAAATTTACGCCCTCCGCCGCGCCATGAAAGGAGCCCCATCCATCGACGCTATGGAAATGCTCATCACACGCATCAAAAAAACCCGCAACAACGTCGAGTTCCTCCTCCACGTCAACCGCTGACGATTTGATTTTTGAAATGTAACGTTCGATATGAACATTAAAGAGGCCTTGAGCGTTGTGGCGCAGAAAGCGTATACATCGATTTTGAAAATCATTCGAGACTTGATTGCAAATGGCTTGGATCAGCGCGAAGACCAATGGCTTTCGAGGTTAGCAGACGAGCGCGACAACATTCACACAATCAAACACGAAGATGCCTGGAAATAGCCACGCCTCTTCGCAACTGTGGCCTTGACGAGCGACGAGGGTTGCCTATAGTAATTGTCGATGAAGATATGTTGCATAGGTGCGGGCTACGTGGGGGGACCCACGATGGCGGTTATGGCGAAGTATTGCCCCGAGGTGGCGATTACGGTTGTCGACATGAATCGGCAGCGCATTGAGCAGTGGGGGTCGGACGTTCTGCCTGTTTTTGAGCCGGGTTTGGATGACGTCGTTAAGTCTGTGCGCGGCAGGAACTTGTTTTTTTCCACCGAGGTTGACAAGGCCATTGCTGAGAGCGACATGATTTTTCTGTCTGTCAACACGCCGACGAAGACTTATGGCGTTGGGGCGGGTCGGGCGGCCGATTTGAGCTTTGTGGAAAATTGTGCGCGGCGCATCGCGGAATTGTCGACGAGCGACAAAATTATCGTTGAAAAGTCGACGGTGCCCGTGCGCACAGCCGAGAGTATACGGCATATTTTGAATGCCAAAAACGACCGCGGTATTCATTTTCAGGTATTGTCGAACCCCGAATTCATGGCTGAAGGGACTGCCGTGCAGGATTTGGAAAAGCCAGACCGCGTCTTGATCGGCTACGAAGACGGCCCTGAAGGCCAAAAGGCGGCTGCCAAGTTGGTCGAGCTCTACGCGCACTGGGTGCCACGTGAACTCATTTTGACGACGCGTGTGTGGTCATCCGAGCTCTCCAAATTGACGGCCAATGCGTTTTTGGCGCAGCGCATATCATCGATCAACGCCCTATCTGCCCTCTGTGAGGCCACGGGGGCGGACGTCGACGAGGTGGCGTATGCGATTGGCAAGGACAGCCGCATCGGGCCAAAATTCCTGAAGAGCTCGGTTGGCTTTGGCGGTTCCTGTTTCCAAAAAGACATTCTCAACCTCGTCTACCTGTGCGAATACTTTGGGCTTCCCGAGGTCGCTCATTATTGGATGCAGGTGGTTGACATGAACAACTTTCAAAAAAACCGTTTTGTTCAGCGCATCGTCAAAAACATGTTCAACACGATCGCCAACAAGAAGATTGCGATTTTCGGGTTTGCGTTCAAAAAAGACACCAACGACACTCGCGAGACACCCGCCATCGACGTCTGCAATGGTCTGTTGACGGAACGGGCGAATCTCGCTATCTACGATCCAAAGGTGCCTGCATCGCAAGTATTTGCGGATCTCAATCTCTCTCCAAACGACGCGGCTGTTGCGGTTGTTGACGACCCCTACAAGGCGGCTCAGGGCGCGCACGCCATCGTGATTTTGACCGAATGGGACTGCTTTAAAACGCTCGATTACGAAAAAATATACGCGTCGATGGCCAAGCCGGCCTTTTGCTTTGATGGCCGCAATGTACTGCCTCTTCGCGCAATGCAAGAGCTTGGGTTCCACAGCTTTGCTATCGGTAAAGTATGAAAGTTTCGATTGCCATTCCCGCGCGTCTGACCTCAAAACGCCTGCCGAGAAAGGTTCTGATGCCGCTCAACGGCAAGCCCGTCCTGCAGCACATCTGGGAACGCGCCCAACGTTGTCGACACGCAGATGAGGTCATTGTGTTGGTCGACTCCGAAGAACTGCAGGCCGTTGTCAGGTCATGGGGCGCGCGTTGCGTCCTGACGAACCCAAATTGCCAAAGCGGAACAGAACGCATCATTGAGGCCCTATCAGCCTTTAAAAACGAGTTTGTGGTCAACATCCAGGGCGATGAGCCATTTATGCGTCCAGAGCTTGTTGATGCCCTTGCGGAACGTCATTTTGACACGCGGGTTGAGATGCTCACCGTCGTGTTTCCCATAAAAGACTCAGAAATGTTGTTTTCGCCCAACACCGTTAAAGTTGTCCGCAGAAACGACGGCAGCGCCCTGTACTTCTCGAGGGCCGCTATTCCGGTAAATCGCGACGTCCCTCAGCCAGATTGGCTGCAGAAACACACGTATTGGGGTCATATCGGCTTGTACGGCTACACGCGGATGCTGCTGGAGTCCTTTAAGGCTTTCCCACGCGGCCTCGACGCCATTGAGTCGCTGGAACAGCTCCGTTTCCTACAGAACGGCGTCACCATACAGACCGTCGAAACCGACCGGCCAACACTCTCTATTGATACGATTGAAGATTACCGCCTGGCCCAACAACAAATCCGGGATACATAGTTTTTGAAGAGATATAAGCTCATAGCCGTCCTGATTCGGTTCGCGCGGATCTTTTCCGTGGTCGGCATGGCGTGCATGTTTTTTTATTTTGCGACACGCGTGGTGGTCTTTGTTTCATCAGAATACTCTTTTGTCGATAGCATTTTCGCCTTTTTCTTGATGATCGCCGAGGGCCACATGATTCTCCATACGCTCGGGTTTGCGTTCAACATCTTTTACGTCTTTGACCCCGATCGCCGCAGAGAACCCAATTATACTCTCAAGGGCAGCCCTCTCGTTCACGTGATCGTTCCAGCCAGACACGAGCCCAAGGCCGTCCTCGAAAAGACCTTTCAAATGCTTGCTCTCCTGCGCTACGCCAACAAGGAAATTTTTTTGCTCGACGACTCCTCTGATCCCGTCTACCAGCGCGAGGCCGAAGAGGTCGCACAACGCTTTGGTGCCCAGTTGTTTCGAAGAGAGCCGCGACATGGAGCCAAGGCAGGCATCGTCAACGACTTTTTGCAGCATTCCGACGCAAAATATGTGGCTGTCTTTGATGCCGACCAAACACCCATGCCAGACTTTTTGGAGAAAGTGGTCCCCATTCTCGAACACGACACGCAATTGGCCTTTGTCCAAACACCACAATTCTACGCCAATCTCAATAACCGCATCGCCCGCTGCGCCTGTGTCCAGCAATCGATCTTTTACGAGTACATCTGCGAAGGAAAGAGCGCAAGCAATGCCATGTTCTGCTGCGGGACAAACGTTGTCTTTCGTTCCAGTGCGCTCAAGAGCGTCGGGGGGTTCGATGAAAGCTCTGTCACCGAGGACTTTGCCACATCCATATTGATACACCTCAAGGGCTACAAGTCTCTTTATTACAATCACGCGGCCGCCTTCGGTATGGCGCCAGAGAGCCTACTGGCCTACTTCAAGCAACAGACACGTTGGGCGACTGGCTGCGTCGACGTCTGCCGCCGCATCGCCAAAAAGTTCCTCATGAACCCACGTGGCCTCACTCCAAGACAATGGATGGAGTACTTTTTGTCCGGCTCCTATTACTTCATCGGCTGGACCTTCTTTATTCTCATGTTGTCGCCCGTCCTCTACCTCTTCTTTGGCATTCCACGCTTCTTCGCCTATCCCAATGTCTACTTCCTCACCTTCATGCCCTATATCACCCTCAGTCTCATCCTCTTTCTCTCCACCATGATGGATCGCCGCTATTCCTTCACCGACATCTACCGAGCCGTCTTTCTCGGCTTCAACTCCTTTCCAATCTACATGCGAGCATCGTTTTTGGGCCTCATCGGTAAAAAAATCCCCTTTGCTATCACCGATAAAGGCAAAACCAACGCACTCCCGCTCATCACCCTCTGGCCGCAGTGGACCATGATCCTCGCCAACGTCACCGCAATCTTCATTGGCGTTGTCCGTATCTATTACCGCGAAAACCCATACGCCATCGGCGTCAACATCTTCTGGGCCGCCTATCATACCTTTGTTCTGTCTCACATCTTCTACTTTAACAAAAGACCGGTGTAAAATGGCGCCAAAATGCGTTTCGCGCTCCGCCGACTGGCTCACGTACCTCTATGTACGCTACGCCAGATCGTGCTCGCGCAAAGCCACATTTTTGCATCCATTTTACACCGGTCTTTGCATTTTTAGTAAAAACAAATAATGAGTGGTGTCAAAATGCGTTTCGCGCTCCGCCGACTGGCTCACGTACCTCTATGTACGCTACGCCAGATCGTGCTCGCGCAAAGCCAGTGGCATCCATTTTACACCGGTCTTTGCATTTCTGGTAAAAACAAATAATGCGCGTTGCTGGTTGGCAGCGGACTCTTTTACACCGGTCTTTGCATTTCTGGTAAAAACAAATAATGAATGGTGCCAAAATGCGTTTCGCGCGGGGGAGCAGCGGACTCTTTTGCACCGGTCTTTATTTGGACTTTTCGTCGAGAAGGACTTCTGCCAGCTGCAAGCCAGTGAGTTTGCGGACACCTGCAATCAACTTCCATAGGGCAAAGATCATGACAATCGAACAGGGCACAACGATGACAGGGTAGCTCATGGCGGTCATGCGTCCGAGCTCTTCGGCGAATTGGGCCGTCCCGGTATCGCTGCGAATGAGGTATTTGGCCAGGCCGTAGTTCAGGCCGCTGCTCAAGAGAAAGGACGCAGCCAGCCACCACGTGCACTCCTTCAAAAGTTTTTCAAAGTGTCCCTGTTGTTGATTTTCCTGTAGGCGCCGCTCGATCTTCGACACCTGCAAAAGTTGTTCATTGAACAATAGGGTCCGGATGAGAGGATAAGGTGTTTTCAGTGAAACCACTACAACCGTGCCTATCACCAGCGGAACGAGGGCCTCCTTAAACGCCACCCACTCTTTAGGCAGCGCCAGGACACCTATACCGCCCGTCAACAAAACGCTGACCAGCCCGATGATAGAAAACAGGTTCCACTTGCGTTCACGCGAAAACTGCCAAAGGCCATAGGCAATGGGAAAGGCCAGCGCCAGCCCCAATAAAGCGTTCGGCGATAGGTCAAACCAGGCGTGTCCCTTCATCAATAAAACTGAAGGAATGACGATGTTAATTAACAGATTTAATAGGCCCATTTTAAGACCATTGCAAAATGCCCTCTAGCGGCGTTCTCGTCGTTCTGGCTAGGTCACGTACCAACGTACGCTCCCGTCGCCCTCGCTCCTCGGGCCTGGCTATAGGCGCATTTTTCAACGGTCTTTCCTTTCTTGTAAAATAAATTATTGAGTGTTTGCAGAATTCTTTACTCTAATACAGTTATACATCGGGAATACAATGGTTTTCTTGAGAAAAAAAGACCTGTGCGACATGCTCGTTTCGCGCCAACGGACGTCTCGCGACAATCAAGATGTATACCTTTGTTTATTTTTTTCTTGCAAATTGAAAGTTTTTGTTTCAAATTGTAAACATGATGCTCGAGCGAACAGTGAAAGCAAGTGTCGAAAAAGCACTTCAACTTTTCCCGGCTGTATGCCTGATCGGACCGCGGCAATGCGGTAAAACAACGCTCGCAAAAACCTTTTCTAACCGCTATTATGATTTGGAGAGGCCTGAAGATCAAAATAAGTTGCTCTTCGAAATCGATACGCTGGAAAGCACTCAAGAGCTTGTTATTTTTGATGAGGCGCAGGAATGGCCCGACCTTTTTAAACAATTGCGCGGCATCATCGATCGCGACCGTAAGCGCAATGGTCGTTTTCTGATTTTGGGCTCGGTTTCGCCTTCGATCATGAAGCTCGTATCGGAATCGTTGGCAGGCCGTCTTCACATTGTCGAACTTTCCCCATTCAACCTCGCCGAGATCGGTGATGTGAGTGCGGATACACTTTGGCTCAAAGGAGGATTTCCGGATGGCGGCATTTTGACGGAGGCAACGTTTCCTGCTTGGCAAAAGAGTTACCTAGATCTCCTTATCAAGAGAGACCTTCCTTTGTGGGGGCTTCCTGCAAAACCGCAGACAACCTTGCGATTGCTCAAAATGCTGGCGGCGTCAGCTGGCAACCTCGTCAATCACTCTCAATTGGGCAATGCTTTGGGACTTTCGCATACAACCGTACGGAATTATTGCGAGTATTTGGAAGGTGCTTTTTTAGTGTTTTTCCTAAAACCGTACGCGGCAAATATTCCAAAGCGATTGGTAAAAATGCCAAAAGTTTTCTTCCACGATACAGGATTGCTGCACGTTTTACTTGAGACTTATAGCTACGAACAATTGCTTTATCAACCGTGGTTAGGAAATAGCTGGGAAAATTTTTGCATCCAGCAAATGCTTTCTCATTGTCGTCAAAAAGAGCTGCCACTCGAACCTTATTTCTTTCGCACCTCTGATGGTAGCGAAATCGATCTTATTTTGAATGGCGAGGCCCCCATGGCTATCGAAATCAAGACGAGTACAACGATTTCACCGCAGGAAGTGGACCGCCTGCAAAAACTAGCTACAACCATTGGAATACAGGACTGCACGTTTATTTATAGAGGCAAGGAAGCTCTCATTCGAGACAACCTCCGCATCATGCCTTTGCGTGCCTTTCTAGATTTATTGAGCAAAAAATAGCCAATACGACCTTTCTGGTGTATACTAATATTATGAAGCGATACCCGCTAGCTGACTTGTTACGCGTTCGGAAGCTCCGCAAGGATCGAGCCGAGGAGGATGTGCAGCGCGCGAAACAAAAGCTCCTTGAGGCCGAACAGTGGGTCAAAACGTGCAAAAAAGAGCTCGAAGACTTTAAGATTTTTCGCCTGAAAGAGATCGATCGCCTGTACAGTTCTGTCATGAAAAAGGACATCAAGCGCGAAAAAGTTGATGAAATCGCTTTTGATATTGCCACACTCGATGGCAAGGTCATAGAATACGAACGTGCGATTGAAGCGGCCAAACAGGCAGTCGAGGTCGCGCGTCAAGAGGTAGAGGATCGGCGGGCGGCGTTGCATAAAGCCATGCAATCGTTGCAAAAGATCGACGAACATAAAACCGCTTGGGTCGCAGGGACTTCTAAAGAGGAGCTCGCGCTTCTGGAAAAAGAGTTGGAGGACTTTCGCCCGAAGGAGAGATCATGAATACACAAAACATTTCAAATCCATCAACACCGTCTGCGACACCTGCAGGGGGAACAGAAGGCGCGCCCGCGGAAGCGCCCACGGACACTGTCGACGCTTTTAACAAGTGTTTGGGCAGTGGGCAAGGCGGCGATGCTCTCAAGGACCTACAGACGCAGTTGAAGCAGGCGGGCCTTTCGCTGGATCAACTGGGGCCCAAAGTCCTCGAGGAGTTGAGCAAATTGGGTGTAACCAGCGCCCTCGACCCAAAAATGATGCAAACCGTGGCCTCGAAATTGTTGGCCTCGCTCGACGGCGCGCTCAAAAAGGAGTCGTTGAAGGATGGCCTTGATGGGCTGAAGGAACGCGCCAACGAAAAGGGTACCCCGGACGGCAGTGCGATTTTATCGAACCTGACGGCCGTGCATGAAAAGGCGGCTGTCAATGCTCCCAACTCCGTTGAAGCACCTCGAAACACCACCGAACTCTTCCAACAAGTGGCCAACCGCATTTTGATCAGCGACGCCCAATTGAGCTCCAAGGACGCCGTACACATCACGTTGAACGACAACATCTTGCCGGGCACAGAGGTCTTGATTTCGAAAAACAAATCGGGCGCCCTCGAGATACAATTTTCGACAACAGTCGACGCTTCCAACCAATTTCTCAAAGCCAATCAAGACAATCTGCAGAACCACCTCGCACAGCGTCTAAAACTGGACAATGATTCCATTCACGTCACCGTTCAGAGCGGCAGTGGCGCAGGCGACACGGGTGGCGACGGCCGTTCCCGCAACCGTCAAGAGTATGAGGCCCCACAGGAGGAGCAATAATGTACTACAAAAAATGTATGCCCCTAACGCTAGCCATTGGTAATTTATGTGGAGGGCAAAGGCGGCGATTGCCGTTGTCGATGGGGGAACGTTCGCTGTGGCTGGAGTTTTCTCTCCCAACGAGACCAATTGAGGTGCGTTATTTTCTCAAAATGCAGCATAAGGGGCACGCGTTTACGGTCGGCATCGATGACCTCGACGCGCTTGTAACACTCCATCCCAAGCTGAAAGCCTTGTCGACCGCCCATTATCCGGCAGACTTTTTACCGGTGTTGTTGAACGCTGCCGTGGAGCCCTTGGTGGGTCTCTTCGAAGAGGCTTTTCAATCGACCCTCGAAATCCAATCCCTCACAACGCAGCCACCGGCAGTCAACGAATACCTGTGTTTCGAGATCGGGGACAAAAAAAAGGTGTTGAGCGGCTACCTCTCTTTGGAACCCCACCTGATTCCGCTGTTGCAGCGCATAACCGACCTCCCACTGACGCCCTATGCGGCGTTTGCAACCTTGCCCTTTGCCTTTCGTTTTCAATGGGGAAGCACAGATCTGTCCTTTACGGAATATCGGGATATTGCTTTACAAGACGTCATTTTCCCAGATAATAGACAACAGCAGTGGCGCCTCATTTCCTCCTCGGGGGCCGTCATCACAGGACAACTCAAGGGAACATCGTTTCAAGTAGGATCGATCATGGCAGACAAAAAAAAGCTCGATTTAAGCAGTTTTTCGGAAGAAGACTTTCTCGGACCTACGCCGTCAGAGGTGAAAATGGAAAGCCAACCGCCATCCAAGGAGTCCGTGCCAGCAAAGTTCACGACAGAGGCCCTCAGGGTTCTCCTTTCATTTGAAGTGGGCCGCAAAGAGCTGACTCTCGCAGAACTTCAGGCGCTAAAGCCCGGTTTCACGTTTGAAGTGGGCGCGCTTTTAGACAAGCCTATCGACATTCGGGCCAACGATTCCCTCATCGGCAAAGGTGAGCTGATCGAAGTGGGCGGCAAATTGGGCGTGCGCGTGGTGGAATGGAACTAGAATGCAAGCGTTTCAATTCGATCCAATTACAATCACGTTAGTCCTCGTGGGACTTTCCTTGGCGCCATTTATCGTCTTGATGGTGTCGTCGTTCGTCAAGATCGTCATCATTCTCAACCTGATTCGCAATGCGCTCGGCGTGCAACAGATACCGCCAAACCTCGTCCTCAACGGAATTGCGCTGATGCTCACCATTTACATTATGGCTCCGGTAGCTCAAGAGACGTTTGACTTGATGACCAAGGTTAAACTGGAGTCGATGGACCCAAAGGTGCTCGTCCAGGCCATCGACAGTGTTAAAGCGCCCATTCAGACCTTTCTCTATCGGCATTCCAACGAGCGCCAGCGAATGTTTTTTGTCAAGACGGCCAAACGCCTGTGGCCCAAAGAGCAAGCAGAGGCCCTCACGACCAAGGATCTCATGGTCCTGATTCCCGCATTCACTGTCTCCGAGCTGACATCGGCCTTCGAAATCGGTTTTCTGCTCTATCTGCCCTTTGTGGCGGTCGACCTGATCGTCTCTAACATTCTCCTCGCTATGGGCATGATGATGGTGTCGCCCATGACCATCTCCCTCCCCTTCAAGCTCATGCTCTTCGTCCTCGTCAACGGCTGGAGCCGCCTCCTGGAAGGCATTGTCTTGACCTACAGTTGAGGAAGTGAGCAGAGATGTAATGTAACAAGCACTTGACTCAAGAAGTTAGAGAAAGACAGGGCTCAAAATAGATGCAAAAATGTGGCTTTGCGCGAGTACGATCTGCCGTAGCGTACGATGGTACGTGAGGCAGGCGGCGGAGCGCGAAACGCATTTTTGCGCTATTTTGAGCCCTGTCTTTTTAGAGGAGGCCGAGTTGCATCTTTCCAGCCTCTGATAGCCGTTCCTGAGTCCATGGCGGGTCCCAGACGAGTTCCATGGTGACGTTTTTAACGTCCGGAATGGCGCTCAGGCGGTCCTTGGCTTGGGCCATGATGTACGGGCCCATAGTGCATCCAGGGTGCGTGAGGGTCATCGTTACGGTGATGTCGATGGCTCCTTTTTCGATCGTTTCAGCCTCAACGGCGTACACGAGGCCCAGGTCAACGATGTTAACGGGTATTTCTGGATCGTAGACGCATTTGAGCTCTTCCCAGCATTCTGTCTCAATAGGGTTCATTTTAGCAGTAAACTTTTTTCAATGAGGCTACGGGCGTACTCTTTGAGTTCGGTTGGCAGGGGCTCGAGGACGGCCTGTGCAAAGCCCATGGCGAGCATTTGAGCGGCGACGGCGGGCTCTATACCCCGGCTCTGTAGATAAAAGAGAGTCTCCGAGTCCAGACTACCGACGCTCGCCCCGTGTGAACAGCTGACGTCGTTGGTCTTGATTTCTAGGCTCGGCATGGTGTCGACTTTTGCCTGCGACGAGAGCGCCCAGTTTTGATTTTTCTGATACGCTTGTGTGCCGACGGCTTCCGGGCGAACGTCGATGGAACCGTTGAAGATGCCGTGTGCGTTTCCATTTAAGATGTTCTTGCAGAGAACGTTAGATATAGCCTTCGGTTCTTTGTGGCATTGCAGTGTTCGAATGTCGGTGCACTGATTCTCGCCGAGCACGTTGAGAAAGTTGGCTTGGACATTGGCAGCGTTCGCGATCGTGTAGGTGTTTTCTGAACGCAAAAAGCGGCAGCCTGTCGCGATATGCGTGTGTTGCAGTTTAGCCTGTGGGGCGACGTTAAAAGCGTTGACGGCGAGGCTGAGGCAGTCGGCATGGAAGGATTGCAGCGTGATTTTGTTAAGCGACGCGCGCTCTTTCACGACACAGGCCGTGGCGCTCACACACAGGCCAGCTTGGCCCAGAAAGAGGTCGACCAAAGTGGCTTCAGCGCCCTCGTCGAGCACGACCGTCCATTGTGGAAAGATTGCCACAGAGTCGTCTGCAATGGAGTGTTCCAAAATGATCGGCCGCTCGACGCGTACGTTTTTAGGTATGTACAAAAACACTCGGGAGCGACTGTGTGTGGCGGTGAGTGCCATCCACTCCTCGGATCCCAATGATGGAAAGGACGCCTCGCCATCTGTGATTTCGAAACGCACGCCCTGCTTTTCCAAAAAGGGATCAATCGTTCGCTGACCGAGGTGGTTGTTGACCGTTACCCAATGCGCCGCCGCCGGTAGATCGAGCGCCCGTGCCGCCTTCGCTTCCGCCTGCATCACAAAAGGCTCTGCAAACAGCTCCCGCAGCCACGCTTGGTTGACAAATCGCCAACGCTCATCACTTGCACTCGGCCAAACTATGTTGATGTGTTCCATCTTTGATTTTTTAATTGCTTTTTACATTTCTTAAGCGGTGTAAAAGCGTGTCAAAACTTGGCTTTGCGCGAGCACGATTGCCGTAGCGTACACAGACGTACGTGAGGCAGTCGGCACAGAGCGAAACGAGTTTTCACATGCTTTTACGCCGCTTAAGAAGCTTTGACGACTTCCAAAATGGCAGAAACCTGTTCGATCTTTTGTGTGACGTACTCGACGATCGATGGGATGTCCGAGATGGGCAGTCCGGAAGCACGCCAGCCGGATTCTGTATAGAGGGCCTCCTGTTCGTTTTCGATGCTGTTGAACAGCGATTGTTTGTTGCAGGCGAAGTTGGCGAGGTGGAGGATCTTGGCCTGAAGAGAGTGATTGCGGATGGCCTCACCGCTCTCGTGGTGTAGTTTGGTGGCTGTGATAAGGGTGTCCGGCAGGTTCCACTTGCGCAACATGCAGGCGCCGAGCTCAGCGTGATCGATGCCGTAATGTTGCCGTTCGAGATCCGACAAATGTGACTTCGAATGGATGAGTTCGCCCCTCAATGTGAGGTACGTTTCGGGTGTAAATTGGTCGAGGACGAGCACACCGAGGTCGTGCAGCAGGCCGGTAACGTAAAAGTCATCGTAGGGTGGCGGCAGTTTGACGATCGATTGGGCAATCATTTCCGCGGTGAAGGCGGTCGACAGCGAGTGTTTCCAGAACTTGTACTGGTCGAGAATGTTGCACTTTGGAAAAGTGTCGATGAGTGACAGCGACAACACAAGCGTCTTGATGCGGCGAAAACCGATGCGCAGGACGGCGTCTTCGATGCAGGTGATGGCGGTGCTTCCGCGAAAAGCGGCACTGTTGCTGAGTTTTAACAGCTTGCCCGTAAGCGAGGGATCATATTGGATAACTCCAGCGACGTCACTGGCCGATGCGTCCTGCTGTTCAATGATATTAGAGAGCTTCGTGACGACGTTGAGGGGCGATGGTAGGTTGAAGTCTTCTTCTAAAAAGCTGAGTACATCTTCCCGTTTGATCATGATCTCACCCTTTTAGACGGTAATATATCGCATTACAAGCTTCTTTCATATCAAATTTGTCTGAGTAGCCGAGAATCGACTCCGATGACCCCAAAATGAGCACGCCTTGGTCTTGCAAGCTTTTGGACATGCGGTCAAAGAGGTTGCGCTTGAACTCTTCCGAGAAGTAAATGGCGACGTTGCGGCAGAGAATCAGGTCAAATCGGCCGAGATTTGCAAAGGGGTCTTGGAGGTTGAAATGCTTAAATTGCACGCGTGTCCTGATGTCCGGCACGATGCGCCAAACGGTGTTGTAAGGAGCAAAATAACGCTTTTTAAAGGCCGGTGGCAGACCCCTAGACATTTCGAGGTTGTTGTACTCACCCAATTGCGCCGCTGCGAGAATGCCCTGTGAGATGTCTGTGGCAAGGATTTCAAAATTATTGGGATTGACATGTACACCAGGTATCAAGCGGCAATAGGAGTCGATCAGCATGCTCAGCGAATAGGGCTCTTGGCCCGTGGAGCAAGCGGCCGACCAAATGCGAATCTTTTCTCGGCCCTTCTCAGCCGCACGTTTTGCGATTTCGGGTAAAATGTTTTCTTTGATGGCGTTCCAGAGTCGCTCGTCGCGAAACCACAGCGTTTCGTTGGTCGTGATTGCGTCGATCAGCCTGTCTCGCAGCTTGCCAGACTTGTCCTCGGTGACCTTTTTGTAAAACTCATTGAGGTCGCGGATGCCAAACTCTTGACAGACCTTTGACAGCCTGTTTTTCAGTAGATAGACTTTTTCTTCCCCCAACTGTATGGCACAGGCTTTGGAGATAAATTCTCGCAATGGCTTCGAGTCTTCTAAGGGTAGAGTCATGAATGGAGTAAGACTGTCTGGAAATGTCCTCTAGCTGCGTTCTCGTCGTTCGGGCTAAGTCACCTACCTTAAGTAGGCTCCTGTCGCCCTTGCTCCTCGGGCCTTGCTATAGGCGCATTTCTCGACAGTCTTGGCATTTTATTAATGAAAAAAGTTTTAACAAATAAGTCAGAAGAGTTAGACAGCAGTACTCTTCAAAGTACCTTACACAGTTTTTCAATGCGAGGTGCAATGTCTTTGAGGGGAATGGTTTCATCGGCTAGGCCACGATTGATGATGGCGCGTGGCATGCCGTAGACGACGCACGATTGGCGCTCTTGAGCGATGGAGCGGCATTCTTTTGTTTTGAGTGCTTGGACTCCTTCAGCGCCATCTTCGCCCATGCCCGTCAAGATAATGGCGAGCACCGTGCCAGTGAAGTTTTGGGCAACTGACTTGAACAGCACGTCGACGGAAGGACGGCAAGAATTGACTGGCGGCTCTTCGTTCATGACAAGGGCGTACTTCAGCGCGCGTTTGCTCAAGACCATGTGCTTTCCGCCGGGCGCAATGTAGACCATGTTTGGCTCGAGTAGGTCGCCATTTTCGGCCTCTTTGACCTTAAGGTGGCAGCGCTTGCTCAAGTGCTCAGACAGCGTCTTGGTGAATGTCGCCGGCATATGTTGGACAATGAGAATTGGACAGCCCACCCGTTCAGGCAAGTTTGGCAAAACCTCCGCCAG
>MIDP01000014.1 GCA_001831095.1 Verrucomicrobia bacterium GWF2_51_19 | reverse complement strand
GTTTCGCTTTAATCATAGAATGGATAATCTCGTAGAGATTATCTTTTCTTCTCTCCCAAAATTCAAACGCTGCTAGTCAAGAGCCATGATTTTTAATAGCAATCTTTATGATCTATATTTTTACGGAAAGGTAAGACCGTTGAAAAATGCACCCCTAGCAAGGCCCGAGGAGCGAGGGCGACAGGAGTGCACTGGCGTGAATGACTTAGCCCGAACGACGAGAACGCAGCTAAGAGCCATTTTGCAATGGTCTTATAAATGAGTGACGAAAAGACAGAAAAACCGACGCCTAAACGCATAAGGGACGCCCAAAAGAAGGGGCAAGTGGCGATGAGCAAGGACCTCAATTCGACGGTGCTGCTCATTGGCCTGTTTGCGTATTTGGGCCTGGGCCGTTACTTTATTTACGAAAAGCTACAAGAGATCTTTGCCCTGCCCCTCCAGTACCTGAATGTGCCGTTTGAGCAGGCCGTCTCAGAAGTCATTAGCGGGATTTTTATAAACATTGCAATCCTCACAATGCCGGCCCTTCTCATCGTCATCGTGCTCTCCATCGCCACCAGCATGATTCAGACAGGACCCATTATGGCCTTTGAATCGCTCAAGCCAGACCTCAACAAGCTCAACCCCATCACCAAGTTTAAAAACATCTTTGCGATGAAAAACTTCATCGAGCTGTTGAAGTCGACTATTAAAATCATCTTTTTGAGCATTCTAATCTACATGTTGATCAAGAGTGTCCTGGACCCCCTCATGAAGGTCCCCTTTATTGGCTTCTACGGCCTGCTCGTCATCATGGGCCCGATTTTGAAAAAATTCATTTACTACGTGGCCTTTGCGTACATTGTTGTGGCAGTCATTGATTTTATTTTTCAACAGTACAACCATATCAAGGAGCTCATGATGTCCAAAGACGAAGTGAAACGCGAATATAAAGAGATGGAAGGAGATCCCCACATCAAGGGTAAACGCAAACAGCTGCATCGCGAGCTCATTAACAGCGACCCGTCGGCTGCGGTCAAGAAGTCGAGCGTTCTGGTCACCAACCCGACACACTACGCCATCGCCATCCTCTACGACGGCGGTATACAGACAAAGCTACCGGTCGTTCTCTCTAAGGGAACTGGAGCCATGGCCGAACAGATGATCAAAGTGGCTGAAGAAAACAACATTCCCATCATGCGCAACGTCCCTCTCGCCCACGCCCTCTGGGACATGGCTGAAGTCATGCAATACATTCCTTCCGACCTCATTGAACCAGTAGCTGAGGTCCTCGCCTGGGTCAACGACATGAAACAGCGCGAGGGGAGTGTGCACAATGACCTATAGCGGCGTTCTCGTCGTTCGGACTAGGTCACGTACCGCCGTACGCTCCCGTCGTCCTCGCTTCTCGGGCCTGGCTATAGGCCATTGTGCACACTCCCCTCGCGCTGTTCAAAACTTTTCAGCAAGACTCTAAAAATGACCGCTAACAAAGCTTTAACATGGAACCTTCGTCGAACAGAACGCGTCAAAATGGGACTATAGCAAGGCCCGACGAGCGAGGGCGACGGGAGCCTACTGACGTAGGTGACCTAGCCCGAGTAAGGAGAACGCCGTGTGACATTTTCACGCGTTCTGCAACGACATTTAAGTATGATCTGCTGCGCAACATGTTCCAAGGAATCACGGAGACTGGGTTTACGACGTTTGTGTTATTGGTGGCGATACGGGTATTTCACGCGCCGGAGTCGTTGAAGGCGATTTTATCTGGGGCGGAGCACTTGGGGATGTTTTTGACCTTTGTGTCGTTTGGACTCTTTTTGCGCTTTTCGATGTCTGCGACGCGGCTGTCGGCGGTCTACTTTTTCCTGGAAGCGTTTCTGCTGTTTCTGACGGCGTTGTCGGACACTCTCATGGAATTCGTGGTGGCGATCCTGTGCGCCAAGGTGATTTACCGGCAATACACGCCTCTCATGACACAGGTTTATGCCGAAAATTACTCGCACAAGACACGTGGAAAGCGGTTATCGGTGGTCCTGGTGGCGTCGGCGATGGTCGGTATTGGGTTTTCGAAGCTCGGCGGCTATTGGCTTGACCTCGACCTCCACAATTACACTTGGATCTTTTTCTCCATGGCAGCGGCGTCGATGTTCTGCGGGTGGTCGCTGTCGCGCATTCCGTCCAGCCGGGTGAAAAACAATGCGACGCCAAAACTCCTGCAATTCTCCTACCTCTGGAAGGACCCGCTGTTCGGCAAGATGGTCCTGGCGTGGACATTGCTGGGCTTTGGCAACTTCATGACACTACCCATGCGCATCGAATACTTGGCCAACGAGCGTTATGGCCTTTCGCTCAGCAACCAGACAGTGGTGCTCATAACAGCCATCTTGCCGATGGTTGCCCGCATTGCCAGCATGTCGATCTGGGGCCTGCTCTTTGACCGCGTCCGCTTCATTCCGCTACGGTCGCTGAATAACTTGTTTTGGATCCTCGGCTTGTTTTGCTTTTTCAACTTTACCAATCTGTGGCTGATCGGCCTGGGATCGATCCTCATTGGCATCGGAATGGGCGGTGGGTTCGTGATTTGGAACCTGTGGGTCACGAAGATCGCCCCACCGGACAAGGCTGGTGCCTACATGAGCGTCCACACGTCGATTTCCGGCCTTCAGGGCATGCTATCACCCTGCGTGGGCTATGCGATTCTCTCACTCCCCCACATGACACCCGCCGTCGTTGGCTGGGTCGGCATTCTGCTCTCAATCGCTTCCCTCGCACTCTTCGCCTCACATTGGAAAGACACCCGCATCACTTAAAGACGACCGATGCAAAAGATTCTACAGCAAGGCCAAGAACATTCATGCTTGCAGGCTACACTCTCATTGATTTTTTTTTTAATTTCTTTATTTTTCAGATTTTTTGTGTCGACAATAAAACACTTCCTTTGGCAGTAATCTTACCCAGGTGAGAACTTCTGAGATTGGTCAAAAAAAATTATGTATATTGCTGAGTATCAAAATATTCCGATTGCAGAAAAGATAATCTATGCGCAGCCAGTGAGCCCTTTTTTCCAGAAACGCATAGAAGGGTTTTACATGTCGCATGCAAATCGACAGAAGAAAGCGAAGATTAATGTGACCTCAAAACATGTCGCAAGAGGACGATTGTTTTTTTGTGGCAGGCACGCTCAACGCATGCTCCTTAAAAATAAGAGAGCCATCTTTGCGAAATACTTTTGCTTGCTCATCCATGCTAAAATGAAGCAAGATGTTCTCAATAGACGGACTGAGGGCTTCTTTCTGTTTTTTTGGAAAAAAAACCTTATTATCGTCTAGCACGCACAAAAAAAGACTGCATTCGTAATAATCTATATCGCCCTTCGTGTCATTGAGGAGCAGGCCTGTCAACTTCGTGTACATGTAAGCCGCATCATGGGTTTGCCCTTTTGATATTTCGAAGTTTTCAGGAAAGCGCGATTGAAAATCTTGATTGTGTTGCTCGAGGATCTCTTTGACCCCTTGATGCAGGGAGATGCTGTACTGCTTTCCCGTTTGAGTATAGGCTGAGCATGCCCACAATAAGAGGGCCCAGAAAGACATTCTGAATGCTAGCGATAACATACCATTAGACATAATTTAATATCCATTGGTTTTTGTCAACAATATTATTCAAAAAACTGCAAGTTCAAGTACGAAGTGCAACACTCGAACGAAAAGCATGAATGCCTTTAGAGAACCTTTTGCAAGGGTTTAGGGCTTTTCACCTGTCTGGCCATCAGGGGAATGAGGGCGTCGACGAGTCTCTGGATGTCTTGTAGCGTGTGTTGGGTGGTGAGGGCGATGCGGAGGCGGGAAGTGTTTGGCGGGACGGTCGGCGGGCGAATGGCCGAAACGAGCATTCCAGATTTTAGCAGTTGATGCTTGGCCTCCATCACGGCATCTTCGGAGCCCAAAATCACAGGAATAATGTGTGAGGCGGATGTCCCGACGTCGCAACCGAGCGCCTGCAATTGACTGCGCAGGGTATTGGCGAGCTCTAAGAGCCTGGAGCGGTCGGCATCCATCGTGCGAACGATATCCCAAGCCTTCAATGCAGCCCCGATGACCATTGGCGAGTTTGCCGTCGAATAGATAAAGCCCTGGGAATGGTTGACAAAGTAGTTTTTCAAAATTTCGCTGCAGGCAACGTATGCCCCGCTGACCCCGAGAGCCTTGCTGAACGTTCCCATGACGAGGTGCGGCACTTTTTTGAGAGACACCGTGGTCGAGAGCCCATAGCCGTTTTTACCGAAAATGCCCGTAGCGTGGGCCTCATCGAGGTAGAGAAAGGCACTGTGCTTTTCAGCGAGGTCGACAACGGCCTGCATTGGCAAAACGTCGCCATCCATGCCGAAGACCGTCTCCGCCACGATGAATTTAGGCCGATCGTCCGGGTGCTTGTCGAGTAAGTTTGAGAGTTGGTCGATGTCGTTGTGATTGTAACGGATGAGCTCGGCCCCACTGAGAAAAACGGCACTGTAGAGGCTTGCATGGTTGAGCTTGTCAAAGAAAACGAGCGGTTTGGCCTTCAGGACACCCTCATCTAAGAGACTCGACAGGACGCTGATGTTGGCCTGAAATCCCGAATTGAAGACCAGGGCGGCCTCGGTTCCCTTGTCAACCGCTATGCGCATTTCGAGGGCCTCAAACAAAAATTGATTGCCAGACAGCAGACGCGAGCCCGTCGCACCCACCCCATACGCACGGCCAGCCGCAATGGCCGCATCGAGGAGCTCCTTTCGCCGGCTCAGGCCCAGGTAATCATTGGTGGAAAAATCTAAGCGCTTTGTGCCAAAAAGTTCTGGTAATTGGCGATATTTACCTTTATTTTGCAGCTTTTGGAAATGTTGTTGATATAGGTGATACATATGAAAAAATCATGGACTCTCACAGAAGCGAAGGACATCTTCAGCTTGCCGTTTCTCGATCTCGTCTATCGGGCGCAATCCGTCCACCGGGAACATTTTGAGCCCAATACGGTTCAAATCAGTACTCTTTTAAGCATAAAGACGGGCAGTTGTCCAGAGAATTGCAGTTATTGTGCCCAGTCCGCCCACCACAAAACTGGCCTAAAAAAAGAGCCCATGGTCGACGTTAATACCGTTATTGAGGCCGCTCAAAAGGCAAAGGCAGCAGGAAGTTCGCGTTTGTGCATGGGTGCAGCCGGTCGTGGCCCAAACGACAAGGACCTTAGCCGCGTTTGCGACATGATCCGCGAAGTTAAAAAGCTCGATCTCGAGGCCTGCGTCACTCTCGGCATGCTCGACGCCGACCAAGTTAAAACCCTCAAGGCGGCCGGTCTCGATTACTACAATCACAACATCGACACCTCTGAAAGTTTTTACCCCAACGTCGTTACGACACGCACCTTCCAGGATCGGCTCCAGACGCTGGATCTCGTGCGCCAGGAGGGCATTAAGGTCTGCTGCGGCGGCATTTTGGGCCTCGGCGAATCCAATGACGACCGCATACAAATGATCGTTACCCTCGCCAACTTCCCCACTCCACCCAACTCCGTCCCCATCAACCGTCTTGTCAAAATCCCTGGAACGCCCCTCTCCGACCAGCCCGAAATCGACCCCTTTGACTTTGTCCGAACGATCGCCCTGGCGCGCATTCTAATGCCGTCATCGCACATTCGCCTCTCCGCTGGCCGCGAACAGATGTCCGACGAGCTCCAATCCCTCTGCTTTCTCGCGGGTGCCAACTCTCTCTTTCTCGGCGAAAAACTCCTAACAACCCAAAACGCCAACCCAAAACGCGACCACAATCTGCTCAGCCGCCTCGGCCTGAAAACGGGGCATTAGACAGCCTCCATCATTGGCGAAGTTTTTTCTAGCTAAGCGCGTTCGACGAGTTCGATGAGGAAGCCATTGGCGTCCATCAGCCAAGCAATTTTGTTGCCGGAAAAGGCAGGGGCAGGTGTAGGTGAAGAAATAGGAAGGGCGTAAGGGCGTTGTTCTCGGAGGGCGGCGTTGATATCATCGACCTCATAGCAGAGGTGATGGAGGGTAACTTTTTTCTGGAGGGCATTGGTGAGTTTACCAGAACCATTGGGAGAGATGAGCTCGATGCGGTGTGGCGGTAAAATGAGAAACTGGACAAAAGCTGTCTGGGCCTTATCCTCAACCACTTCCGACTCAATGGCGTAGCCAAAACGTTGACAGAAATCACGCGCGGTTGACTGAATATCGCCCGTCAAGTAGCCAATGTGGTGGAGGGTGTACATCATTCTCTGTCTATTTGTACGCCTCGCAACAGATGTGTCGTGAGGCGTACAGAACCAGTTTATTTGGTTTTAATAGTCAAGGCATCGACGCGCTTGCCGAGGGCCTTGACGGCGAAGCACCATAGGACGCATATGACAACAAAGACGCACGCCAAATAGGGCGCAATCTGGATC
>MIDP01000013.1 GCA_001831095.1 Verrucomicrobia bacterium GWF2_51_19 | reverse complement strand
AAATCACCAGCTTTGCATCTCTCCTCCTTCCTTTCAACTCTCTTCTCTTTTTTCCTGTCACGTGTTGCACTTCGTACTTGAACTTGCAATCAGCAGCTTAATTGTTTCGACAAACTAGTTGCTTGCCTTTATTGGAGAGATTGTTTTTACTGGCAAGCATGACGACGCAAGCCCCGCTCGTATCTGTTGTAATCAATAACTACAATTATGGGTCTTTTTTGATGCAGGCCATCGAAAGTGCTCTGAATCAGACATGTCCTCCTTTGGAGGTGATTGTCGTCGACGATGGATCCACCGATGTGTCACGGGCACTATTGCAGGGCCTGAAGGACAACAAAGTCAAGGTGATCCTTAAGGAAAACGGCGGTCAAGCAAGTGCCTTTAATGCTGGTTTTCAAGCGAGTCAAGGTGAGTTGATTGCCTTTCTCGACAGCGATGATTGGTGGATGCCAAACAAGTTGGAGGAAGTCTTGCGTTGGCATGCTTTCCTAAAAGGCGATTACGCGCTGTTGCAACACAACGTCCTCATTTTTGACGAGGGCGATACGTATCCCGCGAAACAAGTGATGTACTCTGGCAACTTTTTTGCTCATACGATACGGACAGGCGAATTGGCGTATTTTTTGGGTTCTTCGAGCTTGGTGGTTCCACGCGATATTTTGGCGAAAATCATGCCGATCCCTTTAAGTTTTAGAATAAGCGCCGATGCTTACCTCACTCGAACTGTCTATACCTATGGCAACGCTTACTCTATTCCAACGCCCTTGAGCTATTACAGAAAACATGGAGGCAACGCCGTTTTAGAAAAGAACGTCGATCACAACAAATTTCATCGAGAAACGCTTTTCTCTTGTTTAAACAAATTTAACGACAAACGTGGCATCGATTACCGTTACAAAACGCGTGACCAAATCTGCGATGCCGACTTGCACCCGTCTGACTTTTTGATGCGCTTTCTCTTGAAGAAAAAGTTTTCAGAAATCGTCGCCAAGTATAACCGTGTCGCCTTTTTTGGGGGCGGTTTACACTCGCGCTGGTTTTCAAAAATACTCAACGGATACAAGAACGAACACATTGTTGCCGTTCTCGACATCGATCCGCCTAAAGAAATATTTTTTGATCAGCCTGTAATCGAGGCGCGCAAGTGGGATGCTAGCAATGCGGACGCCATTATTCTTTCGACAAATTCAATGCAAGATGTCCTCACGGAGCGATGCCGGGCGCTCTATGGCAATTCGATCCCGCTGATTGATCTCTATACTGATGATCTGCATTGGTGAAATCCATCAAAAAGAGCTTGTCGAGTGTGCTAAAAACGTTCATAGTGGGTCGGAACCAGGCCTTGAGGCGCGGTAAAACCATTATTTCACATGACAACACCGACAGACATCATCAAGCAGTCGCCCGAAGACAAGGAGAAGATTCGCACCCGGATCCAAAAGTATGTGGACCGATGGAGGGGCGTGGAGGGCAACCTCATCATGATTCTCCATGATATTCAAGAAGCCGAGGGATATGTTCCACGGGAATGGTCGATGGAGCTGGCCAAGGCGCTCGACATCAATTTGGGTCGCATTTACGAGGTGCTCACGTTTTACACCTATTTTAATCTAAAGCCCTGCGGCAAGCACGCTATACACGTCTGCACCGGCACCGCATGTCACATCAAGGGTTCCGCTAAGCTGATTGATGAACTCAAGACGCGTTTTGGATTTGTTGTGGGTGAAACGACACCCGACCGCCTCTATTCGTTGAACGAGGTCCGTTGTCTCGGAGCCTGTGGCCTGGCGCCCGTTGCCAGAGTCAATCACGAGATCCTCGCCAAGGCAACCCCAGAGAGCTTGGTGGAAAAAATTGAATCTTTAGAAAAAGTCAATGTATGAAGATAGAAGATTTAAAACAGATTAAAACAAGCGCCCTGGCCCGCAAACAGGGCTGTTCAAAGCGCGCTTGCATTTGCATGGGCTCGGCCTGTATCGCATCGGGTAGCAAGAAAGTCAAAGAGTCCCTCGATCCCGCTGCAGCAAAAGAGGGCATTGAAGTCCAACAAATCGGCTGTCAGGGCCTCTGCTCTTCGGGACCCATTATGGTAACAGAGCCTGGACACGTCCTCCACACGCACGTCGGTGACAACCACGTTGATCCCATTTTGCAAGAAATCAAAACGGGTGCCTACGGCCCAAAAGCAATTTCCTTTGACTCTCCTTTTTATAAAAAGCAAAAGCGCATCGTGCTGGAAAACGCCGGTAAGATAGATCCAGAGCGCATCGAGGACTACATCGGCCAAGATGGCTACTTCGCGTTGGCCAAGGTTTTGAGTGAATACAAGCCGGAGCAAGTCATTGAGGTCATCAAATCTAGCGGCCTCCGTGGACGTGGTGGCGCTGGATTTCCAACGGGCATCAAGTGGACGCTCATGGCTCAATCCAAGAGCGCCGATGGTCGCAAGTTCGTCATATGCAACGGCGACGAGGGTGACCCGGGCGCTTTCATGGACCGCAGTGTCATGGAGGACGACCCGCACCGCATTCTCGAAGGCATGCTGATTGCCGGTTATGCCGTTGGAGCCAATAACGGCTTTATATACGTGCGCGCCGAGTACCCCTTTGCCGTCGAACGCCTCAATCTGGCGATTGAACAGGCCCGCGAAAAGGGGCTTTTGGGCAAAAATATTTTGGAGAGCGGCTTTGCCTTCGACATCCAAATTCGACTGGGCGCCGGTGCCTTTGTCTGCGGAGAAGAGACGGCCCTCATTGCATCGATCGAGGGTAAACGCGGCAGCCCGCGGCCCCGGCCACCGTTCCCCACGACATCTGGCCTCTGGGGCTGTCCAACGATGATCAACAACGTTGAAACCCTGGCCAATATCGCTCCCATCATCCGGAACGGCGCACCGTGGTTTTCGGCCATCGGCGTCGGAAAGAGCGTCGGCACAAAGGTCTTTGCGCTCACGGGCAACATCGTCAACACGGGCCTCATCGAGGTCCCCATGGGCATGACGCTGCGTGAGATCATCTTTGACATCGGCGGCGGATGTCCAAAAGGTCTTGAATTTAAGGCAGTCCAGACGGGTGGCCCTTCCGGCGGTCTCATCACCAAAGACTACCTCGACACCCCCATCACCTACGAACACCTCCAAGAGCTCGGTTCCATCATGGGGTCCGGCGGTATGGTCGTTCTCACCGACAAGGATTGCATGGTCGATCTAGCTAAGTTCTACCTCAATTTCTGCGTCGATGAGTCCTGTGGCAAATGCGCCCCATGTCGCGTCGGTGGCTATCAGATGGCCAAGATTTTGGATAAGATCACAAAGGGCCGCGGCGTTATCGAAGACCTGGCCTTGTTGGAGGAAATTGCCCTCGCTATGAAGAAGGCGTCGCTTTGCGGATTGGGCCAAACGGCTCCAAACCCTGTCTTGTCGACGCTCCGTTATTTTAGAAACGAATACATGGCCTACATCGAAGGTGGTGCCAAATACGCACGTCAAAAAGCTAAAGAACTGGCAGAAAAAGCAGTATGAAAACAATTCACGCAAAAATTAACGGTATCGCCGTTGAAGTTCCCGCAGGTACAACCATTTTGGAGGCCGCCAAAAAGGCGCAGGTCCGCATTCCGACCCTCTGTAAACATCCTGACCTCAAGCCGACAGCCGCCTGCGGCCTCTGCATTGTTAAGCTCAAGGGCAACCCGCGCACCTTCCGCGCCTGCACGACGCCGATTGACGAGGGCATGGAAGTCATCACGCACGACGACGAGCTCGTTTCGACACGCAAGACCGTCCTGGAGCTGATTCTGTCAAACCACCCAGCGGACTGTCAGACCTGTGGCCGCAACGGCAGTTGTGAGTTGCAAAAGTTGTCTGCCGACTTCGCCATGCGCGAGGAACGCATTCCACGACACGTCTGCGACTTGCCTAAAGATGCCTCGACGGGCTCCATTATCATCGACTACGCTAAGTGCATCAAGTGCGGACGCTGCGTGCAGGTCTGTCAGGAGGTCCAAAACGTTTGGGCACTGTCCTTTCTTGAACGCGGCATCGACACCCGCATGGCTCCCAGTGGCGATATCAGCTTGGCAGAGTCTCCGTGCGTGCGCTGCGGCCAATGTTCTGCCCACTGCCCGACAGGTGCCATTGTGGAAAACGATGACACGGCCCTCGTCTGGAAAGCGCTGCACGACCCCAACAAGTTTTGCACCGTCCAGATCGCTCCGGCCGTGAGGGTGGCCATCGGCGAGGAGTTCGGCCTCGAGCCCGGTACCAATCTGACTAGAAAGATCTACGCTGTCCTACGTCGCATGGGCTTTAAGGCCGTCTTCGACACCAACTTTTCGGCCGACCTCACGATTATGGAAGAATCAGCCGAATTTGTCCACCGCTTCGCCAACAACGGTGTCCTGCCACTCATCACGACTTGCTGCCCGTCCTGGGTCGACTTTATGGAAAAATACCACACGGACCTCATTCCTAACTTTTCCACTGCCAAGTCGCCACAACAGATGATGGGTGTCATGACCAAGACCTACTACGCGCAAAAGCAGGGCCTCGATCCTGCTAAAATATACCAGGTTTCCATCATGCCGTGCACGGCCAAAAAGTTTGAGCTCGAACGCGATACCAACATGCAGGCCTCTGGCTATCCCGACGTCGACCTCAGCATCACGACACGCGAGTTTGCCCGCATGATCAAGCAATCGGGCATCGACTTTCTCCGGCTCGACGACGAAGAGGCCGACAGTATTTTGGGCGAGTACACGGGCGCCGGTACCATTTTCGGAGCAACGGGCGGCGTCATGGAAGCGGCCCTGCGCACGGCTTATTACAAGATCACCGGTGAAAACATGCCAAAGGAGGCCATCGATATCCAGTCTGTTCGTGGGCTGAAGGGCGTCCGCGAGGCCGAAATCAACGTCGATGGAACGAAGGTCCGCGTGGCCGTCGCTCACGGCTTGGCCAACGTTGAGTACGTCATGGACAAGGTTCGTAAGGCCCGCGATAACGGTGAACCGCTGCCGTACCACTTTATCGAAGTCATGGCGTGCCCTGGAGGCTGCATTGGCGGTGGAGGTCAACCGTATGGCGTCACTGATGACATCCGCGAAAAGCGCATTGCAGGTCTCTATCAAGACGACCGCGATTGCAAATTGCGCTTCTCTCACGAAAACCCGGAAGTCAAACAGGCCTACGCCGAATTTCTGGGCGAGCCCCTCAGCGAAAAGGCACATCACCTCTTGCATACACATTACGTTGAGCGGCCGATGTATCAACGCTAGAGACGAGTGCTTTCCCTGGACACCGGGAAAACCTTTTTATAAGACAAGAAGGATTTCCCGGACTCTTTCTAAGTGACCCAATGGATGTCAATAAATTCGTGGGCGATAAGACTGTTGTGCGTCGACGTTCCTTCTAAAGAAGGCGTTTGCTAAAACTTGAGCTGCAGTAGGGAAAAATCGTCGTCGAAGGTGTCGTGGCCCTGGATGGATTGAATCCAATGGAGAAAGTCGGTGGGCGATTGGGGCCTATTTTTTTGAAAGAGTTCGAAAAAGGCGTCGAAGGAAAGCATGTGACCGTCTTTTAGTGGGACTTCGAAAACGCCGTCGCTGAATAGAAAGAGAGAGTCGCCGGACTCCACGCTGGCATCATTAGCCGTATAGGTGGTGTCTTCGATGGCGCCAATGATCATTTGTGGCGTCGAGAGTTTTTGGACTTCGCCAGACTTTCTCACGAGTAATGCCGGTGGATGACCGCCGCTAGCATAGCGCAGTTGCTTGGTCTTGAGGTTATAACAGCCGTACCAGATGGTAAAATACATGTTGTTTTGAGAGTCCATCTGGAACGTCTTATTGAGGGCTGTTAGGACGGCCCCTGGGTCGCGGAAGTCTGATACAGGAAGAGCTGCCGAGCGGAGGACATTGATAGCCGTTGCAGAGAGCAGCGCTGCGCCGACACCGTGCCCACAGACGTCGAGCAGGTAGATCGCGAGGTTGTTGACGTCGATAAAGTGGTAGCCAAACGAGTCGCCGCCGAGCTCCGTTGATGGAACAAACGCCCAGTCGGCCTCCAAAATCCCCGTATGAATCTTTTGCGGAAAGAGCGACATGACGTACAGAGCTGCCTGGTCGAGCTCTTTACGGAGGCGCTTTTGCGTGGCCTCCAGTGCGTCGTTCTTCTGCGCCAACTCTTCCTCAATCGTGTTGGCGTGGTCAAGCGTGCTCTCGTAAAGCAATTGGAGGTCGTTGAGGTCCTCTTTTAATTGCTCGTTCTCTTTTTTAGATTCAGGCATAAATTATTATGTCAAAAACCGAAGACGGGCTCCAAATGGCCTATAGCAAGGCACGTATTCATATATTTTTGATGAGTTCCTGTGACGTCTGATCATTACTCTTGATCATTTGCGAGCCTGTGTCGTACATGCCGTACAGCTTCTCCATCATTTTGGGCAGGTCGCGCGACCAAAGTTTTTGAAACTCCATAATGATGTCTTTAGCACCAGATCCCACTTGTTCCGCGGCATCGGCGATCCCCTTTTCTTTTTTGGCGATGCCCTCAAAGATCGTGTTAACGCCTTGACCGAGGCCAAGAGCTCCTTGTGTGACAGCGCTCGCCTGTTGGATTTTTATCACAAATTGAGCGATCATCGCATTCAAGATATCGTCAACGTTGGAATTGACGATGGATTTAAAGCCTTCCTTCATCATATCCTCTGTAATTTTACCAGCATTTTGAGCGGCCATTTGACTGATGTTTTCAAAACCCTCGTCGATATTTGCCTGAATGAGTTTTTGGATGATTTTTTCAGAAGACTTGATGCCCTGATCGTTGAGTGATGCTGTTATCTTTTCTGTCAGTTGCTTCACAAGTGCTTCGTCGGGGATCACTTTGCCAGCAACGACAGTTGTCTTACCTACACTCATAATATCGTCGCTCTGCTGAAGGGCGATTTGGCTGACGGTTTGCTGAACCTTTATGGCAGCCTGTTGGGCAGCTTTTTTTGCAGCGTACATGGCGGCGCTGCTTCCCAGAGAAGCGGCAATGCTGATGGCCATGACGGAGTAATGGAAGACGTCGCTCTCGTTCAGTTTATGGGAAAGTTTTTCGAGCACATTGGCGTTTTGTGTGTCTTTATCGTAGCTGCCGGCGCCCAAGTTAACGCCCATTTCGGCAGTCGATGCAGCGATTGCGACGCTGGCCAGCGTTATAGCTAGAACGGAGCCCGTGCCGAAGGTAGCCACGCTAAAAATCAGTCCAGCGGCCATAATACCGATTTGCAGCGCCTGGGCCTGTTGTTGATGCCGTTTGACCTTGTCCATGGCCTCAAGTTGCTGATCGAGGGCCTTGTTGACACGCGTATTGGCCGATTTCAGCTGGCTTTCGAGCGACTTGATGATTGTCTTGGCGGTTTTGGCGCGTTCTTCAGAGACGTCGCCGCCGAGGATTTCCAAAAACTCCCTCAAGACTTCAGATGAGACGTATTGCTTGGAGTCTTTGCTAGAAGTGTTGTTGGTTTGTTTAGTGTTGTTGGTTTGTTTGGAGTCGTTATTTTGTGAATCCACGACCGTCACTTCAGTCTTGCCTTGTTGCTCGTTGAGGACGGAGCGGACAAACTGCATCAACTTCATTGTGAGCGCCTCTTGCTTATCTTGCGGCAGGCCTACAATGAGGGTGTGGATTTGCGTTTGAGATTGAACAATGGAGTGCGCCAGGGCGATTTCATCCTCCGAGAGCGTTATAGTGCTGGATTCGATGCTTTCGTTCAGCTCCTTAATTTTCTCAAGGGCCTCTTGCAGAGAGATTTCTGACGGAGCAATATTGATCAAGTCTTTCCGCTTAACAAGTGAATCGAGGTTGATCAACATGGCCTCGTCGACGCCTGAAAACACGATGTCCTTGCTGAGCTTGACCGTGTCCGTCTGTTTGACAGGAATGTCGCCAGGCAGAATAACGTTAGGTGAAATTCCTCTGGTGTTTTCTATGTTGGATGTTTCTGGCATAACGAACCTCCCTAAAAATTTACTTTTTCGATTGTTCGATTATCTCTAATTTTGTCAAAGCGCGTTCTTTAATGGCTGAATGGCGCTTGGTTGTGTCGGCGATGCGGATGACTTCGCGTAAACACTTGACGGCTTCAGCGATGTTGCGAGTACCGATGTAGCAATGGGCCAGTTGTTCGTAGACCTCGGGGTCTTCTGCGTCGATGATGAAGGCGCTGCCGTAGGCCTCAATCGCCTGTTCGTAGCGTTCCTGCATCTGCAGACAGGCGGCGAGCGCCAGCCAGTATTTTTTCTGCATGCTGTCCAAAATACAGAGCCCGCGGAAAACTTTTTCAGCGGAATCGTACTTGTTGCCAGCGTACAGATGGTGACCGAGGCTGTAAAAGGCCTCGAGCTGGTCAGCATTCATGCCGAACAACGCCTTAACTTCGACCGTGCCAGCCAAAATGCCTTCAAATATGGCCTCAAAGTCGTCGATGTTTTCGTCGAGCGTTTCTAGTTTGATCGTTCTTTCGTTCATAATTCTCATGAAGACCCGTGCAAAATGACAGCGGCGTTCTAATCGTTTGAGCGCTATGTCACGTACCTTAGTACGCGACGGTCCTTGCGCTTTATGCATTGCCGCTTATATATTGTAGAGGTCTTTCCTTTCGTAAAATATTGATCCATAAAGACCTGTGAAAAATGTCATCAAAGCTTGGCTTTGCGCGAGCACGACCTGTCGTAGCGGCAGGGCTGGCCCTGCACCCTTGGATACTTCGTATCCACTTTTAAAAAGTGGATGCGTGAGCATCCTGGGGGGTCTGGGGGCCGCTGCCCCCAGCGCGAAACGAGCTTTGATGACATTTTGCATAGGTGTTTATCAGCTGATGTTTCTAGCAAGTTGTAACTCGAGCTCCATGATTTTATTGTAGAGCGCGGAAGCGGTCGAGGTGAAAGTGTCGTACTTTTTGTTCTTGTCCTGAGCCTCGATGGTTAGGTTTTGGACCTCTTTGTCGCATTCCGTCGAGAAATTATTGATGTCGTTTTGCCATTGTTGTTGTCGGTTTGCTATTTTATCTGCGTCTGTTCCAATAGATGGCCAGAGGCCATTGTCGTCGAGACTGCCACGGTGGTCGCTGAGTGCGGAAGCTAGATCGCTCATCTTTACGTCATCCTTGATCTTGCCATCTGGGCCGAAAAATTCTTTAAAGTCTTCCATTCCGCGAAGCTTGTCGACCAGTTCAGAGATTTTGGCATTGTTGACGTCGGCTGATGGGAAGGAGCCCGGCGTTGGGTCCTTTCCGTAGTATTTGACGTAGAGCGCGACGACATCGCTGTTGACGTTGCCGGTATCGCCGCTGAGCGCAGACAGGGCCTTGTTGGCGTCCTTGATCATCTGGCTGTACGTGTCCATCTCGTCGACCTTGTCTTTAGCATTGTTTTCACAAGACTTTCCCTTAATCGCCAAAATAAACGACAAAATCGCCGATGCCTCGACGCCTTTATTGCGCAATGTCTTAATGTCGAGATCAAAGACTTCACCCGTCTTCGAGTCGTAGCGAACATCGATGCCCTCAAAAGTTTCGGATGCGTTATATTTGTGTGGAGCGGCTTCCGTTCTCAATGCATCGCGCTCCGAAGGCTGCAGTGACAACAACCATGCTTGAAATGCTGGTGTTCGTTCGGGATTATCTTCCTTGTTTCCTGTAGCCTTGTAGTAGGCTTCGCGGTAAACATTGGCCGCCTCTTCTGTGTTTTTAAAGACCATCCAATCGTCAAAGGCGTTTTTCGTGTCGACGGCTCCGCCATCATTAGACACTTTCATAGACCGTTGTGTGGCTACGGCTTTCCACTCATTAAGGGTTGACGAAAAAGGTTTTGGGTGTTGCTTGTCCCATGCAGCCATTTCCTTGTCGATGTCCCAAATGGCATTATCGCCAAGGGTGGTATACATTTTATTTTGCTTGTTTAAGTTGTCTGCATATGCTTTTCTGTCGTCTTCCCATTTTTGGATATCGTCTACTGATGTTTTTCCACCAGACATTCTGCCGAGCCACTCAAAATATGGGCAACTCGTTCCGGAAGATTTATACATCTCTTTCATCTCATCTTGCAGATTATTTTCCTTTAAATCCGCATCGCGCTTGATGCCCTTGTAAGAGGCTTCGTCGAGGCTCTTTATCCATGCATTCATGGATAAACTGGTGCCTGCCTGTTCATAAGCTTCTTTAAAATGCTCTTTTGTTGTGTCGTCTAAGCCGTTGTAATCGTCCATGCGCGCTGCATTCGATTTCTCTTCGCTTTTAGCCCTTAATTGATCGGCTTGAGCATCGGCCTTCAGTTTTTTAAAGCTTTCTGTCCCGATGCGCTGAATGAAGTCTTTGTATTCGATTTCACTGCCTGATTTCCCTTGTTTCCATTCATTATATGCATTTTTGAAATAATCTTCTAGTCCTTTATTTTCTATTTCTTTCTGACGATCATTATACGAGCCAGAAGTGGCGTCAGAGTATTCATCGGCCTTCAGGTAATTATATTCTGTGTCAGAAAAACTGGTCGATTCGTATGAACTTATTTTATTATCCATGTTACCCATAAAAGTGTCCTCTCAAATCATGTTACGGCCGCGCAAAGCGTTTGTCAGAGTGCCTTGCGAAGCTGGTTTTTGTGGAAGTTGCTCTTTTCGTAATTGTTCTTTGGATATTTTTACCAAGAAAAGTGACAATTTGTCTGTCTTCGATTCTAAGTCTTCCAAGATGCCGGTTGGCTCAAGCAAAGGGTCTTGCTCGATCGCTTTTATGGTGTCACGGATCTTTTGGCGCGACTCCTTTGAAAGGCCCTTAGCTTCCAACTTTTTAAAAATCTCGTCGGTTGTACCCGTCGTGTAGCCCTGTTTTTTAAGCAAAGACTGCATTTTATCTGCAAAATCAAACTGCTTTTGCAGGGCCTCATAGCCTTTTTGCACATTCCCGTTTGCCGGTTCTTTTTTCAGTAGTTCCATGGTATAACCTTATTGTACACCCTATTTGCAATCTGTCAAATAAAAGACCGAAAAGACCGTTGAAAAATGTCCTCTAGCGGCGTTCTCGTCGTTCGGGCTAAGTCACGTACCAACGTACGCTCCTGTCGCCCTCGCTCCTCGGGCCTTGCTATAGAGCCATTTTTCAACGGTCTTTTTCATTTGTAAGTTATTGATAGACTAAGACCTGTGCACAAATGTACGCTACGGCAGATCGTACTCGCGCAAAGCCACATTTTTGCATCCATTTTTCAACGGTCTTTTCGCATTAATCACTTAGTTTTGAAAAAACGGCCTTGCCGGCCATTTTCCAACGGTCTTTGCAGTTCGTAAGTTATTGATATACAAAGATCTGTGCGCCATGCCGCGGCGTGTTATTGGGCGAGGGCAATCTTGACCAATTCGGCAAAGGAAGACGCTTTAAGTGCTGCTCCGCCGATGAGGCCGCCATCGATATCTGGCTGGGCGAGGAGTTCTTTGGCGTTTTCGGGCTTCATGGAGCCGCCGTAGAGAATGCGGATTTTTTCTGAAACGGGGCCAAAGAGCTGGGCGAGCATCTTGCGAATGGCGCCGTGGACTTCTTGGGCCATTTCTGGAGTGGCTGTCTTGCCTGTTCCTATTGCCCAAACGGGCTCGTAGGCGACGACGACCTCTTCAGCGACCTCTTTGGAGACCTCTGCTAGTCCACCCAGGACCTGTTTTTTGATGACAGAAAGCATTTTGCCTTTTTCGCGTTCTTCGAGGGTTTCGCCGACGCACAAAATGGGCTTAATTTTATTATGTAGGGCCGATAGGACCTTTTTATTGATGAGTTCGTCGCTCTCTTTAAAGTAGGCACGACGTTCGCTGTGGCCAAGAATGACAAACTTGCAAAAACTATTGCGGAGCATTTCGGCAGAAATTTCTCCTGTAAAGGCACCCGAAGGCTCAAAGTGCATATTTTGCGCACCGAGCTGTATTGTGGAGTTCCCCAAAACCTTGCTGACGCGCTCCAATGCTGTAAAAGGTGGACAAATCACCACATTGACGTCTGTGACTTTGCCAATCTCTGCGAGAATGCCACGTGTCAGCTCTTCGGCCTCAGCAGCCGTTTTGTTCATCTTCCAGTTACCTGCAATTAGGGTTCGTCTTACTTTTTCCATAGTGGTGGATAGCTTAAGTGGAAAGACAAACGGAGTCAAGTGAAAGACCGTTGTAAAATGGCGCCAAAATGCGTTTCGCGCTGCGCACGATTCTGCCATTTTTCTTCGAGCCTTTAAGGCCTGGGAAAGGGTCTATAGCAAGGCCCGAGGCGTGAGGGTGACAGGAGCCGTACGGGTGGTACGTGACTTAGCCCGAACGCCGAGAACGCCGCTATAGGCCCTTTCCCAGGCCTTAAATGAAGTACTTGAAGAGAAGATAACCCAATGGAGCAGTCAAAACAAGGCTGTCGACGAGGTCAAAGGCGCCACCGATGCCCGGAATGACGTGGCCTGAGTCTTTTTGGCCTGAAAAGCGTTTGATGGCCGATTCGATGAGGTCAGATAAAATGGACGCCGCTGATATGGGTATTGCGATGATTACCGACTTTGCGAGGGTAAAGGAAGGTGGCATCCATGGGCGAAAGACGACTGCTAAGGCCAATCCGACAGCCGTAGCCAGGGCGGTTCCTCCGACAACACCCTCCCACGTCTTTTTGGGGCTTATGTGAGGAGCCAACTTATGTCGTCCAATGGCATTGCCGACTAGGAGGCCACCGACGTCGGTAAACTTGGCCACCGCGATCAGCCAAACGATGAGAAAGAGCCCGCCAGTGGTGTTACCGAGCGTATCCCAGTCCTTCAGGATTTGGACGTAATATTGCAACATGAACGGGATGTAGACAAAGCCAAACAAGGTCGGAATGAGCAAGGATTCCATGCCGTGTCGAATGTCTTGAAACAAGATCGACAGGCTTATCAAAATCAGGCTGAAAACAAAGAAATCGCTGCCGGCGTGTGGGTTGTCTGAGAACCAAACGATCAGGGGAAGCAAAAATCCCAACGTCAGTCCCAATCGACGTAATGGCTTATATCCCATGCGCTTCTGCAGCTTATACAGCTCATTTTGTGTCAAAGCCGACAACACTGCCAACAAAAATACAGCTGCGGTTGGTCCCAAAAATAAAATCACGCCCAACACGATCAACCACAAACACACTGTACTGATTAGCCTCTTTTTCATGACAAACATTTTCAGATAAACCCCAAGAGACTAATGTCTGTTTAAGAAAAAGCAACCTTATAAGGCGTTAAAAAAGCCGCATTTTAAGACACGTAGCAAAATAGCGCGAAAAGAGCTTTCACGGTATTTTGCATAGGTAATTGTCATCCATTACTTTCCTGAAATGCTTTCAACGCGTGAGTGCTGCCGACGACGAGGAGGACGTCGTTGGCCTTTAAAATGAATTCTGGGCGCAAGGTTGTGATGCGTTCAGGCCCTCTTTGAATGCCGACAACGTTGACGCCGAATTGTTGCCGAATGCGAGCCCCGGCGAGGGTTTCGTTTTTCAAGGGAGAGTTGACCGACAGGCAAACTTGGGCAAAGTCAAAAGAGTAGCTGCCTTCCGGCGCCGCTTGTTCAGCCTCTTGGGAAAGAAAGGCCTCGGCGCACTCAATCTGTTTCTTGTCTCCGAGAACGATGAGCTTGTCGTCCGGGAAGAGTGGCGTTTCAGGGCTCGGCTCGTAGTGAATGTAACGGTTGCGCGCGATGCCGATGATGGTTGCCCCGGTCTGTTTGCGGAGGTCGAGGTCGAGTATGCGCTTGCCGACGGCGAAGGAGTGTTTGGGAATGTGCAACGTGGCTGTGGAGACGTCCCAGGGGCGCCTCGATGCAAGGTGTTCAAGGGCCTTTTGACGGCGTTGGAGTTCTTCGTTGATGGTCTGCGTGCTGAAGCTTTTCAGAAAGAGGTACTCGATGCGGCTGTTGAGGCGGATAAAGGACTTCCAAAAGATGAAGGCGAGGCAGAGCGTCAAGAGCAGAAGGAAGGTCAACGCGATTCCTGATGGCAGGTGAGCTGCGGCTGCGGAGAGAAAGATGAGCCCAAAGCTCAAAATGGCTACAATCAGAACCATCGAATGGAGCCAGTTGCGCACGCGTCCACGCATGAGCACCGACGTTGCGGGAAAGGCGAACTCTGTAAATATCATGAGAATGACGTTGATGTTGCAGATGACGCCAGTGAGAAATGGCAACGAAATGACGGCCGCAACAACCCACAACGTCGATTTCATTGCGAGCGTGTGTCCCGTGCAGATGGGCGAGGCGGATATGGTGCGAGTGAAAAACGAGGCAAGCCAAACAATGCCGTTCAGCAAGAAGAAATAAACGAGAATTTGGCCCAATGGCTTGTAGATCAGCTTGAGGAGAGACCACTTAGTCAGCCGTATTTGAAGTATTTCGAGGAACTTGTGGTAATGCGCGCCCCACAATTGCATTGCCTTGGGCGTCCGTTTGGCAAAGCTCTCAAAGATCGGATCAGCAAAAGGGGTTAGTAGCGTCACGACGGTGATCGTTCCAAGTGAAACACCGACCGCCACCGCCATCAGGCCCGAATCCGTGACGCCAAATGACTGCCCCAACGTCGCGATGACGAAGCTGAACTCGCCAATTTGCGCCTTGGAAACGGATGCCAGAAAGGCCGTCTTTGACTGTTGCCCACTCAAAAACAGGCCCAGCCAGCACGTCACGATCTTTCCAATGACCACCAGGGCTGTCAAAAGCAGAATGATCTTCCAGTAAGCAATCAGCAAGTTTGGCTGAATCAGCATGCCGACGGTCACAAAAAAAACGGCCGAAAAGACGTTGCGAAAGGGCTCCGTGACGGCCTCAATTTTTTCCGCCAGAAGCGTCTGAGAGAGGATGGATCCCGCTAAAAAGGCCCCCAGTGCGAGCGAAAACTGCTGGGCGAGCTGACCAATGCCCAGCACAAATCCGATGACGGCGATGGTCAAGATGTCGACTTTGCCAATCTTGTCCAGGACGCGCACCATCCATGGGGCCAGCAGACGGCCTATGAAAAACACCATGACCACGAAAATGCCGACAAAGAACGTCACTTGAACGACGTCATCCCAGGCGAAACGGCCCGTCACTGCCACACCGGCCAACACGACCAATAAGAGAATGGCGACAATGTCTTCCAGAATCAGAATGCCGATGGTCCATTGCGCGTAATTGCTCTGGAGGGCATTGGAATCGCGGAGAATGGGGATGGTTATCATGGTCGAACTGATTGCCAATAGCCCGCCGAGGAAAAAACCGTTGAGGCCAGACCACCCCAAGAGCGGCGCGATAAACAGTCCCAAAAAGCACATGCAGATCGATTGCAACACGACCGACAACAACGACGGCCCCATCAGCGATCTCAGCTTGCGGAGGTCAAACTCGAGGCCGATGTAAAACATTAGAAAAATTACGCCCAATTCGCTCAATTGCCGGATCGTCGCCTCGTTCTGTATGACAATTCCGTTGGAAATGTTTGGCCCAATGACTAGTCCGCTGAAAATGTAACCCAACATCACCGGCAGGCGCAGAAATGAAAATGCTATCGCCACAATGCCGGCTGTCGCCAACACTATTGATAGGTCTCGTATGACGCTCGCTGTCTCCATAAAAAGGTTCATTATTCTCCATTTTCGCATCTCAATAGGCGAGACAAAAATAGAGGTTTTTATAGCGTCAAATGGTGTAGGAAATAACGCACTTTTTACACTTTGTCGCTTGATCTTTCCAAGAATATTGACTTACTAGGTGCCATAATGAGAGAAAATGCGTCTTGTCAGTCTGATGTGAACACAGATTCCTGTATTTTTTCTATCTCTCCGTTGACGCAAGAAGATACTTTGCGTTTCAAAAATAAATGGGGCCGTCCCTTTACGAACCTCACATTTACCAACATTCGTAAACTTTCACTCTGGAAAATGTTGGTGACGTTGAGACAATGTATGCCGTCCGAACTTTTGCTACTTTGCGAAACGGAAAACAGCGCTTGTCTGAAAGAAGTCTTACTTTTGTGTGCTTCCATGACTCGCGCAAAAACGCTCTACCGTGTTGAAAATGAGGCTTTTGCGCCCGTCAGTCGTCTGTCGGCGATACCAGCGCTATTCCATGTTATAGGAGCTTCACTGCTGTCAATGTTTGCCCTATTCAAAGTGGCGGCGGACGTGCGCCATTGGTTGAAAATCGATCGGGCAGCATCTCCTGTAGTTTCTGAAAACAAAAACATCGTTTACCTCAACGCTAACCTTTGGTTTGGGGTTCAAGCAGGCGGCTCGGTTGGCCATATCGCTGGAGTCGTCAACGCGTTGGCGAAGGGATATGCTATCCACTTTTTATCTGTGTCTAAAAATGAAATGCTGCGTTCGAACGTCGCTTTTTTCCCTTTAGAAGCCCCAAAATACTTTGGCTCACCCAATATCTGCAACTACTACCGCTTTCACTACGCCATACTGCGTCAAGCGAGAAAAATGGTGAAGCAAAAGCCCAGATGGATCTATCAACGCCTCTCAACGGCCAATTACTCTGGTGTCGTTCTCGCCCGTGAATGGGGAGTGCCTCTGATCTTGGAATACAACGGATCGGAAGTGTGGGTTGCCCGCAATTGGGGAAGGCCGCTCATGTTTCAAAAAATCGCAGAACAGGTAGAGGCTGTTAACTTGCGCCATGCCCACCGGATCGTTACCGTTTCAGAGGTCCTCCGCGATGAATTGATTGCCCGTGGCGTTGAGCCTGAACGCATTGTCACTTATCCCAATTGTGTCGATCCGACCTTGTTTGATCCAGCGCGGTTTTCGAATGTTGAAAAACATACATTGAGGCAACAATGGCAGATATCCCATGACGCCTGTGTGTTTGGCTTTATTGGCACGTTTGGTCAATGGCATGGCGTCGACGTTTTGGCCGCGGCCATTCGAGAGTTGATAGAGACACGCACCGAATGGCTTCAATCCAACAAAGTCCATTTTCTTTTGATCGGCGATGGTCTGAAAATGCCCGTTGTCAAAGACATTTTGGGACAACACGCAACGGGGTCCTTTGTGACGCTCACTGGATTGGTGAGACAAGAACAGGCGCCATTGTATTTGTCGATTGCGGATGTTTTGGTCTCACCGCACGTACCCAACGCCGATGGCTCTAAATTCTTCGGTTCGCCCACAAAATTGTTCGAATATATGTGCATGGGGAAAGCCATTATAGCGTCGGACTTGGAACAAATTGGCTCCATTTTACAAAACGCAGTACGCGTTGATAGCCTTGAACGCTGCTCGAACGAAAACGCCGTCGCGTGTTTGGTTCAACCGGGAAATGTAAAAGAATTAGCTCTCGCCATTGAAAAAATAGTTGCCAATTTAGACTTACGTTGTAGCTTGGGTAAAAACGCTAGAAAACTCGCCTTGGATCACTACACATGGGAACACCACGTTGAGGCGATCTTGGAAGGATTTTAACATGCAAATAAACATAAAGCAGCGGCTTTCATATAATTTTTTAGAAATGGCATCAGTTATTGTTGCCGCTGTCACAATCCCATTTACTCGTGCATCTCTTTCCATATGGCTGGGTCTAGGAATTTTTAGAGTCATTCATATTATGGCTGCCATTTTAATACTATTTTTTATGGTTCGCGATAAGCAACGTGTCTCGGGACAGTTTTTTAAGATATTGTGTGCCTTCCTAGCTATTGGAACGATTCAGGTTATTTTGGCCCTATTTTTCTCAGACCGACAAGCCCTGGCTTTTCGAGAGTTTTTACTTGGCTTTTTAAGCCCCTGTATTATCTTGTTATTTTTAAGTACACGCAAGCACCTACAATCATACTTTTTCTACTCTTTTTTTCTCTCCTATACCATCTTTTTAATCATTGTTTTGGCGCTTTTATTTTATAAAGATCGAGAAACGCTCTTCAATGTATTTAAACAAAAGAATGGGTTAACGGGCCTTATTTTTCTGCGGTACTGTTATGATATGTATTTTCTAAGATTTTTTGGGAACGTTAATTCATCCACTAATTATTTGACCTTGGCCTTGCTGATTGCGCCTATTATTTTGACTGGTGGCAAACGTTATAAAAAACTACTTTTGATGCTTTTTTTTGTGGCGTCTATTGTTGTTATTGTTCTAGTATATACTCGAGCCGCATGGCTACTTTTACCTTTCATTGTCATCATCCATTTTAAATTATGGTGGAAGGCTTTATTGTTTGTTAGTTTATCTTTACTTACTGTTACAATAGCTTTCGAAAGAGAAAAAACTATACCTGAGTTAAATGTTATTTATCAGTATTTAGTTCATGCCAAAATTAAAACTACTCCGAGTCCAGGTTTTTTGGGAACAATGAACAAACGTTTCAGTCAATGGCGTGAATTGCCTGAAATCATTGCACAGAACAACTTACCAGTATACCGTATTGTGTTGCATGGTATAGGATTTGACCAGTATTCATTGTTAAAAAAATACAAAAATAGGGACAGCAAAACTCACAATTTGTTTATTGATCATTTTTTAGCCAATGGCATTTTTGTGCTATTCATTATACTATGGCTTCTATACAAGGGATTGCGTATTTCTTACGAACAGAAACAATGGGTATGTTTTATTGGCTTTATTATCTTTTTTCTGCTATGCTTTCATGATTATGATTTTTGCAGGCTCAGCTCTATCAACGTTGGCAGCTATCTCTTTTTATTTCTCTTTTGGCCGCTGTTTCACGGGCCTGGGATCAGTGAACAAAAGGCCCTTAAAGAGACCTAAAATGTCACTTTTGTTCACTTCGACCGGGACTACACTTTAACGCCAATCAATTGTTTTCTGTTGCGCGTGGCCAAGATCCACAGGCAAGCAGAGACGAATACATAGGCTATCGAAATACTGATCATTGCCCCGATGCCCTGCCATTGTCGGATGAAGAACCATCCCAGCGTCATGGACACGAGTAAGCCTCCTCCCCAGACTGGAACAACGTACAAGGGCTGTCCGATCGCCCCGATGTATTGTCCGAGTGGGCTCAAGATGCCGCGCAGCCATATTCCAGGCAGGAGAAAAAGCAGTTGGAAATAGGCCCCTTCATAAGGTTTGCCAAAGGCCAAGCGTATGAGAGGAAAGCCGACCACCGCGGCACCCAAGCAGGCCAGGGTCATGATCCAAGCGGTTTGGCGAATATAGCCCTTAGCGACTTTCCAAGGATCGTCTGCCGCAACGGTGTCAGCGAACATTACCTGGCCAATGGCGCAGGGAATAATCGAGATGGCGTCACCGATCTGCAAAGCAATAGACCAAATGCCGAGGGCCTCTTTTGTCGTATAAGCGTCCATCCACAAGACAATAAACCGCGACATTCCAAAAAACAAGCAGCTGATGATCCAAGATTTCGCTGCGTAATGAAATTGTGAACCAAACAGCGCCCGGTCAAACTTGAAAACAAAGCCACATTTCAACGTCCACCGACTGAGGATGAGCGCGCTGAGAATGGAGGAGGCGATGCTTAAGCATAAAAATAGATCTAATGAGGCATACTGTAATCCGAAAAAACACAGACTGCTCACCAAAAAGAGTTGCTTGATACTTTCAACGCCATTGTACACATGAATTTTTCCAGCACCTATCAACCAATTGCTAGCAAAGAGCGCATATAAGCCGAAAGGGATACCGATACCGACCAGAAATGCATAGTTTAATTTAATATCCAATAGATGGAAAACCTCCTTGCTTGCGAGTATCAGTGCAACCCAAGCGAGTATTCCAATTACGCCTGCGATGATTGTGAAAAGAGGAACGAGTGATTGTTTCGAGTCCGGGTGTTTGGCAGACTGATACATGGTTGATATCGAAAAGCCCAAATCGCCAAATTGGATGGCGATGGCAACGAAATTCATGTATAAAAAATACTCACCGCGAAGCGTGGGTCCCAGAAAGCGGGCCGTTAGAACGGCGACGGAGAAGCCAGCAAACATCTGAATAAATCGGGTAAGCACAGTCAGTGTGATGTTGTGAATTGGCTTCATCAAGACGATTGTAAGAGGGAGTTTTTGAGTATTCTCCGTTTGTACCACTTCACCTTTGAGTACCAATAATGGGTGTCATATAAGTGATAATTGCACTTTTTGTAGCGATTGTCGACATCGGTTCTCTCTGTTGCCAATGCAGGGGTTTTTAAGAGCGCTTCAATACTGTATGGGAAAATCCGATTTGTGGTTGGGTCTAAAGTGTATATTTTGTCCTCACAATACAATTCTATGACCTCATGAGTGTCTTGTTGTTTTGGGCCACGACCACGGATGTGCCCCTCGGCATGCATGGTGATCCATATGACGGCAAAACCCTCTCTTTGTAGAAATTTCCCCAAGACGACTGTATAAGCAATGCAATAACCATAACCGTCTGTGAGTAGGCGAATGGGGTTTTCACAAGTGTTGGGCCTTGTCGGATCGAGGCGAGTGTAAACCCATTGCATGAGGCGAGACACGCGATCGACTTCATTCCACGCGTGTTTCCAAGCTTGAATATAGGCGATAGAAAGGTCTTGGTGAATCACGATCTTCTCGAACCCAGCGGCTTGAAGACGAACGCGAATATCTTCTGGTGTTGCAGTCCAATTGGAACAAGTTTGCGTCAGTGGAATCGCTGCGACGAGTACGCCATTATCTTTTAATACGCAAAAAGCCTCTAGGAGCGTTTTCTGAACATCAACAGCGTGTTGAAGGGAATGGTTTGCATAGAGGCAATCAAAGTGTGCATTTGGAAAGGCGAGTCCTTCGGCTAGATCACAGTCAACGATTTGCATCCATGGGTAATCGCGCGCAATGGTGTTTGTAAAGCTTTGTGCACCGTGGAGATTCAATACCAGGTCGCAATCGAACGGCAGAAATCTTTGTAAGGCAGATGAGGGTGGAGTATCTTTTCCAAAATTGGGTACCGAGGCATGTGTGAATTTTAGAGAGGTTTGGGCGAGCAAACAGGCGTCGCTCATGCTGACAAAAGTAAGCCCATGGGCCTTCAGAAGTTCTATTTGCTGAGCAATTGCCTCTACATTCAGCTCACTCTTCGTATGTCCGATGAGCACAAAGTAACGATCGTGGTCATCTTGTGGAGGTTTAGGTTTCGTGGAACCAGCATGATGCAAAAACAGCTTCAATCGTGGCCAAAAACTGCATACAGCGTTCATCAGGCGTTTGCAATGATACTGGAATCGTAACCGTTCGGCCGAAATTATTGGATTTGCGGTTTTAAGGTATTTTAGCAATCGTATGCCAAAAAGATTGCCCTCATTGCCATCTAACATCCATTTTTGCCCCCACGTATGACAAAAAACAGGCAATTCGATGACTGCCTCTTCTGTAGGAGGGGCCTTCAATTGTGGATCGGTCGAGCTTGCGAAGTAAGGGGAGTGACGTGTATAGGCGAAACGATAATCGTAGCCGCGCTCCAATGAAAATCCACCCCAATGAACAGATGTATCGCAGACAATGTGATTGTTTTTTAAAGCTTGCCAGAGTCGTCCAAAGGGCTGTGCTTGATAGGCTCCAGCGCGAAAGGTCGTTACGCAATAGGTTGGCCGAATGGGCCTTAAGAGCGTTTCTAGGGTATGTTGACAACGTTGGATGAGTGCAGAAAGGTCACCAGGATAGTTCTCTATTTTTGCGTATTGTGTATCCCAATACCAGGATTGCCTCTCCTGTTTAGCTCCACATTCAGGCAGCCAACTCGGGTGTAGGTGCAACTGCACATCATGTCCCTGTCGAATTATTTCACACCACTGTTGCTCCATTAGAAGAGCGTTTGCAGGATCATGTTTTTTGAGATAAAAATACTCGCCCATTTCGGCAAAAAAAGTCAAAGGTACATTGACCTGCTCAGCGAGTTTCAAGAGGCGTTTTGTAGGCTGAAAAATGTTGATATCCCAATCGATACTTTTGCCAGAAGGCAGCGGTTGCCACGTTTCATAATCGATAGTAATGGCGACAAGGCTTTTGCGTTTCGTCGCTATGACCAATAGGTGTTGAGTGTCGGCGAGGTAATGGATTTCGAGAGGTCTAAAAAAAGCCTTGATGTAATCGGCGAATTCTTCGGCGCGGAAGTAATGGCCCCCTGGCGACCAGCCAGCAAGGCAACAAACACCTCCTTCTTCCAAATGATCGCGAATCCACGTCAAACAGGACCGCTTTTGGTTTTCCTTGAGGTAGTAAAGAACATCTGAGCAGAGAATAAACCCAAAATGCTCACGAGGCAGTGAGGTTATAGCAGGCAGTTTCCCAGCTGAACCTAAATGAAAATGTATGTTGGAATGACGTTTGCTCCCTCTCGCAATCGCTTCTGGACAGACTTCGATGCCATGTAATTCCGTAGCGACGCCATCAAAGCGGTTTAAAAAAGCGCCAATTCCGCATCCAATATCGAGCATTGTTTTGCCGCGAACATAGGGTTCGAGCCAACGACAATACTGATTGTAACGATCAGAGTCCGCTGGACCAATAGCCCAAGGATCCTCTGAAGATTGATAGACTTTATCGAAATTACGTTTGACTTGCATGGCTGTTGTTGATAGCCCCCAGCGTCCATTGGATGTTTGCCTTTTCTGTGTGGAAAGACCACTGCAGTTTGACGGTTTTTCGGTAGGTGCCGTAAGATTGGGAGACGCGTGCTGGAATGATCTCGCAATCACAAGGCACATCGCTGTTCCAGTCAAGGAAATAGTCTGCGTTTGCCTGCAGTAAGTCTGCTTTGGGCTGCAGTAAGAAGCGTTGTGGAGCGGCCTGGGTGCAGGTCACACCAGGAGCCAGGTGAAGCGGAATGGTGACCGTGTGTGCGTGTTTGGCTGAAAAAGAGTCGCTCAAGGTAAAACAGACGTTGTCAAAATCGAGGGTGCATTGGCGGATGATTTTTACGGCGTCGCCCAATCGATCGTAAGCCCTATGGCTGCCTTTAAAAAACGCAGTATGTTCATTTGCCAAAAACTCCAAAAGTTCTGGAATCGCGTCGTTATGAAGGTTCCACAAGTGTTTTGGACTGATCCATCTGTTGATTTCTTCTCCGTCGACCTGTGGTGTGTTGTGGGAAGCGGTCGATCGAAAGGCCTGTCGCTCGCGGTAATTTTTTGTATAAACGTAGGAGCCGCAATCCGTTATAAGCGGTGTCCCGTTGAGAACGAGTTCAAGGCTAAGGCAGTCGTTGTGGCCGTGACCGCCCCTCCCCGCAAGACCCACCGGCCCGCAGTCAATGAAGCAATGGTTGCCCCCTTTTCGCAAAATGACGACACCTGCATCGCGAAAGAGTTGGCTCGATGGGAATACGCGATCACTGAGGCCTTTTGCGCGCTCGCCAAACCAATAGATTGCCTCCAATAGCGGTCCACCTGACATATGTAGAAGATTCCTATCGTTACAATAAAGTCCAACGAGGCCAACCAAATAACGGTGATCATTGATGTTTTGATGTCCGAAGGGCAAGACGCGGGCATCATCGGCGTCTCCCCAGAGTGGGCACAGGCCAGTTGGCTTTGTGTAGGCAGCGGTAAACAGGGCCATGCGTCGCAAACACTCTTTGTAGGTATCAGAAACGTCCAGCCCACAGGCCTCTCGGTAGCAAGCGGGCAATAAAAAGAGTTCGGTGACCAAGCGGTGGTAGGCGCAAGACGCCTCATAATCAACGCCATCGGGAGTCACTTGAAGCGGCAGTTCGCGTTCGAGCTCGCGCCATCCAAAGTTTGCCAAACGTTCTCCATTTTTCCCAAAAAACAGGCCCAACACGACCAGTGCAGCGGCATCGGCCGTAAAGTGGTTGCCATTGACGTCTGAACGTTCGATGTAGCGTTCGGTAAATATTCCATGAAGCCACAATGTCTTCAAAAAACGTTCCCGAAAGCGTGTGTCGGCCCACGATGGCGCCGCCGAACACATGTGGAAAAACCACGTCCAGGTGAAAATCCGCATGGCCACTTCCATCGTGCACGACCAATTAACCGTTTGCCCATAAGGGTTGCCGTCGATCCATTCTTCCAATAGCTTACGAAGTTCCGCCGCAAAGCCATCATTACCCGTCAACACCCATGCTTGGCCAAGAGGGATCGCCCACTGCATGCGCGACACCTCCCACGCCATCTTGACGTCGCTCGGCCGTTCCGAATTGTTGTAATCAATGTCTCTAAAATAGCCTTTTTCCCAACTGTAGCCCGAGGCGTAATCCTTTGACCACTCAACTGGCGTTGAAAGCTTGATAGTGCCAGATCCCAACACATTCACATTCCTATGAAGGGCCGCCTGTGCGCGTTTCAAAATTTCGTCTTTCGCTGCAGGACACAAGGCATCCAATGCGGCTACATCGAGGCTTTTCTGCAATGGATAAGGACGATTGGCAAGTGCGCTCCACCAGGTGTCAAGCGAAGACTGCCCAAAGCGTGCCAAAAGCGATGCTAACGACATTCGCCCCATACGCGGTGCCGTAAAACAATCCATTTGCGCGCAGACCTCTTGCCACACACGTCGTAAAATAAAACCAGGCGGTTTTTTCAAAATGCGACATATGCGCTCGTAATACTCACCCAATCCAGTAGTCATACCAGCTCGTTAAGTTGAAGAGAATCCAGTTGTAAATAAAATAATCACCTTTTTCATTTTTGAGCAGGTGTTCGAGCTGTTTTTGATCAAAAAAGCCTCGTTTGATAAGTGGGGACGCGAGTACGGAACTTTGCACTCGTTTGCCAAAATCACCTTGCATCCATTTGTCCATTGGCGCACCAAATCCCATCTTCTTGCGATAAATAATGTCGTGAGGGATGATACCTTCAACTGCTTTTTTGAGAAGGTACTTGGCAGTGTTTCCACGAATCTTCTCATGCATTGGAATGGCTGTTGAATATTCGACGAGATTGTGATCGAGAAAAGGTACACGAGCTTCAAGTGAGACCGACATCGTAATTTTGTCGACGCGCATCAAAAGGAGCTCTGGAAGTCTCAATTTAAACTCATTGTAGGTCATGCGGGCAAGAATGTCGTGATCGGGCCAATTCGATTCGAGATCTTGATTAAATGACTGAATCACATTGAAAGAATCGGTTTCGAGATAAGCATTTGGGAGTAAGTTGGACAACTCTTCTGGAATATTAGCGAGAGGGAACATTTCTTTTTTTACCAAACGTTCTTTAGCAAGATCGGAAAAGGCGATCGCGCCTGTCCAGAAGTGTTCGCGATTATAGGCAGCACGATGGATAACTTCAGCGTAACGTGTCAACGATGGTCTCTGATTGGCTATCCATTTTGCACCGTGTGCAAAGATGCGTGATAGAAAATGGGGGGCATACTTATTGAGTATTTGCCAAGGATGATTATATATCCAAAGGTGTCCCATGTAATTCCTGTATCCGCAGAACTGTTCATCGGATCCTTCGCCTACCTGAATGACTGTCATGCCGTTATCTTTGGCTAACTTCGAGACAAAGTAGAGTGGAATACAGACCCAATCGGCAATCGGCTCATCCTGAGAATAGATGAGGGCATCTAAATAGCCCTGCATGTCGTGTTCGTCGATAAGAATTTCGTGGTGATTCGTCTTAAATTGTTTGGCGATGCGGTTGGCGTAATCGAATTCGTTGAGGTTGGTGTGGTCTTTAAACCCGACTGTAAAAGTGTCTACGGGGCGGTCCATGTAGCGCGACATCAGGGCGACATTCGTTGAAGAATCGACGCCTCCTGATAGAAAAACACCCAGAGGGACATCTGCCATCATGCGCTTTTCGACAGAAGCGATTAAACGTTTTCGAATTTCGCGAATATGGTCTTCTTCACTGTTTGCTTGTACCGAGAACCTTTCTTTTTCATTTGGAATGGCATTCCAATAGCGCCATGTTTTCAAGCTGCGATTCGTTTTAAATTGAAGACAATATCCCGGTGGCAACTTGAAGATGCCTTTGAACATTGTGAGAGGTGCCGGTGTTGTAAAAAATGACAAATAATGGTACATCGCGATCGGCTCGATATCGCGTTCAACTTGAGGGTCTGCTAAAATGGCCTTGATCTCGGAGGCAAAAATGAGACCTCGTGGCGTCAGTGTAAAATAAAGTGGCTTTACGCCAATGCGGTCGCGAATCAGAAAGAGTTGCCCTTGCCGTTCGTCCCAGAGGCCAATCGCGTAATCGCCTTCAATGCGCTGCATGAGGCTATCGATACCCCATTCTTCATAACCGTGTACGAGAACTTCGGTGTCAGAATGGTCGGTTTGAAACGTGTGTCCGGCAGCCTTCAGTTCTCGACGTAGACCCGCGTGGTTGTAAATTTCGCCGTTGAAGGTCACCCAAACCGTCTTGTCTTCATTCGGCATGGGTTGATTGGCCGATGTTGCGAGGTCGAGAATCGAGAGACGCCGATGCCCTAACCCAACAGAACCATCGCGTGAACAGTAATGTCCACATCCATCTGGCCCACGGTGAACCATCGTGTCGCGCATACGACACAACAACGCCTCGTCGACTGGCTTGCCGTTTGTATTGAAAATGCCAACGATACCACACATAAAATTATAGCGTTTCGTCTCCAGGTTGGCCGTTCATGACAGAGCTACGGTAAACATAGGCTTTATGGACCAGTTGAGCGAGAGAAATGCAATAACTATCCCAAGATCGATCGGTTGTTTGATGTGCTCCAGGAACGTCCTTGACGGTGTGTCTTTTTGCAAGACAGTTTTTTACGGCTTTCACGCTCAGTCGTTGTTTATGGCACGTCAAACACGCATAGGTGCAATTGAAGGAGGGATCGATCGCCACCCATCGATCCTTTTCCCAAACTTCGTTGAGAATATGGGTATCTTTTGGATTGGTGCCAACGAGCTGTATCGTGCGCGTGCGATAACCAAACGCGGTCGCAATTTTATTAAAAACGTTTGCAAAACCCCCACAATAGCCTTTGTTAAAAAGACCGCTGGCAAAGATAAAACCGCCATCTTCGCCGTACAATGCCGTTGTATTCTCTACTTCAGAATGCGTATAAACATAGTCTGCGATCGCATCGGGTGTAATAACATCGATTTTCTGCGTTACAAAAACGCGTATCAAGCTTTCCTCGACGGCATGGACGCGATTGTGCAATATGCGAGTATCCCAATAGGCTTTCCCAGCCAAGCCCAGAGCACCCATTAGTAAGATCCAAACGAGGAGTGATTTTTTTGTAAAATGGAAACGATTTTTCATCCGTTTTTCAACTGTCTTTCTATTTCGAGGCTGATGCGTGTGGCCTGCAATTGTGAGGCGAAAGATATGGGCCAATCGGCTCCTCGCAAGAGTGTGTCGGCGAGGCATTCGAGTTCTTCCAATTGACCTTTTTGGATGGTTTTGGAATGCCATCCGCGACCTTTGCCGCCAAACACATCGAGTTTTTTGTAGTCATCCATGGCAAGGACCTTGCCGTCGGCAAAGACTTCCATGCGCTCCTTGGGATACGACTTGTAGCCCAAGGCTGTGTAGGTCAGTGTGCAGACAGAGCCATCGGAGTATTGGAGTGTGGCGACAAAGTTGTCATTGCGATGCCACTGAGCGGAAATGGGTCTAATCGACTTTGCTGTAATCGAAACAACCGGGCTGTCGTTGCAGAGATTGTCAAAGAGGTCGTAGATGTGGCACGCTTCGCCGATATTGCGACCGCCTCCCTCGGGTCCATGAACCCAGTGATCGCTTGGCAAAAATCCCGCATTCATTCGGTAATTGGCGATTAGTGGTGTCGTCCGGTTCTTCAATAAGGCCCGCATTTTCTGAATAGCCGGTGCAAAACGTCTGTTGAAGCCGGTCATTAGGAGAGGGCCCTCGTTCGCTTTGTAAAAATCTTCGATGGCTACCAGCTCTTCTTCCGAAAGGGCGAGTGGCTTTTCGACAAAGACGTGTTTGCCTGCCTTGAGGGCCTGTAAGACCATTGAGCTGTGCAAGTTGTGACGCGTGGCAATCAAGACGAGGTCGACGTCTGGATCATTCAAAATGGCCGCATAATCCGTCGAACAGTAGTTGGCCTTGTATTGCGTCGCGATGACTTTGGCGTTGGCGCCCGTTCGACTCATAACGGCGTGCAAAACATAATCTTTGCGCAATTTAACGAGGTTAGGCAAGTGCATGCCCTGGGCAAAGCTCGAAGCTCCAATGAGGGCCACGCGAATTTTGTTTTTGACCTCTTGTGGCTGTTTAAGATCGACTCGGCGCATTTCCATAGGTTCCCCATAAGCGAGGAGAGCCAACAGTGGACGCGTTTCTGGATCTTTGAGTGAAGCATAAGCTGCCGGAGCGTCTGCAACCGCGTATGGCTTTGAATAAAACCGTTTCAGGTCGATTTTCTTGTCGGCCAACAACTGCAAAAAGGCCTGCAAATTGCGATTTTCTGTCCAGCGAACATAGGGTAGGGGATAATCGATGCCGCCCTCTTCATAGGAACTGTCATAACGTCCTGGACCGTAGGAACAAGAGATGAGAAAATCGATTTCTTTTTTGTAGAAGTCGGAGCGAACGAGATTCAGGCCAACGTCGCCGACTAGGACCACGCGCCCCTTTTTACGACACGCTTGCATGGCTTGGCGAATGACGGATTGGCTTGCCGTTGCGGCTGTAATGATAACTCCATCGGCTCCATGACCAGCGGTGTGTCTCAAAGTGCTCGCCACGACATCTTCCGCGCTCGGATCGAGACCCACAAAGCCTGTCGCTTCCGCCAATTTAATGAGAGAGGCATCCAGGTCGGTACCGATCACTCGGCAGCCATTGGCCAACAGCATTTGCGTCGTCAATTGTCCCAAGAGCCCCAGTCCGATGACGAGAAAAGTCTCACCCATAGTGGGCTGTGCGCGTCGAATGCCCTGCAGTGCTATGCTGCCCAACGTGGCTGTCGAAGCGCTTTCCATGTCGACGTTATCTGGAATCTTGACGGCGAGGTTGCAGTGGACATCGATGACCTCAGCGTGATTGGCGATACCTGCCCCGGCGCAAGCGACGCGGTCGCCGATCGCAAACCCGTGGCTCTCGTGGCCAACTCCGATGACGATTCCTGCCGCAGAGTAACCAGTGGGCGTCCCAAAAGACAATTGGCCCAGGACGCGCTTGAGTGTCCGCTTGATGCCATGTTGTCGGGCCATTTCGACCACCTTATCGAAATTTTCTGGCTGTTGCAAGGCCCTGCGCCACAGTGGAAGTCCCGACATCTTGATGCCAGCCGACTCTGTTCCGACGCTGATACAGGAGTATTGGACGCGGACCAAAATATTTTTGTTGCCTACCAGAGGTGTCGGCACTTCTTCGACGACGACGGCCCCTTTTTGAATGAGAACTTGTTTCATTGCCACACCCCACAGACATCGAGGATTCTTTGACTCAATTGGGACCGATCGATTTCGGTAAACGCGCGGTGTTTGACAAACATGACAACGACGTCGGTCTCGTTTAAGGCCGTTTCACAATCAGTCAGTCGGACGTTTTTGTATGCAGTTAAGGCCATTGGAAGGGTATCTATGTAGGGCTCGACGACGCACACCTTGACCTTATGCCTGGCCAACTGTTCCACAATTTCTACCGCGGGACTCTCGCGTAAATCGTCGATGTCTGGCTTAAAGGCGAGACCGAAACAGGCAATCGTGGGGCTGTGCACGTCTGCTGCCGCTTGCAGAATTTTTTCCAAAACGACATGTGGTTTGCGATTATTGACTTCGCGGGCTGTCCGTATCAGTTGGGCCTCTTCGGGTGTCTTGTTGACGATAAACCAGGGGTCAACCGCAATGCAATGTCCGCCAACTCCCGGCCCGGGTTGCAGGATTTTAACCCGCGGATGCCGGTTGGCCAGCCGTATGAGCTCCCAGATATCGATATCGAGCTTGTCACAGATCAGCGATAATTCGTTTGCAAAAGCGATGTTGACGTCGCGAAAAGCGTTTTCTGTCAACTTCGACATCTCCGCGGTGCGGGCGTCGGTCAAAATGCACTCGCCTTGGACAAAAATGCGGTATAATTCGGCTGCTTTTTCTGACGCAATTGGAGTCAGTCCACCAATGATGCGGTCATTTTCAACGAGCTCTTTTAAAATATGACCTGGCAACACGCGTTCGGGACAGTAGGCGAGGTGGATGTCGGAATCGTCCCCCTTGCATTTCAAGTCGGGGCGCGCCTTTTCGAGCCAGGAGGCCATCTCATCTACTGTTCCAACGGGCGATGTCGATTCGAGAATGACGACGTTGCCCTGGCGCAAGAAGGGTGCAATCGACTCGACGGCTGCCCGCACATAAGAAAGGTCTGGCTGATGGTCCCCTTTAAACGGCGTTGGAACGGCGATAATGAAGGCATCCCCCTCTGCGGGTTTTGTCTGCGCCTTGAGGAGGCCTTCGTGCGTCACGCCGTAGACGAGACCATTGAGGTCGGGCTCAACGATGTGTGCGTTGCCACTATTGATGGTGCTGACGGTGTTGGGGTTGACGTCGACGCCAATGACTTTCACGCCATGGCTCGCAAAGACAGCAGCTGTCGGCAATCCGATATAGCCGAGTCCTATAATGACGATTGTTTTAGTGTTATCTAGATGCATGACGAACCAATATATCTGCAATGCGCTCGGCCGCATGACCATCCCCATATGGGTTGTTTACGGTGGTCATCGCCTCATAAGCGCGTGTGTTTTCTAACAAATTGAGGGTTTCTCGAAAAATGTTTGCCCTTTCGGTGCCTACCAACTTTACAGCTCCCGCCTCGACGCCTTCTGGACGTTCCGTGTTATTGCGCACAACCAAGACAGGCTTGTGTAGGGATGGCGCTTCCTCTTGAAGCCCGCCGCTATCGGTTAGAATCAGGAAACTGCGTCGAATGAGGTAGACAAAAGATAGGTACTCTTGGGGCTCAATCAAATGTATGTTTTCGATGCCTCCCAAAAGACGTTGTGCGGGTTCGCGGGTGTTGGGATTGGGATGAACGGGGTATACGATTTGAACGTCTTTTTGTGCAATGTCTTTGAGAGCCAAGCAGATATTTTCAAATGTTTGGCCGAAATGTTCTCGCCGATGCATCGTAACGAGAATCATTTTGCGACCCTCCAGCGCCAAGCTCTTTTCGAGAGAATGCTGCAATCCCGCGTCTGCTTCGATACGTGTGTTGACTTCTAAAAGAGTGTCGATGACGGTATTGCCTGTTACGTGGAGAATGGAGGGATCAACACCCTCCTTCAAGAGGTTTTGTCGTGCCGATTCCGTTGGACAAAAATGGAGAGTGCTCAAGGTGCCTACGAGTTGCCTGTTGATCTCTTCTGGCCAAGGAGAATAGCGGTTTCCCGAACGCAGGCCCGCTTCGATGTGCCCAACGGGGATTTTCTGGTAAAAGGATGCCAGCGCGGTTGCCATGGCCGTGGTGGTGTCGCCGTGAACCAGGACCACATCCGGTCGACAAGCCCCCAATACTTGCCGCATACCGACTAACACCTGTGTCGTCACATCGGTGATGTCCTGATGCGGCTTCATAATATTGAGGTCGAAGTCCGGAACAACATTAAAAAGCGTTAAAACCTGGTCGAGCATTTCCCGGTGCTGCGCCGTCACACAGACCTTGACATCCATGTCGCGCTTTTTCAATTCTCGGATGACGGGCACGAGCTTGATGGCTTCAGGCCGCGTTCCCATGACGACTAACACTTTAAACTGACTGTTTGGAGACATCAATAATATCTTTGGCTATTTGACGACTGAGGGTCTCTCGAGAGTAACGCGCGACAAAGTCCGTCCTGGGCGTCGATTCCCGATTGAGGCGATCTAGGGCAGAGAGTGCTTGCTCGACGTTTTCTGGGTCAAAGAGAGCGGCATTCTCTATTTGACTCGAGACAAAGCGAGCGGCGTATCCTGCCAAACCGGCCCAAATGGGTTTTCCAGTCGCGGCATACTCAAAGAGCTTTGAGGGCAGTACTTTGAGAAAAGCCTTTTGTGTTGTCAAATGTAAAAATAGAATATCTGCGTTTTCATACGATTCAACCAGGGTTTTTCGTTCCTGCGGCGGCAGTAAATCAACGTTGTCAACGCGTTGTTTTTCGAGTTCGCGTGTGAGCTTACGCAGTCCGTTTCCGCTTCCAATAAGGGTAAAGCGCGCCCGATGCTCCAAACGTTTGGCCAACTGCGGTACAATGAGGTGCAAGCCCTGGGCAAGTCCGATGTTGCCTGCGTATAGAATGTTCAAGATAGGTCCTGGTTGCTTTGAACTCAATGAGCAGAACTCGGAATCGACACCGTTAGTCCAACAAGTGAATGACCGCTTCGGGTAACGTTTTTGGAAGTATTCCAAAAAGCCTTCGGAAACGAGGTTGACTCGGTCCGCACGTCCAATCGCCCAGCGTTCCAAACACGACAAAAGTGGCTTGAGCGCGTACCCCAGCTTCAGTGGAAGAACGTCTGGCAGGCTCTCGGCAAAGATATCGCGTATATCGAGGTACAGTTTGGCCCGCGTTTTTTTTGCTATGATGGCGCCTAAAACGGCTGTCATGAGCCTAGACGACGACGCGACGACGCAGTTGTAATGCTTGTTTTTTGTGTAGTCCAATACGCCTGCAATAAAATGCCGATAGGCGCGCACTTGGCTGATCAACGTTCCCTTGTGTTGGGGCAGGGCGATCCGGTGAATGTTGAAACCCTCTGGGTCCTCCTGGATTTTTGGACAAAAGCCGCTGTAACGATTGGGGAGAGCCGTTACGACGTCAACCGAACATTGAGGTGCTTGTCTTAAAGCTTCCACAAGGGCCGTCACACGAAACGATCCGGCAGAGAGATCGGGTATGTAGTTGAGCGTTAAGACGAGGATATTCACTTCCAGCTAAGCGTGGTTCGTAGGTTGGGGTTTTTGAGAGAGATAACGAGGCACGTGTTTGGAACGGATTTATAAAACCCACAATGCCACTTATTCGGTAGCAGAGTGAGCGTTCCACCGTCGATCATAAAAGCTAGGGTGGGCCCATTGGGCAAGGATAATGTGACATGTGTGTCGGTATTTTTTGCACTGATTGCGGGATGCAGGTAAAAATAGGCGGTAGCGGTCTCAAAGGGACCGTCGATGCTGTCTGTAATCTCGATGGTTTGATCAGAAAACTGCCAACTACGCCGGTGCGTGTTTTTTGTCGCCAAACGTCGGTAACCATCGTGGCTGGCTTCGATGACGACCGGTGTTTTCTGAGTTTGAAATTGCGGCCGTGCTCGTCGGGCAACACGGAAACTCGACCATACTTCAGATGAATCTTTGTTGTTGATAGTCAGGGTGTTGTGGGCCGCTGTTCCACGCTGTGAAAGTCGATCGGCGTTGGTTTCGTACGTGGAAATGCCGGAGTTTACAAACACGCGTTGCCCGTACAGGCTGAGCTCGAAACTCAACGTGTCTGCATGACCGTGACCCGGTAGAAAATCGGGACCGAGCGGGCCAACATCGATGAGGGCAACGCCATGTGGAAAGGCAACTCGAATATAGCCGCTGTCGGGAAATATTTGCAGCTCATCGGAGCTCGATGGCCAAGAAAAGTCCGGGCACAGTTTTTGAATATATGTCTTGATTGAGGCTAGAGTGGGGGCTACTCCCAAGGTGGCATCATTGAAAAAGCTGATGTCGCCGTCTGGATGCGTCATGCCACGCAACCAAAGATACGCCCGCTCTAAGGTTTTTTCCCAAACGGGCACGCGATCGAGCAGGTCTGGCAATTGCGACACTTGAGCCAAATGAATGCAGTCACATAGGTCCCAGGTCAAAATGGCATGATACATGGGCGAACGTTCAAAATGCCCACCGTCAGGTAAAAATTGAGCGAGTTCACGGTCTAAAAGAGCGAGGCCACGTTGCAACCACCGTTCTCCTAATCCCTCAAAAAAGGCCCCGGCGAAGACCAGCGCCTTGGCATTGGCCCAGAGATGATTCCCCAAAAGATGAAACTCCAACCGCGTCGACAAGGCCTCTGCTTGTGTCGCTAAGCTGTTCAATATGAGCGTGTTATCCTTCCCTGCGCCCTTCAGCCACTGGACCCAGTTGACGATCCGCAATGACAATGGGTAGGGCTCCCAACCGCAGCCACACGGGTTTTCATTGATCCAACGTTGAACCCAGTTGTCCAGGTTGATTGGGTTGACGGCGTTGAGGTCATCGAAATAGTGCAAGTGGTAGAGCCAGAGTTTTGGCTGCTTGGGATCATTCCAAATCTGCGGTGATTCGATTGATTGTGTTCGATTGAGGCAATGAAAGGTGTTGGTCGACAAACAGGCGGGCTTCCATCGCGGGGCATTCCACGATTCTGGCCAGAGGCGCACGGGCGGTGCTTGGATGGGGCGGATTTTCAACGGCCGACATCTGTAATAGATCCGGTAAAAAATCTGCCGAAAACGCAGGTGTCTCAGGGTGTTGAAAAGAAGGAGCATGGAGGTGCTAATTAAACAACAAAAGTACAACGGTCTTTTGTGAAGCATTATGGTGAGAATATAGGTAGCCTGTCAAGATCTGCAGCAAAATAGCAACGGATTGTGACCGTTGTAAAAAGCTTTAATTGGGTAGTGGCGCAATGCGGAGATTCGCCGCTTCTTTCGTTAAAATATACCAATGGCCCTTTTGGTTTTTTTCTGCAAACAGGTGTCCATAGTCGTGCCAAAAACGGTCATCGACGTTTGCCAATAATAGATAATCGAACTGCTTCAATGTTCCTGACAACTGTTCGGGTGTCCAATTTTGAGTCCAAATATCCTTATCGGAGTAAGGAGCGCCTAGAGAGTAGCACGATAGTACCCTTGGGAAAAGGCCAAATCGCGCAAAAAGCGATTGGATTCCAGACGAATTTTGCCAAACCATAAAGACACGAGCCTTTGGAGGAATGTTTGGGAATTCCAGTAGGAGATCTTCGGTGATTTGGCGATCACCGGGCTTTGGAATAGTATTCCATAAATTACGATAATCTACAGGGCGCAGGCTCGTCCACAGAAAGCAGAAGAAGAGCAATGGTATCCACGCCCGTTTTCGCGTCAAGCTCCGCGTCATAAATGCAAATACAATCAATATTCCGGCGAGCAAGTAAGTGCTCATGTAGCGCTCAAAAGAAGCCAAACGGACGCCTTCGTATTCGGAAAATGAGTAGAGATACAGCACCAAGAGACTGCAGGCATAGAGCGCAAGCCCAACAAGAAAACTGCCCGCAAAGAGCCAAAGGCGGCCTTTTTGCATCCACGTCCTCTGCCAAAAGCCTAATAGAACAAAGCAGACTGTGGTAAAAACAATAAGCAACCAGGCCGAGTTAGCGGGCGTCGAAATGCCCATCAGGTGATTCAAAAAACGCTTGATGCGTTCGTACTTTTTAAACCCTGGAGCGACGTTTCTTTCTGTCAAGGCCTTCTTAAAATTGGCAATCGTTAGGGAATCTCTGGCCGTCGCTTGTGGCGAAAAACTGGTAGCTATCCTCGTTGGCGTGATCGGCTGAAGGGGAAAGGTCTGCCGAGCTTTAATACTTAATTCCACCCGATGCCACAAGGTGGTGGCTATAAAAGGTGTTAAAATCAAGGCTAACCAGATAAGTCCCTTTTTCAGAGCGTGCCTGGGCCATTGCGGCCAAGTTTTTTTGCGAAAGCAAAGTAGTCCATTTTGAAAAGCCCAGTCTAATAAACAAAAGCCCAATACGAGGGCAGCCAAAAACAGTCCCGATTTTTTAATCGCAGGAAGCGCAAACAAGAGTGGTAGCATCCACAAGCGATCCGTTGTAAAGTAAATGACAATGGCGGCTGCAAAGGTTGCCGCGAGAAGAAGGTCGACATACAAAGACCGTACGCTGGCACCAAACGCAGAGAAAAAGATCAGGTAGATCCAGAGGTGAACAAACAAGGCATATGGCAAGAGGCGCAATCGGTTGTCTTTGTTTTTAAAAAGACAATAGAGTCCAAAGCCCACACCAATTCCTAAAAGAAACCACCTTGTTCGAATGCCCGTAAAATGCATCCAGAGAACGTACGTCGACACACACAGCAAAATCCATACGTGTGGCAGCCGGTTCCAGCGCAGTTTCCCCAAAAAAACAAACCAAAGAGAGAGCAACAATAGCGACATGCTCCAATACGTGATACCTTCATGAAAACCACCCATCAGCGAACAGATAAAGCTGTGCATCAAACCAGATCCAGGCGGGTATTCTCGACAGCCGACTTGGAAAGTGATCCAGGACTTATGTAATAGGAGCGTTTTTGGAACGAGGCCCCAATGCGAAAATTCATCCCATGTGTGATAAAAACTGCTGAAGCAAACCGATAGCAACATCAGTGCAAAGAGCCAGAAATAACGGTATTCAACGCCAAAGAGTTTTCCGACGTGTCGAACACGAATGGCATTGTAGATGAGTGCGCCCAGCGAGAGAATGTATAGGCCCCAAGTCCCGTATGGCAAGACATCCAGGCAGAGACCGATATGCAACCAGCTTATGATGCCGAACAGCGTAAAGGCTGGAACAAGGTGTCGTGGAACATTCAGCTGCCTTTCGCTAAAAACGAAAAGACCACTGAGACCCAGAATTGTCAACAATAGGTGTCCTGCAAGGCTCATGCTTTTCGTGCAATGACGTAACCCTGGGTTAGAGGGATACCATAGTTGATGAAGTGAGAGAGCACTTCGCCGCCTGCCGATTGGATATCGGCAACCACCTCGGGCGCCTTGAGTGGCCTCTCGTCAAAAAAGATCCAGTTGGATGTTTTTTCGAGAATAAACCGCGTAATTTTGTACGGCAGGGTCGGCGTTGGGTAGGTCATGAGGACGATACCGCCTTTTTTTGTGAGGGCAAAATGGTTGTCAATCACGCGTTTTGTGAGGGCAATGTCAAAGTGCTCGATGAGACCCACGCTGAAAACGAGATCAAAGACTTCAGGCGGGTTTTCAATGGGTACCGTCAGGTCTTGCTTCCAGCAGGCATCATGGGGAGACAGGAGCCTTTTTTTGACCATTTCCAAGCCGACGTCGTTGATGTCGACCATGACATACCGGCTGCATTGACAATTTTCTCGAATGCCTTGATAGGTACAGCTGCCAGCTCCACCCAGTTCGGCAATCGTTCCCTGTGTTGGCAGCCATTTTTTGAGGGTGCGAATTAATAGCCGTTTGGTTACCCAACGAGAGTATATTGTGAACTTCGATGGAGAGAGGTAATGAATATCCCAGTCTGTTTTTTTCATTTTTTATACGGACGGTGAAAGCACCAAAGACTTTGTGCTAAAAAACTCAATGCAAAAATAAAGGATTCTACGAAAATCTTCGCCACATAAACGTTCCAATGCCAGTGTTGAACCAACCACCCCGTCGATTGATAGCCATACCATAAGAGGGCGGTTGCGATCAGGAGGTATTTGGCCAATTCATGCCAAGGTTTATCGTGAGACTTGAACACAAGCGTCTTATTGACACAGAAGTTAAAGATAATCGAAGCCACGCGGGCGCATAGAAAACTGGCAAATAAGCGTTGCGTGAGGGCCATGGTTGCCGAAAAGACGAGAAAGTCTAGGGCGCTAGTCACGAGTGAAGAGGTTGCAAAGCGCAAGAAGACAAAATAGACCCTGACTGAATCTAAAATCGGATGAAACGAAGAGGATGCATCGTTTCCATAGAGTGTGGCGATCGGAACAGCCCGTATCGCGTTTTTAGCAACCAGAAGCATTTCGAGTTCAAAATCGTAGCGGTTGGCATCGATTTGCAGGCATTGTGGTAACATTTTTAGCGGAATACCACGGAGTCCCGTCTGTGTATCACTGACACGGCGGCCTACAAAATAACTGCAAACAAAACTTGTTACCTTGTTTCCGAAATAATTTCGAAATGGCACATTTTTTGAAAAATGACGCGTCCCAAGGATCAACTGAGAAGGGGCCTGCATCAGTGCTTGGGCGATGCGGTCAATGTCTTCGACGGTATGTTGGCCATCGGCATCGGCCGTGACGACACCTGGAACTTTCGGAAAATGGAGTAAGGTGTAATTAAAGACCGTCTTCAAAGCGGCACCCTTACCCATGTTTACGGCATGACGCAGGAAAATAACTGATGGGAGCGTTTCGATTTCTTTAAAAATATCCTGGCTCTCTGGCGAAGTGGAACCATCGTCTACAACGATAATCTTATATTTGCCCATGAGCGCCCGTACGCAACCCAGCAAGGACGGCAGTGGTTGGTAGGCCGGGAAAATGAGAATGGGCAAGGCGTGCATGTGACTCCAGAGGGTTAACATACATAAAAGATGCCTTTTGTTAAGTCAATTTTTGAAAAAAAGTTATACCTTTCTCATTCCTCTAGCAAAACAAGTTTTAACGTGAAGTTCTGGTGGCCCTAAGGATTGGAATAATCTTTATCACAGCAGCATATCACAGCAGCATTTCGATTGGGTTTTCGAGGAGCGACTTGATCTTGCTGAGGAAGCGTGCGGCTGCGGCTGTGTTGGTGTCACCTGTAAAGCCCAGTGTTAGGACGTTCCCTGGCTGTACGGTGTTGTTTTTGACTACCGGGCGCGATTGAAGGGCTCCGATCGATAGTGTGTTAGGTGGAGTGAAAAAGGCGTTGATGTTGGGAAAGTCCCAGACGCGAATGGACAACCCTGCAATTAACTCATTGGATTTAAAGAGTACATCAACAGCCGTTTTGCCAATGACCTCTGCTGTCGTTTTGCTCAGTAACTCGCTTGCCTTAAATGGCGCTGTGTTGATCTTTGCCAAATCTTTAGCTTCTAGGCTGAGCGTCCGCAGTGACTTCTTGTCAGCGCCGTCGATGACGGCAGTTGTTGAGCGATTGATCCACCGAATGTTGACTCCATTGTCGGGCGAAGGGTTGATTTCGCTAACATCGGCGAGCGCCACTGCTGCTGCCTTTAGGACGCATTCTGGCAGAGTGATCTTTTCCGAGTCCGCCAGCTTTTGGTTCACTTTGGCTTGAAAGGCGAGAAGCTCTTCGCAAGCGACGTCGATTGTGAGGTAAAAACAGGGTTCCATGTGAGTGTGTTGAGGTAAAAGAATGCTGTTCGGCAGGGCCATCTTTTCGACGTCTGTGCGGAGAATGCGGCCAGCTGGGCCCGTCCCTTTGAGGCTAGCGAGGTCGAGGCCTTTTTTTTGCGCAATCTTTTTGGCAATCGTCGAAATGTGCTGCTTGGAGGGAATCATAGCTGTCACTCAGTTGCCTTGGGTTGGCCGCTGATCTCTGCTTGCAGACTTTTTACGAAATCCTCATCCGCGGCCGGCGCTGTTGGTTGATTCAACTGTGCCTGGAGGCTCTTCACAAAGTCTTCATCCGCGGCGACTGTCGGTGCAGATTGAGCCGGTGGCGCATCGTCGAGGCCCTTGAGTAGGTCTTCTGGACGCGTGTGGACAGAAAACTTCTTGGCCGCGGGTGTAGTCGGTTTAGCTGTTGGGTCAAAATTGGAAAGGTCCTCGACGGGCGCTGAAAAGTCTGGAATAATCACTTCGCCAATTTGATCGGCAAAGCTCTTGGCGATAAAGCTTTTGACGTTTGTGGCCACTTTAAAGACTTCAGTGTCAATTGACTCGTCTGAAGAGAGCAACATGGAAATTTGCTTCTGTTTGTCGATTTTGAAGAATGCGAGCCGCACCTCGTAGACGTACTCGTATTGCTCCTTTGCGAGGCATTCGATCTGCATTTCTCCAATCGTGTCGCACTCTGTACTGCCATCGGGAGTAAAAATAAATGTGGCCTTGGCCTCGTCCTCGCCAAAGTTCACCATGCGTTGGCATTCAAACCTCCCAATGGCGAAATGGGGATCGAGGAGGATGTCGTCCATGACCGACTTTTCGATCGCGTTCAACAGTTGAAAAGAGGACACCTTAAAACTTTTTTTGACTTTGTGCATAAGCTCCTTGATCTTTGTTTTAAAATAGCTATTCTCAATAGTATGAGCGATTCTGAAGAAAGATCAAATTAGTTTTGATTCAAAATCACTCTTTTAATTCATCAAAGAGCTAGAGGCCATTTTCAGTGCCGTCTTTATATCATGAATGTTGGTTTCCAATTCAGCAATACGGTTGAGTACGAAATTCTCGAATTGATTGCAGAGGGCGGCATGGGCTCCGTCTACAAAGCGATTCAGCGTGGGGCCGGCTTGTTTGAAAAGACGGTGGCGCTCAAAGTCATTCGGGAAGAATTTTCGTCCATCAAGCCCTTCCGCGACAATTTTATTGGAGAGGGAAAGCTCGTTGCAGACTTGATCCACACCAATATCGTCCAGATTTACAACCTCGGGAAAAACACCGAACAGCAGTATTTCATGGTCATGGAGTACGTTAACGGGATCAACTTGGACGAGTTTATGGTCTTTCATCTGGAAAAAAAGGCCCGAGTGCCCATTGACATCGCTGTCTTTATCGTTTCGAGACTCTGCCGCGGCCTGGCTTACGCGCACAAAAAACGCAATACCAACGGAGAGCTTCTCGGCATCGTCCACCGCGACGTCAACCCCAAAAACATCATGCTCAGCTTGGAGGGCGACGTCAAGCTCACCGATTTCGGCATAGCCAAGGCCCTCAACTTGATGTACAACAAGGAAGGCAAGGTGATTGCTGGTAAAGATGAGTACCTGTCTCCAGAACAGGCGCGGCGAGAGATCACGGACGAGCGGGCCGACATCTTTCCATGCGGCATTGTACTCTCAGAGCTGTTATTGGGTGAAAACATATTTGCCGATGAGGATCCTGAACAGACCATTCAAAATATTTTGGAAAAACCTCTGCCGGACTATCCGAAGGTGCGCCCAGAGATCGATGATCGCCTCCACGTGATTTTGAAAAAAGCCTTGACGCGCGACCGCGAAGAGCGTTATCAGAATGCAGAAGAAATGCTCAACGCGCTCGAGCTCTACATTTACGGCGATGGTTATGGCCCGACCAATGAAAAATTGGCTGAATACCTGAAGGATTACATCAGTCCTGAAAAGTACAAGGCCAGCGGGCTGACCACGCGTTCCGATATGATATGATATTTTAAAGAAAGGAAAGACCGTTGAAAAATGGCTTATAGCAAGGCCCGAGGAGCGAGGGCGACAGGAGCCTACTTAAGGTAGGTGACTTAGCCCGAACGACGAGAACGCCGCTATAAGGCATTTTTCAATGGTCTTTATAAATGCAAACGACGGATCCAGAATTACTCCAGACGCAAATCCAGACGCAAATACTGGCGCCTCAGCTGCGTCAGTCGTTGAAAATTCTCCAGGTACCAACTCTCGAGTTGCGCAGTACGATTTTAGAAGAGCTGCAAACCAATCCGGCCCTCGAGGAACTTCCCATGCTCGGCATCAGTCTCGAAGAAGAGACGCCTAAAGAGACCTCTCCATTTGACCAGACTGTGAATGAGGAAAACAACGAGGTTAACTTTGATAAAGAATATGCAACGCTCGCCAAGTTGGACCGCGACTGGAATGAGTACTTTGCCGAACAGAGCTCCAATTATTCATTTTCGCGCGAAGACGGCCTGCGCCACCAACACCTGTTAGACTCGGTTGCTTCCGAGGCCTCGCTAGAAGACTTCCTCATGGAGCAGGTGAAGTTTACAGATTATTCTGAACCCGTGCGTGCGGTCCTGCCTTACTTGCTCGGCAGTCTCGACAATAACGGCTTTTTGACGGCTACAATCGAGGAAATAGCTGAGGCAAATGCGGCTGACGTTGAGGTTGTTAGGGAGGCCGTTGCGGCACTGAAAAAGTTGGAGCCAATCGGTATCGGCGCGCAAAACCTACAGGAATGTCTGTTGATGCAGCTGGACCACAAGGGTTTGCGTGACAGCATCGCCTACAAGATTTTGAGGGATCACTACACGCTCCTCTTGCGTCGACGCGTGCCAGAGTTGGCCCATGCGCTTTCTATCTCGATGAACGCCATTCAGGACGCCATTGAAGACATTTCCCACCTCGATCCCGCCCCGGCTCGTCGCTTTGGGGCCATCAACAACCAGGTGATCGTCGCCGACATGACCATTTATAAAGACAACGACCGCTGGGTTGTACGCTCCAACAGCGAGTTCATTCCACGTCTTCGGATCAGCCGCAGTTACAAGGAGTTGATGGCTCAGGAAAAGATTTCCGAGAGCGAAAGAGACTACATCCGCAACAAGATCCGTTCGGGAAAATTCCTCATCAACGCCATTCACCAGCGTCAGGAAACCTTGCAAAATATCGCCCATGCCCTCTTGGACTTCCAATACGACTTTTTTGAACACGGCACGGCGAAGCTCAAACCACTCACAATGAGTAGCGTGGCGGACCTTATAGGCGTCCACGAGACTACCGTCAGCCGCGCCATCGCAAACAAGTATGTCGAGACGCCCCACGGCACTTTCGAATTGCGCTATTTCTTTACCTCTGGCTTCATCGATATCGACAAAGGTAAGTCGCTCTCGAACCGCAGCGTTAAGGAGAAAGTTGAGCTGCTCATTGAAACAGAAGATCGCAAAAAGCCCATCAGCGATCAGGCGATTTCCGATGCACTCGCTGCTGAAAACATTCACGTTGCGCGCCGCACTGTCGCCAAGTACCGCGAAGAGCTCAATATCCTGCCGACACACCTCCGCCGTCGCTTTTAAAGGAGAAACACTATGTTAAAACTCGACCAAACCCCTGAGAATTTTGGTACCATTCAGGAAAATTTGTTGGCCAAAGAAAAGGTCTGCTTTTTAGACAACAAGCGATCCATCGTCATCGTGCGAGATAAGGGAAATTGGATGGCCAATGCCATATTTAACCTCTACGCACGCGCGAAAGGCTGGTCGGCCATCGTCACTTCGGATGCAGCGATGACGCCCATCAGCCGGCGTAAAGTACGGTCGGGCGACGTGATCGAAAAAGGCATTTTGGGCGCGATCAGTCAACACAACCTTTCCAAAAAGTTCATCGAAAAAGCCCTGGATGCAGGCTATGTAAATTCCGCCTTTCTCGACTTCGCTATAAAAGAGAATGATTCGGAACTTGCTAAAAAGGTTTTAGAAAAACGTGGTTCGATGACACCGGAACAACAAAAGGTATTCTCTTTCGAGAGCGCTATCAACGCGTGTTTGAAGAACACCAGCATAGATCCTAAGATAGTCAATGCCATCGTTGAAAACGCCAACGATTCAGAACGTAAAACGCTCGCCCACAAGGCTATAGAAGCTGGTAATGTGTCATTTCTAGATGCATTGGACAAGGATATCTTGTCAGAACAAGACGAGAAAGGCTTTGCGCCTATTCACCTCCTTTGTTGCCTTCCAGAAAACGACACAGAAAACGACAAGACTAAAGCGTTATTCAATTGTTTGCTCGCAAAAGGAGTCAATATCCATGCGACATCCAAGGATGGCTTTACGCCACTCTACACCGCTACGGCCCTTTGCAATACCAAAGTGGCGCTGTTGTTACTCGATAAAAACGCGGATGTTGGCCTTCAACTTCCAGGCGACAGTGCCATGGCAGTGGCCATCAGCACTGGAAACGTTGACCTCGTTAAAGCCATGTTGGTTAATAAAAATGTAATGCCTAAAGACATCGCTCCCTTTGTCGATATAGCATTGGCGTCGAGCAACGTGGAAACGCTTCAGGCCATACTTCCAGAGAAAATAACCAATGAGGAGGATGCCGCATTTTGGATGAAGTTTGCTTTTGCGACGGATGCACACATGGCCATTCTCGACACGCTTATCGAACGCTTGCCTGAGGGCATTAACACTCGTTTCGATGAGAAAGTCGACGAGAATGGGAAAGTAATCGACAACGAAAAAACACTTCTGCATCTAGCCACTTTATTGGTCAGCACAGGCGAGGAAGGCGATCGCATTATCGGAAAACTCATTGAAAAAAATCCACAACTACTCTGCGCCACAGATTCTAATAAAATCTTGCCTTTCCTGCAAAAAGGCACACTCCACAAACTCCGCAGTTTTTTGCAAAAGCTCGATTGGTCTGTCCTAGATACACAGATGGATTCCGGAAAGACTATCGGAAAGACTTTTCTAAACGCCTGCATGCATCAAGCTGCTTGGATTACAGATGAGACTGAGTGTAATGTCTTTTTAGACAGTCTTAAATTATTTCTCGAAAAGAAACCAGAATTGTTTTTATTAGGGAATGAAGAATTCACACCACTCGATATCTTCTACAATCAGCTAGCCATACAATGCGAACGAAATATAGAGTTGGAGGGCGATAAAGGGAAAATCGTACAATTTCGTACTCAAGCCGTCAAAAGCATTATAGAAAAATTTAAAGACAAAGATCTGTTTGAAGTCGTAAAATCAGAAGAAGCCCAAAAACTTTTTGTCCAATCTGTCACTGAAAATATAAATAACATCACAACAGTAGTAACTGAAATCTTAAAAAAGACTGTCGATACGACTCAAGATGGCTGGAATCAGTTGCGCGCAAAGGTTTCAAGCTCGATCCAGATAGCTGAAAAATTGGTTAATTTTATCAAAGACAACGGTGTCATTGGCTTATTGGGCGGCGAAAAGGGGGCGAGCCTTCTCGATGATCTCCAAACGTCCGTTAAAAATATAGAGGCCATCACCGAAAAAGCCAATAACCAAGGCGTATTAAACGTCCTCGGTGAGGAAGATCAAAAACGAGTCAAAGACTTGCTTGAAAACGTCAATGGCGTTGTTAAAAACACCGCGACGATCACGTCAGTACTTGCAGCTCCAGGTAATCTAGCGGGTGGCTTATTTAAGGGCTTTTTTGGCTTATTTAAGGGCTTTTTTGGCGATTAATTCACAGGCCCGTGAAACAGCCCACAGCCAACAGAAAACAGAAAGGCTTCAAGAAATGCCTGAGTACGCTTGACAATAGGCCGTTCTTTTGGAATACTTGGCAAAGTCAACCGGAAATCCCCATGGAAATACCCGAAACCGTCATCAGAGATCTGCTTAAAGGAAAAGGGCAAGTGCAATTTAAATTTTTGGCACTCAATATCCTTTTAGCGAGAATCAAAATGGAAGTGCGGAAAGATCCAAACCTACTTAATATAAAAGAATACACGCGAGAATTCACCGAGCTCCTGCAAAAGCACGAACGCTTGCCAGATGTGAAACACGATATTGCGCTCATTCTAGGGAAATAGCCATGAAACAAGTTATGTATAAAAAAGCAGCCGTTGCCTCACTCATTAAATCTGGTAAAAAACTGTACCTTGCTGCTGACGAAAGTATGCTTTCACAGTTGCCAAAAGGGCAGTGGATCGGCGGAACGATTCCATACTTTATGGCCGAACAGGGTGGCAAAGTCAGTCGCGATGAGATCTTCGTTACGGAATTGCCCAAAACTGTTGTGGATGCAAAAATCGTAGCTTATGACGACAAGAGCATTGCCTCTGTCTACGAAGACGCTTACGATAACGGCTTTAGCTTGATCGTGATTCCGGCAACCAGTCCGGTACACCTCAGCTTTGCGATGAATGCCGCTGCTTACAAGCAATTTGCAAAGGTTCCGCTGGTGGGGTGGATCACCGGCATGCACTTATCTGACCTCGGCAAAGTCTCCGCTAAGGTGGTCGATGGGCAAACTGGCAAAATTTCATCTGATAGAGCCCTCGTCTTTCATTGTAAGCTCGCCAAAGGCTTTTATGCCGACGTCGGTATTGTCAATATTTTTGAACAGGGTGACGGCGATACCATCACCTTCAGTTCTTCGGGCTGGACGACTGAAAAGGCCTTTGTCAACGGGAAGGAAGTCAACTTTGCGGACTACATCAAAAGCAAAAAGCTGGATATTCGCCTGCCACTCGTCGCCGATTATACAGGCACGCGTATCAATATCAGCTTTCAATCCGTCGAGGGAAAGAGCGGTAAGGTCACCTTTTATGCGCCCTTTTTTGAAGGAGTTGAATACAAGCAAGCCAAGCCAATCGACAACTATGTCGAGCGCTTTGTTACGCACATGCCAAAAGATAAAGCGGAAAAGATCTGCTTTTCTTGCAATTGCATTCTCAACTTCCTATATTCCGAACTCGAAGGGAAACAGACCGGCCACGTTGTAGGTCCAATCACTTTTGGCGAAATCGTTTACCAGTTGCTCAATCAAACTTTGGCATACCTAACAATCGAAAAGGAATAAAACTATGCTCATCCAATGGACCTCCGCTCTCGAGACAGGTGTAGAGTCTGTCGACACTCAGCACAAAGAACTCGTTCGACAAATCAATAGCTTTCATCAGTTCATGAAGGAAGGTAAAGGCAAAGAAAAGACCAAAGAGATTTTTGTTTTTTAGAAAATTACGTCAAAAAACACTTCCACGATGAAGAAGTTTGGATGGACAAAATGCATTGCCCGGCCGCCGCAGAAAATAAAAAACAGCACGCCATCTTTATCTCGATGCTCGATCAACTCCGGGCAGAGGTCAATAACGCCTCAATCGGCGCCAGCATAAAACTGCTCACTGTCGCCAGTGACTGGCTCGTCAATCATATTATGAAGATTGATAAGCAACTTAAAAAATAAGCCAATGCAAGTGTAATGTAAAAATATGCGTTACAAGCACTTGATTCAAGAAGGTGGGACGTCGAAACATTATTATCTACAAACAATAAGTTTGAGTCGCTGATGCTTGTCTTATGCCGGGGCAACCATCAGCTTCGACTGCAGCCCAGGAATGAATTCGGAAAAGGGCTCATGGGGGGGTGTCGATCGGAGGGCCTTTTGGGCCATGCCGAGCTTGGCGTCTAGGTTGTCGACGAGTGAAACGAGGATGGCCTCTGGCGTTGCCGCGAGAACAGGTGCTCCCCATTCAAGTGCGCCTTGGTGGCTCAAAATGATGTGTTCCAGGCGTTCCATCAGCGATTCGTCTAGCTGGGACTGCAGGGCCGCCTTGCGAACGATTCGGTAACCGAGAATGACATGTCCCTGGAGAATGCCGGCCTGTGTTTTCTTGACGACGCGGTCGCCATCGTATTCAAGGACTTTACCGATGTCGTGGAGAAGGGAGCCTGCGAGTGTTAGGTCGCGGGAAACCTCGGGATAGAGCGGCAGGACGGCTTGAGCGAGTCGCGTAACGTGGACAGTGTGTTCGAGCAGCCCGTGGCGATAGGCGTGATGCATGCTGATGGCAGCCGCGCTGACTTTGAGGGCATCCGCGTGTTCGCGAAAGGCAGCCTCGACCGTCTTTCTCAGCTTTTCGTGTTGAATGGATGCGATAAAGCCTTCCAACTCACTCCAAAGGGCATTGGGGTCTTCGGGGCTAGATTCGATCAACTTCGGCAACCAGGCCTGTTTTTCTTCACCACCCAATACTCGAATGTGGAGAATGCGTGGCGCGAACTTACCGTTAAAGGTGTCGGTTTGGCCCTCGAGAGCAACCACTTCGCCCTCAATGTCGTTGCGTGACAGGATGTCAAATGTGTTGTTGCCCGAAAAACAGGTAGATGAAAAGCTGCCAGTGGCGTCTCCCATCTCAATCGTGAGAAAGGGCGAGCCGTTGCGGGCCTCCTTTTGGTTGACCTTGAGCACCAGCAAAATGGCCGTAAAGGTCCGTTTTTCTTCCTCCGGGATGCCCTTGAGTTCTAAGACGGTAAATGGTGTATTATTGGGTGTCATTTGAGAATTAGCCATTTGCCTAGGCTCAAAAAGATGACAATTCCGGAGACGTCGGTGATGGCTGTTAAAAAGATGTAGGAGCTCTGGGCGGGGTCAAATTTCAGTCGATGGAGAACGATTGGAATGAAGGCACCGACAAGGCCAGAGAGCGTCATATTGAGGATCATGGCCGCAGAGACGGTGACACCGACCCAGATGTTGTGTGTAAAGAGGACGGACAGGAGGCCCGAGCTAATGCCCACAACGAATCCGCTGATGGAGCCCTTTAGCATTTCCTTGAGACACAACATGAGTGAGTCTCGGTCGTGAAATTCGCCGAGAGCGAGGCCGCGAATGGAGACGGCGAGGGTCTGGGCGCCCGTATTTCCACCGAGGCTCATTACGAGTGTCATGAAGACGGCGAGCAGTGTTGACTGCGCGATGGCACTCTGGAAGTGCGCGATGGCGGCTACGGACATGTAGGCGGTGAGCAGGTTGATGAGTAACCAGGGCGTACGCTTGAGAACGCTGTACTTGATGGTGTCCGTGATGCTCTCATCCGCGCCGGCGCCGTGAAGCTTTTGCAAATCTTCTGTGGCCTCTGCCTGTAAAATGTCGATGACGTCGTCGTGCGTGACGACACCCAAGAGTTTTCCAGACTTGTCGACAACGGGGATTTCGCGCAAATTGTACTCGGCCATCGCGCGTGCGACCTCTTCCTTGTCTTGATTTGGGTGACAGATGCCTGGCAGCTCTTTTTTCATGACGGCGGCGATCGGTTGACCGGGGTCAGAGAGAATCAGGCGGCGCAGCGAGACGGTGCCCAAGAGGTGCTTGTGGGCGTCGACGACGTAGAGGTCATAAATGTTTTCGATGTCGTGACGGAGGTGGCGAACGTGATCGATGGCCTGGTCGACGGTGAGGTTGTCGTGGACCGTCGGAATAATGGGTGTCATGACGCCGCCAGCGGTGTCAGGATCGTATGAAAGCAGCTTCTGAATGGTCAGCGCCTTGTCAGCGTGCATCTTGGCGAGCAGGCGGACGCGGTCCTCTTCATCGAGCTCGCTAACGAGGTCAACGGCGTCATCGGGTCCCAGGGATTCCAAAATCTTGACCGCCCTGTACTCCCTTATCGCAGTGATGAGTTCCGCGGAATCCTCGGCGTTCATTTCCGCCAAGACGTCCGAAACCTGACGCTCACCGAGCTTTTTTAGAAAAGTCTTCTGCTCTTCTAGGTCCAGTCGTTCGAGAAAGCGGCTGATCTCGTACGGCGACGTGCGTGCTAGCTTTTCCGGATCAATGCTCTCAAAGTTTGATTCTCCGAGAACGAGGAGGTCGTCAAAACTGTATTGGTCCAATTGCTGGGCAGCTACATGATTTTGAATGACTTCAGGCATGACTTTAAAGAATTAGCTGAGGCAAACAATCTGGAGGAGTTGTCTTGCTGGGTCAATGATTAAAATACGTGGTTTCCTATGACCCTTCGGCCTCTTCGATTACATCAACGGCTTCTTCATCGGTTTTGATGACGCGGCAGATACCGATGAGTTGATCATTTTTGCTGAGGTTGATGAGGCGGACGCCCTGTGTCGTGCGACCGATAATGCGGACATCTTTGACTGGGAAGCGGACCGCCTGACCGGACTTGGTTAGGAGCATCACTTCTTCGTTGTCGTGGACACCGAGGGCACCTGCGACACCTGGAGTCTTAATGGCGATGAGGCCGCTTCCGGCGCGTTTTTGGAGTTTATAGTCGTCGAAGCTCGAACGTTTACCTTGGCCGTTCTTTCCTGCAATGAGAAGGGTGCGGTCAGGGTAGACGACGGTCATGGCCTTGACACAATCGGACTCTTTTAAGCGAATGCCGATAACCCCTCGAGTGACACGGCCCTGATCACGGAGGTCGTCCTCGTTGAAGCGAATGGACATGCCGTTTTGGGTGATGAGAATGATTTCGTTCTGGCCGTTGGTGAGGCGGGCGTCGATGACGCGGTCACCGTCGTCGATCTGTATGCCGATGATGCCGCCCTTTCGGTAATTGACGTAGGCCATAATGTTGGTTTTTTTCGTGATACCTTTTTCGGTGGCCATGACAATATGGATGCCTTCCGCGAACTCCTTGAAGCAGAGCATGGAGGCGAGTTTTTCCTCCTGTGGCATTTCGAGGACATTGACGAGGGATCGACCCTTTGAGATGCGTGTGCCCTCTGGAATCTCGTAGACCTTTTCAACGTAGACGCGGCCATTGGTCATGACGAACATGACGTAGTCGTGGGTGCTGGCCGTAAAGAGGTGCTCAACGAAGTCCTCGTCGTGTTGGCCGGTGCCGATGACGCCCTTGCCGCCGCGTTTTTGAGATTTGTAGGAACTAACTTCTGTGCGTTTGATAAAGCCGTTGTGCGTGACTGTGATGATGCAGCCGACGTTGGCAATGACGTCTTCGAGGCGGAATTCGGTCTCGTCGGGAATGATTTCCGTGCGACGCGGAAGAGTGTACTTTTCGCGAATCTCTTTCAGCTCCGATTTGACGATGCCCAACAGCTTTGACTCGTTTTCGAGAATGGAGCGGTAATAGGCGATGCGTTCCGCCAGATCTTGGAATTCGAGGTCGATCTTTTCGCGTTCCAGTCCGGTGAGTTGGTAGAGGCGGAGGTCGAGGATGGCGTTTGTCTGGGTCTCCGTTAGCGGGTAGATCTTCATCAGCTCGATGCGGGCCTCTTCGCGGTTGGACGATTTCCGAATGATCCTGACAATGTCGTCGAGGTTGTCGAGGGCGATGCGGTAGCCTTCGAGAATGTGGGCGCGCTCTTCGGCCTTTGCCAACTGAAAGGCGGTGCGGCGATAGATGACTTCGCGGCGGTGCTCGATGAAGCATTCGAGCATTTCTTTGATGTTCATCTGTTTCGGCCGCTGCTTGTCGAGGGCCAAAAGAATGACACCAAACGAGGACTCAAACGGCGTGTGTTTGTAGAGCTTGTTGAGGACGACCCGTGGAACTTCACCGCGCTTCAGCTCAATGACGATACGTGTGGTCTCGGTCGACTCATCGCGGAGGTCGCTGACCTCGGTTAAAATCTTGTCCTGTACGAGCTCGGCAATGCGTTCAACCAACGACGCGCGGTTGACGTTGTACGGGATTTCCGTGAGAACGATCTGTTCTTTGCCGTTTTTGAGGTCCTCGGTGTGCGCTTTCCCGCGAACGCGAACGATGCCGCGGCCATTTTTGAGGTAGCTCGCAATGCCCTTTTTGCCGACAATGTACCCGCCCGTAGGAAAGTCTGGCCCCTGAATGATCTGGCTAATGTCGTCGAGGGAAATGTTGGGGTTGTCGATGATCTCACAGGCGGTGTCGATGATTTCACCGAGGTTGTGTGGCGGAATGTTCGTCGTCATGCCAACCGCGATGCCTGTGGAGCCATTGACAAGAAGGTTAGGGAAGGCGGCCGGCAATACCAGCGGCTCCGTCGTGCTCTCTTTGTAGTTCGGGCCAAAATCAACGGTGTTTTCATCGAGGTTTTTTAACATCTCTTCCGCGATCGCCTTCAACCGACACTCCGTGTAACGATAGGCCGCCGCCGAATCACCGTCGATTGAGCCAAAGTTTCCCTGCGGATCAATCAATGGATGATGCAAGACCCACGGCTGCGCCAAGCGAACAAGCGTGTCGTAGACAGAACTGTCACCGTGCGGGTGGTAGTTTTTCAAAACTTCACCAACAACGCCCGCACATTTGTCAAATGGACGATTGTGCAACAGCCCTTCACGCAACATCGCGTATAATATTCGCCGCTGAACCGGCTTTAATCCATCCCGCGCGTCCGGTAACGCCCGACTTACAATAACCGACATCGAGTAGTCAATGTAGGCTCCTTGCATGATCTCGCAAATGTTGCTGGATATTACTTTTTCCTTTTCCGTGTACATATGAAAATTTTGAACAGGGAAACCCTTTTTATAGAATAAAAAAGGTTTCCCAGACCCTTCCTAAAAACACTTTTTTATGCGAAACATAAAAATACTGCGTATTTTTCTATTTCGCAAAATTCATTGATTATTTGTATTGGTATACTGGTCATCATTGGAGCTGAAGAACGATAAAAAATGGATGCACAGGTTTGGCTTTGCGCGAGCACGATCTGCCGTAGCGTACATAGAGGTACGTGAGGCAGTCGGCGGAGCGCGAAACGAAGCTGGGTGCCATTTTTATCGTTCTTCATACGTCGAGAACAGAGACATTAAGAGCATTATCCTCGATAAAGGCGCGGCGGATGGGGACATCTTCGCCCATGAGCATGGAGAAGGTGGCATCGGCTGCCGCTGCATCATCTATTGAGACTTTTAGGAACTTGCGAGTGGCTGGGTCCATGGTGGTCTCAAAGAGCTGTTTGGCGTTCATTTCGCCGAGACCTTTGTAGCGTTGAATGGTGAGTCCGCGACGGCCGAGGTTGCGTATTGTATGGATGAGTTCGAGGATGGAATGGAGTTGAATAACGTTTTGACGATTGCCACCGATATTTTCGAGGAGGTTGTAGCGTGGGAGTTCGGAGTCTTTAAACGTTTTGACGTCGAAGCCTTCCTTGGCCATTTCACGCAACAATTTGGATATCGGGTGAGCCTCGAAGATTTCGTAGACATTGATGCGTTGCTGGACGATATGGCCATTGACTTCGATTTCGCGTGTGGTGGAGCCGGCGTAGATATCTTCGGTCATGGCGAACTCGACATAGAATCGGGAGCGTTCGTCGTCGTCGCGGAGAAAACGAAAAATTTCTTCGTTGCCTGTGCGGATACGGGCGATGAACTTTGGAACTTCGAAGTCCTCGTGATTGTGTTGATCGAGGTAATCGGCGACGGGGCAACCGTGACGGCGGATGCTGCCGCAGAGGGTCTCGAGGCGGAGGAGGAGGGCGACAATGCTCTCAACCTGCTTATTGGAAAAAACGTGCTGGTCGCGTTGACGAATGAGGGTGACATCTTCGGCGCCGAGTTCGAGGAGAATGCGGTTCATATCGGCGTCGTTGTCGATGTACTGCTCGCGTTTTTTGCGTTTGATTCGGTAGAGTGGGGGCTGTGCGATGTAAACAAAGCCGCTATCGATGAGGCCGCGCATTTGACGGAAGAAGAAGGTCAACAGGAGAGTCCTAATGTGGGAGCCGTCGACGTCGGCATCAGTCATGATGACGATCTTGTGATAACGGCATTTGGAGGCGTCAAAGGCGCCTTCGCCGGCCTCTCCGATGCCGGTTCCGCAGGCGGTGATGATGGTGCGGATTTCGTTGTTATTAAGGACCTTATCGAGGCGAGCCTTTTCGACGTTGATGAGTTTTCCGCGAATGGGCAGGATGGCCTGATAGCGACGATCGCGGCCCTGTTTGGCGGAACCGCCGGCCGAGTCACCTTCGACGATGTAGAGTTCGCAGAGAGTGGGGTCTTTTTCAGAACAGTCGGCCAACTTGCCTGGTAGGCCACCGGCGCTGAGTGCGCTCTTGCGGACAGTCTCACGGGCCTTGCGGGCTGCTTCGCGTGCGCGGGCTGCGTTGAGGGTCTTTTCGACGAGGCGTTTAGCGACGTTGGGATTGGTTTCGAAATAGTACTTGAGCTTGTCGCCAACGATCTTTTGGACGATGCCATCAACTTCGCTATTGGACAGCTTTGTTTTTGTTTGACCCTCGAAACGTGGCTCTGGCACTTTGACCGAGATAACGGCGGTGAGGCCTTCGCGGGTGTCATCGCCGGAGAGAGCTGGGTCCTTGTCTTTGATGATGTTGTTGGCCTTGGCGTAATTGTTGACAACGCGCGTTAGGGCCGTTCTGAATCCCGACAGGTGTGTTCCGCCCTCGATGTTGAAAATGGAGTTGGCGTAGGCGTAGATCTGATCATTGTAGCCATCGTTGTACTGCATGGCGATGTCGACGATGATTTTGGAGTCTTGTTTGGCCTCGTCGGCAAACGCTTCGCCGGAAAACGCGATGGGGCTGTCGTGGAGGATGGTCTTGGTGCGATTTAAGTAGGCGACGTATTCCGAAATGCCGTTTTCGAACTTAAATGTCTCCGTCTTTTGGATGCGTTCGTCCTCAAAAATAATGAAGATGCCTGGGTTCAAAAAGGCCAACTCGCGCAGGCGCTTTGCGATAATGTCGTACTTGAACTCGCGTGTCTCAAGAAAGATTTCCGAATCCGGCAAAAAGGTGATCTTGGTGCCCGTCGTTTTGGTGTTGCCGATGACCTTGATTTTTTGGACCGTCTTGCCGCGGGCGAAGGCCATGTGGTGAATGGAACCCTCGCGGCGCACTTCGACGTCAAAAGTCTCTGAAACCGCGTTGACGCACTTGGCGCCAACGCCGTGCAGACCGCCCGATACTTGATATGCACCCTTGCCGAACTTGCCGCCTGCGTGGAGGTTGGTGAGGACGAGCTCCAGAGCAGGAATGTTGTACTTTGGGTGAATGTCGACCGGAATGCCGCGGCCATTGTCTTCGATCGAACAGGAGCCGTCGAGGTGAACGTTGACCTTGATTTCCGTGCAATAGCCGGCGAGGGCCTCATCAACAGAGTTGTCGACGATTTCAAAAACGCAGTGGTGGAGACCGCGCTCATTGGTGTCTCCAATGTACATGTCTGGACGCTTGCGAACACCCTCTAACCCCTCCAACTTCTGTATCTTAGAGGCATCATACGCGTTCGTTTGCTCAAGAGTTTCTTCTGTCATATAAGCTTTTCTATCGTTGATAGTTGCAATAAATAATAATTGTCTCAGAGTTGCAAGCAAAGATGTCTGAAAATGCCTTATTTTTTCACCCTTGACTGAGCCTGGAATCTGCGACGGCTCGTCACTGTTTCAGTCATGACAATAACGTTATGCCTTTTGTTGAATAAAAGTTTCCAAAACTTTTCTCAAAATTTTATAGCGAAATATAAAAATACGTAGTATTTTTTGTGTTTCGCTTTAACAGTTTTTTAGAAAGGGCTTGGGAAAGCCTTTTTTTCAAAAAAGGTTGTCCCAATAAATTATGAAAGTTATAGGATCCATTATAGCGCGTCTCGGAAGTAAGAGGCTGCCGTATAAGAACATACTGCCGTTCGCTGGGGTGCCGATGCTGGGGCTCGGTATACAGAAGTTGAGGCAAGCAAAACTCGTTGACGAGATTGTCGTGTCGACCGAGAGCGAGCTGATTGCGCGTATCGCGAAGGACTTTGGCGTGATTGCGCTGCGTCGTCCGCCGGAGTTGGCTGGTGATAAGGTGCCGTCAGTGCCCGTTTTTCAGCATATTTTGCAAAACTTTCCAGGCGACGTCCATGTCAATTTTAACGTCAATTTCCCACTCTGCGACCCGGCTGTCATCGATCGCGCGGTCGAAATTGCCATCGAAAAAGGTGAGTCCCTTTCCGAGCCAGTAGCCGTTTGGGCGCAGACTGCCAAATGCCTCATGAACTACGGCGATCCCTTTAATATCACTGCCGTCCGCTTCCAGGACGATCGCGCTGGCCGCATCGATGTCCATACCGAACCCGAACTCCTCGAAGTGTATCGTATCGCGCAAGGACCTTTGTCTGGCTGGAATTAGCTCTGCAAAAAAAGGAATTTTTATGAACCTATATAAGATAGCGAATGAAGCACGTGGATTGGCGATGGACGCGATAGCGGCTGCGAAGTCGGGGCATTTAGGGTTGCCGGTTGGGTGTGCAGAGGTTGGCGTGGCGCTCTTTGGGTGCGCGATGCGGTATTATCCGGAGAATGCACGGTGGGTAAACCGGGATCGATTTGTGTTATCGGCGGGGCACGGGAGCATGTTTTTGTACGCGTGGCTGCATATGGCTGGGTACAAGGTTTCGCTGGACGACATTCGGGCGTTTCGGCAGATGGGGAGTAAGACGCCGGGGCATCCGGAGTTTGGGCACACAGAGGGAGTGGAATGCACGACGGGGCCGTTGGGTCAGGGGATAGGGAATGCTGTTGGTTTAGCGGTGTCGCAGAAGAAGCTGAGGGCCTACATGGGCGACCTGATTGATTCGCATGTCTTTTGTTTGTGTGGCGATGGCTGTATGCAAGAGGGTGTTGCGATGGAGAGCCTTGCCCTGGCGGCTCATTGGAAGCTGGACAACCTTATTCTCCTGTACGATTCCAACGACGTGACGCTCGATGCGTCGCTTTCACGCACTCAGAGTGAGCAGACGGCCGATCGCATGCGCGCGATTGGGTTTGGTGTGCAGACGGTGGACGGTCACAATATCGAGGCGGTTGTCGAGGCACTTGAACGGGCGAAGTTGGCAGAGGGTTTTCCGCAGATTGTGATTGTCAAAACGGTTATAGGCAAGGGCATACCGGAAGTCGAGGGCACGGCGAAGGCGCACGGCGAGAGCGGCATCAAGTTTGCCAAGGAAGCGCGTCAACGCTGGGGATTGCCATCAGAGCCGTTTTACGTGTCGGAAGAGACGCGGGCATTCTTTGAAAAACGCCTGGCAGAGCTCTCAAACAGCTACCGGACTTGGCAGACGCGTTTTGATGCGTGGAAAACGGCCAATGCGGCCACACATGAGCTCTTATTTGGGCAAAAGGCAGCTCTGTCGTTAGATGACTTCCCTAAATTCGAAAAGACTGTCGCCACTCGAACGGCCTGTGGAGAGGTTTTGCAATCGATTGCTGAGAAAGACCCGCTGTTCTTGACAGCCAGCGCGGACCTCTTCGGCTCAACCAAGAACTACCTTAAAGACGGCGGTGATTTCTCTGCAAACAACATTGCGGGTCGCAACTTGTGGGTAGGCATTCGCGAACACGCCATGGGGGCCATTTTAAACGGCATTGCGTACGACGACTTCTTCCGGCCCTCGGGAGCGACCTTTTTAGTCTTCTCTGACTACATGCGGCCGGCTGTCCGTCTCGCAGCTATGGCCAAATTACCGGTGATCTACCTCTGGACGCACGATTCGGTGGCGGTCGGCGAAGATGGCCCAACGCATCAGCCCGTGGAGACCGTTGATAGCCTGCGTTGCATACCAAACCTCGTTGTCCTGCGCCCAGCGGACGCCGAAGAGACAATTGGTGCTCTCGAAACGGCCTACAATCGCAAAGATGGGCCGACGGCCATCATTCTTTCACGCCAAGACCTGCCTGTACTCCAAGGGACGTCGCGCAAAAATGTCGCCAGCGGTGCTTACGTCGTTCAGGCAGAATCGGAGGCCCTGCAGGCAATCGCCCTTGCTTCTGGCAGCGAAGTTGCACTCGCCATATCTCGGGCCAATAAACACACGCGCGTCGTATCGTTCCCTTCGATGGAGCTGTTTGACGCCCAACCGGAGGACTACCGCAACGCCACACTGGACCCGCGCTGTAAAGATCGGACAGCCTATGAGGCGACGACTGGCCATTTTTGGGCAAAATACCAAACGACGCAGCTCCACGCCATTCACACCTTTGGCCTAAGCGCGCCAACCGTGGAAGTCCTAAAACACTTTTTTAAATAACTGCTGAATATTTTGACGATCTTTATCATTTACAAAGCCAGTCGAGTTTGCTAAAACTGTACGCCTTATGGCAACAAAAATAGGCATTAACGGTTTTGGTCGCATTGGACGTTTAGTCTTCCGTGCGATAGCTGACAAAGGCTTGTTGGGTAAGGATATTGAGGTTGTTGCAATCAACGACCTCGTCCCGGCCGACAATTTAGCGTACCTATTGAAATACGACTCGATTCAGGGCCGTTTTCAGGGCACAGTGGAGGCACAAGGTGAGGACATGCTTGTGGTCAATGGTCACAAAATCCGCTGCTTGGCTGTGAAAGAGGGCCCGGCCGCACTTCCATGGAAGGAACTCGGGGTTGAGATCGTTCTGGAGTCGACGGGATTATTTACAGATGCAGAAAAGGCGGCTGGACATATTCAGGCAGGTGCCAAGAAAGTCATCATTTCGGCCCCAGGAAAGGGAGAGATGAAGACGATCGTTATCGGTGTCAATGACCAGACCCTGAGCGCTAGCGACAACATCATTTCCAATGCTTCTTGCACGACCAACTGCTTGGCGCCCATCGCAAAGGTCATTTTGGACAACTTCGGTATCGAAGAGGGCCTCATGACCACCATTCACAGCTACACCGCCACACAAAAGACCGTCGACGGCCCATCTAAGAAAGATTGGAAGGGTGGACGTACGGCAGCGTTGAACATCATTCCGTCGACAACTGGAGCCGCCAAAGCTGTCGGGCTCGTTTTACCAGCCGTCAAGGGCAAGCTCACTGGCATGGCTTTTCGCATTCCAACACCCACGGTTTCCGTCGTCGACCTGACTGTCAAGACCACCAAGAGCACTTCCTACAAAGAGATTTGCCAAAAGATGAAAGAGGCATCAGAGAAGGGCTCGCTGAAGGGCATTCTTGGCTACACCGAGGACGAGGTTGTCTCAAGCGACTTTATCCACGACGCGCGCTCCTCTATCTTTGACGCCACTTCTGGCATCGAGCTCAATGACCACTTCTTTAAGCTCGTCAGCTGGTACGACAACGAATGGGGCTACAGCGTCCGCTGCGTCGAACTCATCCAGAAAGTTCGCGCGTTCTTGTAAAATCGATCAGAATCGCCGGGGAACCCTTTTTACACAATAAAGAGGGTTAGGCCCCTTATCAAAAACACTACCTAAAGACAGAGTCAAAATAGCGCCAAAACGCGTTTCGCGCTCCGTTGACTTGCTCACGTACGTCTATGTACGCTACGCCGGGTCATACTCGCGCAAAGCCACATTTTTGCATCTATTTTGCATCAGTCTTTAACTAAAGAGGAGCTGGGGAGCTGTATTTTGATTGACGGTGAGGGCGAGATCGGCGATATACATGAGCGGATTTGGCATGAAGTGGAACGATATTTTTAGAGAAACGGTGGGTGTTCATCGTGGATTGGCGGCGCTCAAGAGGGCTTACGAGGGGCGACGGTTGCCGCACGCGGTGTTATTTTCAGGAAAAGACAAGGACTTTTTGGAAAACGTGGCCCTTGGTTTTGCAGACTTTTTGCTGGGCGGTCTGAACGCAAATGCCGATGCGGTTAACCTAATTGCGTTGAGGCCGGCCAACAAGATGCGGCAGATTGGTGCCGAGCGGACTCGCGAGCTGGTTAGCTTTTTTCAGAAGTCGGCAAACGGTTACCGCGTGGCCCTGGTGCTGGAAGCGGACCGCATGCACGTGAGCGCGGCCAACATTTTTCTGAAAACGTTGGAAGAGCCGCCTGCTGACAGTCTATTATTACTGACGTCGACGTCACCAGAGTCGCTGCTAGACACGGTCAAGAGCCGATGCATCGAGGTGCGCTTTCACCAGGGCATCCATCTCAATGACGACCGCTGGACGCGTTGGCTGAGTCAGTATCGGGCCTTTCTCGACACGATTGACGGCAGCGCGCGATCCATCATGACGGCCTATGCGCTGGTTGCGAACTTCGACAGCCTCGCAACCGCCATGACGCCCAAAATGCCAGACAGCCTGTTGTCCGAAGAGGAACGCGTCGCCATCCAGACTTCCGCCGAAAAGGGCCTCATTCACGAGCTCTTTTTGGAGATCGCGCAGGCTACAAGCGATTGGGCTTTTGAAAAAATGCAGCAATTGGACACCGCCGGCAATTTTGTCGCCGACATGGATGCCCTCGAACGCGGCCTGCGGCTCATCGATGTCAACCTTTCCGAAACGGCCGTCCTCGAACATTTTTTACTTTCAGCATTGAAAAATCACACGGCGCCTATAGGATTAACGGCATGTCCGAGATAAAATTTAAGGTTGCCGGCTTTACGGATATCGGCCTGGGGCGAGAGAAAAACGATGACTCTTTTCTCATTGACAATGACTTACATCTCTATGCCGTCGCCGATGGCCTCGGAGGCCTGCCCGATGGTGACGTCGCCAGCCAAATTGCAGTCCGTGACCTCGCTGGACTCTTCAAGGCCAATTCCTTGCCAGGCCGGCCCGTCGATTGGGACATCATTTTCAACGACATCAATAAAAAAATCTTCGACGAAGGCAAAAAACTCTACCCCGAGTACGGCATCGCCACAACTTTGACAGCGTTGTCCTTCCGCGAAAACTTCTTCTCAATCGGCCACGCCGGTGACAGCGGTATCTACCTCTTCCGCAACCGCGAAATCCAACAGCTCACTCGAGACCACACAGTCGCCCAGGAGATTTGGCAGTCACTCTCTGAGGAAAAACGCAAATACACCTCCATTCCCGAACAGCTCTACCACACACTCACACGCTGCCTCGGCCAACGTCCAAGCCTCGATATTGACTTCTATGAACACGAGCTTCTCCCTGGCGATAAACTTCTCCTTTACACAGACGGCGTTACCAAAACTATCAGCGAACACCGCATGGGCATGCTCATGAAGGCCTACGATACACCCGAACATCTACTCGCAGAAATTAAAAAAATTGCCTACGAGAAGGAGGCTCCGGATAATCTCTCTGCCATCGCCCTCTTCTTTTAAGACAGCGTTGAAAATAGCGCCAAAATGCGTTTCTCGCTCCGCCGACTGGCCACGGGGAAAGACTTTTTTGAAAAAAAGTCTCTCCCCGACCCCCTCTCCAAAAAACTTTTAAAGCGAAACACAAAAATGCATGCATTTTTATATTTCGCAAAAAAATTGGAGAAGCCGGATGGATCGCCATGCCGCTACGGCCGAATCGTGCTCGCGCCAAGCCGCATTTTTGCATCTATTTTTAACGCTGCAAAAGGCCGCTTCAAGATGCGCCTCTAGCGGCGTTCTCGTCGATCGGGCTAAGTCACCTACCTTAAGTAGGCTCCTGTCGCCCTCACTCCTCGGGCCTGGCTATAGGCGCATCTTGAAGCGGCCTTACTTTGTTTTTTGCTGCCGTTTTTAAAAAAAGTTTTGCGAAATAAAAAAATACGAAGTATTTTTATGTTTCGCTAAAAAAGTGTTTTTGGGAAGGGTTCGGGAAACACTTTTTATTCTATAAAAAGGGTTTCCCGAGTACAACGTTCACATGCATAGAGACTTAAGATTTTTTATATTTTTGGTGAGTAACGGGGTTCTGATAGGACTGAACGGAGTGGTGAACAGTGGGTTGAGTGGGTTAGCTGTGTATTTATATTGGGGGGGTGCGTTGGTGGTTTATTCGGGGTTATATTTAAATGTATTTCAAGGGTTATTGTGCATGGCTTTGACGGGGTATTTTTTTGACGCGTTACTGCCGGTGACCTCGGGGCAATCGTTGGTATTATTTGCGGTTGGGTACGGGTTATTAGCGGCTTTCAGAAATGTTTTCCAAAAGTGTAACTTCTTTCAAGCGGCCTGTTTAGCGGTTGTTTTGAACGCGTTACTGGGGATTGCCCAGATTTTCTTGTTGGGGCAGCCGCATTGGCATGCATGTGGGTATTGGACGAGGACTGTTGGCGACTTGATTTTTTCAACATTGACAATATTTCCTGTTGCGCTTTGGTTTTTTGAATTGCAGAGTTGGTTTTTGAAAAAGGCGAGCCAATGAAAGCAGATGAAAAGCCCTTCGAGTCTCACCGGAGTTTCACGCCGCGCATACGTTTTTTTTACTTATTGAGTGGGGTGGCGTTTGCTACGCTGTTTTTTGGACTCGCGTGGAGGCAGCTTATACAGGCGTCGATTTACGAGGAAAAGGAGCAGCAGCAGAGCATGCGGCGGTTGATAACACCTGGGACGCGTGGCAATATTTACGATCGAAAAGGGATATTGTTGGTGGGCAATCGTCCACGTTTCTGCGTTGTGGCGTATTTGGAGGAGTTGCGCAAGGAGTTTGCCGAGAGGTACATCCAGCTTGTCCGCGAGCAGCGCGAAAAGAACGAGCGCGTCGACCGTGATGACATTAAACGTGTTGCTCGGGCAGCGGTTTTGCAAAAGTATTTAGACAAGATCAACGCACTGCTTCAAAAAAACGTCCAGATTGATCCCAAAAAGCTGGAGCGTCACTTTTATCAACACATGTTGTTGCCGATGACGCTGATCGAGGACTTGACGCCGCAGGAGTATGCGATCCTGACCGAGCAATTGCCTGTGCGTTACCCAATTCAGGTGTACGTTGACAGTGTCCGCGTCTACCCCTACGACTCGCTGGCGGCGCACACCTTGGGGTACGTCGTGTCGTCGTCGGAAACGGCTGACAGCGTGCCGGGCGAGAATTTGACCACTTTTAGCATCAAGGGGAAATCGGGCAAGATGGGCCTGGAGGCGCGCTTTGACAGCCATTTGCAGGGCCTCAGCGGGTACGAAGTCTGCCTGGTCGACCCGTCTGGTTACAAGTACGAACAGCTGTTGAAAAAGCACCCGGAGCAGGGCAAAGATTTCTATTGCAGCCTCGATGCCGACCTCCAAGAAGTGGCTGAAATGGCCCTGGGCGACAATCGTGGTGCGGCGGTGGCGCTCGACGTGCGAACGGGCGAGGTCCTTGTGTTGGCGAGCAAGCCAGACTTCGACCTCAACGACTTCACGCCCTATCTTCCGCAAGCTACCTACGACGCGATTACCGAAAGGGGCGCCTGGGTGAATCGTGCGACGCAGGGGCTCTATCCGCCGGGGTCGCCGTTTAAGGTGATTGCATCGATCGCGATGCTTCGCAACGGTTACCTCGACCCGCATGACGTCCACAACTGTGTTGGCTCGATAATGGTTGGCAACCGCCAGTTTCACTGCAACAACCTTTGGGGACACGGGCAACTCGACTTCCGCCACGCGATTTCGCTCAGTTGCAATCCATTTTTCATCGAACACGCGCTGAAGTGTGGCCACGAGATGCTTGCCGACGAGGCCAGGCGTTTTGGCCTAAATCAGGTCACGCACATCGAGTTGCCAGAGACGCCAAGCAGTCTCATTCCCGACAAGCAATGGAAAAAGCGCCGCGATCTGGGCTCTTGGACGGGTGGTGATACAGCCAATATGGTACAGGGACAGGGGTTTACGCGGGTAACTCCGCTGCAAATGGCCTGCTTTGTTGCCTCATTGGCTCGAGGAGAGACGCGTACGCAACCAACGCTCGTCCACGACACCCACAAACAACCTAAACACGGCGGAGAGGCTATTGGCCTGCGTCCCGAACACATGAAGGCGCTTCTCGAAGGTATGGAAATGGCCTCGACGGAAGGCACAGCAAAATCAGTCTCCGTTCAAGGATTCCGTATAGCCGCAAAGACAGGCACGGCGCAAATCCGCGTGGCGGGCGTCAAGCGCTTTTTGCACATCGCGTGGTTCATCGGCTTTGCACCGATCGAAGACCCACAAATCGCGGTTGCTGTTGCAATTGAGGAGCGCGACGACCGCGACCTCTTCTACGGCGGAACAACTGCTGGCCCCGTCGCCAGGGCGATTTTTAAGGAGTTTGCAAGGCTATTGCAAAGACAGATGCAAAATGGTCTCTAGCGTCGTTCTCGTCGTTCGGGCTAAGTCACGTACAAACGTACGCTCCTGTCGCCCTCGCTTCTCGGGCCTTGCTATAGAGCCATTTTGCATCTGTCTTTAATCTAACTAAATAAACATCAATGGCCTAATGGAGATGAAGCGCTCAATACTAGACAAAGGCTACCGGTATTGGTTAACGGCGAAGGAGCCCTGTTGTTGGTTCTCGATTCGTTGTTTTTCTCTCAAGTGTGAGAGGAGTTTTTTCAGGCGTTCGATGTTTTTCCGACGTTGCGTGTCTTTGTCATCATCGTCATCATCGTCATCATCATCATCATCGTCATCGTCATCGTCTTTCGACTTTTTCGGTGAGAGTAGGTTTGGACGGATCAGGCCGCCGGCGCCAGGAACGAACGTGCTTGGTCCTTCAGCCGACGTGATGAGCTTGAGGGATTGCGGGCCCTTGTCGGTTTGGAGGGTCACTTGTTTGCTCGAAACATCGTAGTCGAGAACGTGCATTGTTTGGCCTGGCCGCTGTTCGCGTGTGACCCAATAGCCCTTGTTGGCCGTCTTGTCCCAAATGCTGAAAAACTCCTTGCCATTGTTGAAAAAGACACCGTGAAATTCGAGGTTGACGGCATCTTCAGCCTTCACTCCTGGCCGATTGCGCGCATTGGCCTTGTAGTTGTAAGGTATGAACGGTGAATTTTTAACGAGGTTCGAAATGCCCTCATCGGCAAAGACGCTTGTAACGAAGAATAGCGCGATTGTGGGGCTTATTCTCATTTACTTTCATCCATCTTTTTGTTGTACAACTTTTCTGTGCGGCTCGTCGCTTTGCTGCCCTTTTCTGGCTCCGTCTTTTCCAGTGGGAACTTACCGGTATCTGTGAAAGTTTGAATGTCCTTCCCGCCATCAATCTGCTCCATCATCTGTTTGGCATGCGGAACGGCATCACTCGGCATGTAGACCACTTGCGGACGGATAAAGAGGATCAGTTCACGAGTTTCTACAACGTCACTCTCTGGAGAAAAAAGCGCGCTGCCCAAGAAAGGCAAATATCCGAGGAGGAAAACTTTTGATTTTGTCTTCGTGTTGGTACGCTCCTGTAGACCGGACAGAACAATTGTGTCTCGGTCATTGACACTGACAAAGGAAGAAGTCGTCCTGTTTGTGATAATCGGCTGAGAATTATTATTGATAGTAGTCGAACCAGATATGTTATCGACTGTCTGATCAATTTTGAGTTGAACGGTGCCATTGGAACCTATGAGTGGCTTTATCTTCAATGTAATGCCGATATCTTGGTATTTAACGCGTTGTGTAACGTTGTTGGTATCAGTTTTGTTGGTATCAACGGCCTCAACAATAGGACGTTTTTCTCCGATAGTTACAGAGGCCTCTTGATTGTGGGTCGTTAGAATCATCGGTGCCGACAAGAGTTGAATATTCTGATTTTCTTGAGCTTTTTGAAAGACAGTATCGATGGCAAAATCTTGGAGGGAGCCATTCAATGTAAATGGAGACGATAGTTTTGTCGTGATGGCGCTCGAAATGTTTTTCAAATAAATCTTTTCGCCGTTTTTCAGAATGGTAGTTCCTGTCGTCGATTCATTGTATTTTTCATTATACCCGATGCCGAAGGACTGCAGGCCTGAGACCTGGTCGTTGGTGAGCTTTACCTCGGCAATGATCACCTGGACGCGCACCTGGGGCAGGACGATGTCAACTTTATCAATCAGCTCTTTGATTTGGCGGATGTCTGTTGGGTTACCGAAAACGATGATGGCGTTGCTGCGCTCGTCGAAGTCGAGAGAGAAGTCTTTGCTGAACTTTTGGGCGCTTTCACTTGAGCCAGTCGTTGGTTTTTGCTGCTGTTCGCGCATTTGGCGCAGGCGATCTAAGAAGGTTTGTGCGGGCGTTTTCGACTGGTCATCTTGATCTTTTTTGTCGGCATCTTTTTTGTCGGCATCTTTCTTTTCTTCTTTGTCCTGCTGGCTCGTAATGACGCGCTTGAGGACGGCACAGAGGTCTTTGGCCTGGGCGTGCTTGATGTAAAACACCTCGCTCTTTGTCAGCGGTTGAATATCGAGGTCGAGACCTTTTACAATTTGATCGATGAGGGGCTTGTGGCCGGGCGGCGTGATGACGATGAGTTGGTTGGTGCGATCATCGGCCTCAAAGCTGGTGTTGCCCTTCAGGTACTTTCCAAAAATGTTGTTTTGAAAGCGTGTGAGGTGTTGAACGAGGTCCTTGGCGCTGGTGTTTTTGAGGGCGTAAAAGAGCACCTCTTCGCGGACGTCTGCCGGCTTGTCGATCTTTTCCAAAATCTGTTCCACGCGCTGAATGTTGGACAGCGTGTCGGTGACGAGAATGGAGTTTGATTTTTGCAGCGTCACGAGGGCCGATGATTCGGGTGTCATCGAGGGGGCGAGCATCATGCGAATTTCGTCTGTCGAGAGGTAGGTGAGGCGGAAAAACTTGGTGTAAATGTTTTCACTGGACACGAGCGGCAGTGACGATTCTGATAAAAAGGTCGGGGATTGGCTCTTGACGCGGCTGGTGGGCACGGCTTTGAGGAACTTGTCGCCCATTTCGGTGATGGCGATACCGTTGAGGACGAGAATGCTCTCGATGGCGAGAATGGCCTCTTCCTTGCTGAGGGGCGTGTTGATGTTGAGGTTGATCCTGACTTTGGGAATATTTTGTTGCGGCAGAATGATCTTTCCAGTCAACTTTTCCAAGAGGGCGAGGGTCTGTTGGGCAGACTCGTCGACGAGTACAATGGAGTCAATGGTCTCTGACTCTTTTTCGGGCGCGATAAAGTTATCCTTGTCCAAGAATACGGGCTCATCGTCCATGTCTTTGACGATATCGGCCGCGGGCATCGCGTATGTCAATAAGGGGATCAAAAATAGGAATAGTCGTTTCATTTTAGTGTCAATTTCATTCCAAGTATAGCAAAGGTGCCGTTCAGCAACTGCGGGTTGGTTGGGTTTGGCTTCATCTGCAGCGACTCAACGCTCATGTAGGGCGATTCGTCGTAGATGGCCTTTTCGAAAGCAATGAGGCTAGGCAGGTCGCAATCCCGAAAGCGCAACTTCAGCGAAAAGATGTCAAAGACGTCGCCTGCTTGTTCTTTAGGGGACTCGAGGGTGTAGTGAATGGCGCTCTTTGCGGCCAATTCGTCGACGCGTCCAGCGAAGGTGTTGCGGTCGAGGGACTTCTTGATGTCGAGGCGGCTGACCAACTGCTGTAAGCGTTCGCGGATGAGCCCCTCGTTGGCAATCCAAACAGACTGTTTTTTCAGTGCCTTTTCGATGGTGTCAACTTGGCCATTCAGCTCTCGAAAGCCCTTGAGCTCGCTGCTCAACCACAAACAGAGGATGCCCCAGACACAAGCCGTCAAGAGCCCTTTTTCGCGCAGTGAGAGTTTGCGTTTTAGCAGTCGCATTATTTTTTGAAATTCACGTAGAGGTTAAAGGTCACCTTGCCCATCGCAGACTCAACGCGGTCGAGTTCGGCAGAGCTCAGGTCTTTGGATGTAAGCAGGCGTTGGCGATAAGCGTTGACTTCGTTGATGTTTTGAGCGACGCCGACAATCTCTACCCGGTGATTGTTTTCGAGTGTCGAGGATAGAAAGTAGAGCGTTGTGGGGCGGTCTTGATTCAAGACTTCCAGGAGCTCAAATGGGCGAAAGTTTTCTGAAATAATGCCGTCAATCTTGGTAACGAGGGCGTCTTGCGCTTCGATTTTCTTGACCCGTGGCGCCTGGGCCTCGAATTGCAGTTGTTGTTTTTGAACGAAAAGCTTGCCGGCAAAGAGGCCAGCGTAGCCCAGCAACAAGAGAAAAAGGAAGACGGCGGACAAGCCTAGTGCCTTGTTGAGAAGGGCGTTTTTCCCAAAAGCTTTCTTTTCGGCGATCAACTGGCTTTTGGGGCGGATGTCGGCTTGGTAGAGAATGTGTTCATCGACTTTATTAACGATCGTTGTCTCAGTACCGTTGACGAGATGCCTATTGGCCAGCGTGAAAGTAAAATGCTGTTTTTCGCGCGCAAACTGCACGATGCTCCAGACGCGTTTTTCAAAAAACATGGAATTGAGATCGAAGAAGGCCTCGGCTTTCTGGCGGGCGAGGTCGAGGAGGGCCTCGTCGATTTTCTGATCGGTGGAAAAGCTGAAAACCTTGCTTGGGACTTTGGCCAGCGGCTCGAAGTAGAGCATCGACAGCGACTTGCCAAACACGACACACTGTGTCGCTGCATGGTCGACGTCATTGACGATGGGTGCGAAAAAGGACGGCAAGACGTGTGTGCCGACGAGGGCCTTGGAGTCGACGAGTTCAAACAGCTTTTTTTGCGAAATCGCGTAGAGCAAGACATGGGCCCCGTCGCGCCAATAGCCCCAATAGAGCTGATCGAGTGGAAATGGGCTTGAGGACTCGAGCGTGAGGGCCAAAAACGCCTCTAACTCTTTCGCGTGCAGCTTTTCCGCGAGGGCAACGCTCTGCGTAAAGAAGAGCTCACCCGGTATAAAAATCAATGACGAATTGCCCATCGCCCTCAGAGTATAGAACTTTGCTCGCTCAGCACAAGAATTTTTATGCCATTGTCGACCTTTTCTGGCGTTTTCGATTCGCTGTCTTTGGGTTCCTTTTCGGGTGCCTTTTCTTCTTTCTTCTCTTCCTCTTTCGAGACCGCTTGCTTGGAGGGCGGCTGAATGAGTGCCGAAAGGAAGAACGACAAGGGCCCACGTTGCACCGTGATGTCGACTCTCAAAAGGTTGCTGGAAATGTTGCAGAGGTCGGATAATTGGCGCTTGTCGGCAAAGGGGACATCTTCTTTATGCGCGAAATAAAAGTCCTTTTCCGATTGCCGCCTCGACTTGATTTCACCCCAGTCAAAGCCCTCTTGTTGGGCCAATAGCTTGTTGAGGAACTTGGAAGCGTTGTTGATGTTGATGGGGCCCTTGGAGTAAAGCGAGAGGTTGGACTTCAGCTTTTCAAAGGTCTTTTTTTTGTCATTTTTGAGGAAAATTTCTTTAAACGGCTTGATGTGATTCAGCTCATCGAGACTCTGTAATGGCTTTTGAGCAACCATTTTAGCTTTGACGGCCGGCTTATCTTGGGGCTTGTCTTTGTCGTCTTTTGGCTCTTCTTTCTTGTCTTTGTCAGGTTCTTCTTTCTTGGGTTCTTTTTTCGCCTCCTTCTTGATTTCTTTGACGTCTGTCCAACTCTGTAAGGCATCTAAGAGCATCTTTTCTTCCGTCAGGCCGATGTCGAGCTTCTCCAGGACGGCCGATAATAACGGTTCGTTAAACACCCTCAACGGAATCTTTGCCGACTCATCCTCGATGTGAATGTTGATCGTGTAGCCAGGAAACTCGTGTTTGGAGTAGGTTAATGGATCTCCCCAGCCCTGAAGCGGAGAGTAGAGGTGGCCATCGATTTCCAAAAACTCCTCGAGGACACTCACAACGAGTTGCAGGGCCGAATAACCGGTGTCGCGCATGGAGGTGTCGGTCTCGACTTGCGAAACGTACTCAATCTCGTCTGTCGTCTCTCGCAAAAACTGCGTGACCACAAATGTCAATAGCACCAACATCCCCAAGACAGCCAATAAGATGACACCGGAAGACTTTGGCAAAAGTGTTAGCCTTGCTAGAGAACCATTTTGCTTAGGTCTTGGATTCTGTACAGTCCTTCTCATTTGCGCTCCTTTCGCTTGGGCGCGCGTTTCTTTTTGTTGGGTTGTGGACTCTGTTTGTCTTCTTTTGGCTTTTTTTCGCGCGTGATGGCTACTCGCGGCTTCAGGCAGATGTGAACCGTCTTTTCCATCTTGTCCTTCTTGAAGAGAATTTCGAGCACTTCTGGAACCTCCGTGGTGTCATTCGCCTTCAGGTCGGCTTTCTTCCAAGCATCGAGAGGAATGTCGTAATTGTAGAAATCCAATTGATGCGCCTCCGCCAAAGTGAATTTCTGGTATTTTTGTAAAACCTCCTTGTCGGACCACGGACAACGCCAATAGAGAATCAGGCCTTCACGATCGTCACAGTGTAGCGCACACTCGATGGGGCGATGTGGCTCCTTGTCGTACTCCATGAAAGGACTGCTTTTGCGCATGTAAAATGTCAGGACTGGGTCGCCGTTGGCAATCGCTGGGTCACGCTTGATCGCCAATGGGGGCTCGTCGACGGGCGTGTAACCGATGCTCAGGTGCGTCTGCAAAAACACCTCGACGCCGCTGACTTTTTCAAAAAACTTTCGGCCCGGGTCCTTGTTGATCCAAATTTGCGTGAGGGAAACCATCAACATCGCCAC
>MIDP01000012.1 GCA_001831095.1 Verrucomicrobia bacterium GWF2_51_19 | reverse complement strand
CCGTCGCCGCCGATGATCCAGACAACCTTATCGACGAGGTAATCAGCCAAATCGAGGAGCCATGTGGTGTCCTTTGATTTTGCCAATTTCGTCTTGAGGGTCTGAACGCGCTTGCGTTGTTCGGCAATGCCATTATCGGAGCTCTGGTCGGCCTCCAAAATGGCCTTAACGAGCTCATCGCCGACTATACCTCCGCTCTTGGCGAGTATTTCACGGGCCATCGATTGTTTCTTGTCGAGAGCGAGACGCATGCCCAAGCCGAATTCGGCGTTGTCTTCGAACAGCGAATTTGCCCAAGCTGGGCCGCGGCCATCCTTGTTTTTGGTATAGGGGGTGGTTGGCAAGTTGCCGCCATAGATCGAGGTGCAGCCCGTCGCATTGGCGATCACGAGACGGTCGCCGTAGAGCTGGGTGAGCAGTTTGATGTACGGTGTTTCTCCGCAACCCGCGCAGGCACCGGAAAATTCGAACAGAGGCTCGCGTAACTGTGATGTTTTCAGGTCGAGAGGCAATGGCTTTTCTGGATAAGGAATGTTTTCAAAGAAGGCGAAGTTTTCCTTTTCTGCCTCAAAAATGGGATCCTTGCTGACCATATCGATGGCCTTGTGATTGGGGTTAGCCTTGTCTTTTGCGGGGCACATGGCGACGCAGAGACCGCAACCGGTACAATCTTCGGGCGCGACCTGGATGGTGAACTTGTGATTGGCGCAATCACGCGATTTGAAGTCGGTCGAGCAGAAGTTTTTTGGGGCGTCCTTGAGGGTCGACTCCGGGTAAAACTTCGCCCTGATGGCTGCATGTGGGCAAATGAGGGCGCAGCGATTGCACTGAATGCAGATAGAGGGATCCCAATGGGGAATTTCCTGAGCAATATTGCGCTTTTCAAACTTCGCCGTACCCGTTGGCCAGGTTCCATCGTAGGGGAACGCGCTGACCGGCAAGCAATCACCCTTGTTGGCCATCATCGCGAGTGTCGTCTTTTTGACAAAATCAGGCGCGTCTTTGGGCAGCGTTACACCGAAGTCGTACGTGGCCGTTACCTGACTGGGCACCTTGACTTCGTGCAGGTTTGCGAGGGTGGCGTCGACGGCGGCAAAGTTCTTTTCGACAATCGCTTCGCCCTTCTTACCGTAAGTCTTTTCAATGGCCTTTTTGATCTTTGCAATCGCTTCATCGCGCGGCAAAATGCCAGAAATGGCGAAGAAGCAGGTCTGCATGATCGTGTTGATGCGTGAGCCCATGTCGTTATCCTTGGCGACCTTGTAGGCGTCGATGGTGTAGAATTTTGCCTTCTTTTCGATCAGGTGACGTTGGGCGGATTGCGGCAGGGTATTCCACACGGTGTCCGCGGAGTGGGCTGAGTTGAGGAGAAAGATGCCGTTCATGTCGAGGGCATCGAGGACGTCGTATTTGTCCAAGAACTGCGGCTGATGGCAGCCTAGGAAGCGAGCATTTTTGATGAGGTACGGCGCGTGGATTGGTTTGGGGCCGAATCGCAAGTGGGAGACCGTCATGGCGCCCGATTTTTTGGAATCATAGACGAAGTAAGCTTGCGCGTAATTGTCGGTCTCGTCGCCGATGATCTTGATGGTGTTCTTGTTGGCTCCAACAGTGCCGTCGGCGCCCAGTCCGTAGAAGACGCTGCTAAACTCGTCACCCTTTTTGAGCGAAAAGTTGGCGTCGATCGAGAGTGAAGTGTGAGTGACGTCGTCGACGATGCCCACCGTAAAGTGGTTTTTGGGGTTGTCTTTTTTGAGCTCATCGAAGACGGCCTTGGCGGTGTTGGGAGCGAATTCGTTGGATCCAAGACCGTAACGTCCGCTGATGACGCGAATAACGGTGTCATCATTTTCGCGAAGAGCTGTAACGACGTCCTGGTAGAGGGGTTCGCCCAATGATCCTGGCTCTTTGGTGCGGTCGAGCACGGCGATTTTTTTAACGCTCTTTGGCAACGCGGCTATAAAGTGTTTGAGTGAGAACGGCCGGTAGAGGTGAACCTTGAGTACGCCTGTCTTTTCGCCCTTGGAATTGAGCCACTTGGATGTCTCTTCGAGGGTCTCCGTTCCAGAGCCCATCGCAATGACGACGCGGTCCGCATTGGCATCGCCGACGTAGTCAAAGAGCTTGTAGGTGCGGCCGGTGAGCTTGCCAAATTGTTCTAGCAATGAGGCCACGCTTTCGGGTGTCGCGTCGTAGAAACCGTTGGCGGCCTCGCGACATTGGAAAAATACATCTGGGTTTTGGGCAGTTCCACGCAGAACAGGGCTATCGGGCGTCAATGCACGATGCCTGAAAGCCAAAATCGCCTTTTCGTCGATCATCTGCTTCAGGACGTCGTCAGAAATGTGGCTGTAGGTGTTGATCTCGTGTGAGGTCCGGAAGCCGTCAAAGAAGTGTAGGAAAGGTATGCGAGTCTTGAGGGTCGCCGCATGAGCCACGCAAGCGAAGTCGTGGGCCTCTTGCACCGAATTCGATGCCAACAACGCAAACCCACATTGACGACACGCCATAACGTCAGAATGGTCGCCGAAAATGGACAACGCGTGCGCCGCTATGCTTCTCGCCGAGACGTGCATACAGAAGGGCATCAGTTCACCGGCAATTTTGTACATATTGGGAACCATCAGAAGAAGTCCCTGAGACGCCGTAAAGGTCGTTGTCAGCGCGCTGCCCTGCAGGGCTCCGTGAACGGCACCAGCGACACCGCCCTCTGCTTGCAGCTCCGTCACTTCCGGAGTGATACCCCAAATGTTCTTTTTGCCCTGAGCCGACCACTCGTCACAAAATTCCGCCATCGGTGACGACGGCGTAATGGGATAAATCGCAACTAATTCGCTCAAACGATAGGCCACAGACGCTGTCGCCTCGTTTGCATCTTTGATTGTTTTGTCCTTCATAGATTCCCTAGACTCTGGCGGGAAATCTTCGAAAGTTCAACAAAAAAAGACTAGAGCCACTTGTTCAATATGCTAGTCAATCGATAACTAGCAAGTGCCAATCGCGTCTCCGATAAATCCTTGGCGTTTTTCAGGTCTTTTCTGTCGGAAAAAGGGTTGAGGTTAAACTGATCCATGTCTTCAATATATAGGTAAACGTCTTTGCCAATGGTATAACTTTTTTCGGCCCAAGCCCTGAGATCGCTGACGGTTTCCATAGAGATCGCTTCGTCGAAAAACTGCTCTGGTGGATGATTTTCATAGAGATGATTGGCGTAAGCAACGGGATTGAGCTCGTCTAACTTCAGAATAAACATGCGGTCCCAAAAGGAATGCAGGCTGTCGTTTGCAAAACCACGTGGCGTAAACTTTGTCTTAAATCCTCCGTGATCTCCCTGTGGAAATTCATCTGACCAATGTGTTATGCAGTGAGCTGGACAATTCAGATCGCCAATCAGGTGCGCGATCCAGGCAAACATCATCAGGAAATCTTTATCGTCCGAGAGTTCGTCAAATGTTTTCGCGCCGCAAAAAACGTCGGTATGGTGGCGCGTCAACTCAACCAATAACGACTTGAGTTTTACTAAGAGTTGGCCCTTGTCTTCTGTTTTGCCAGGAACGCTTCTAGAATCAAAGGCAATGTCCTGAAAATGCCAGTTTTTACTATCTGGCATATCATCGCGTATAGTGTCTGCCCAATAACAAACTTTGGCAAATGAGTCGAATGCTGGAAAGTATTTTGAAAAATTGGCTACGAGCGTGTCAACTTTGGCCCGAGTCCCGTCTTCCAGCAAGGCGTACGTGAGGTGCGCCATCGCTTCATGTCCTTTTGACGACCACGAAAAAAGCCCTTGCGGGCCAAGTATGCACAAGAGCACTATGAGTTTCGTGTATTTTGCGTCGATTGTAAATAATTGACGTAACAAGTAACGAGATGTTTGCTTCATAAGTTTTCTCCCGGAACTTGTCGAAGCAGAATGCGTGCCAAGACCGTTGCAAAATGGCACTAAATCTCGTTTTGTCTAGTTTGTGGCGACTTGAGGAGGGGCGAGTGAGACCCAGTCGGTCATGATGCGGAGGGCTTCGCGCATGTAGATGTCGAAGGAGGGCAGTTTTTCAGGTTCCTTGCCTTCTTGTTGAGTGCTGATATCAGGGGTCGTCAGAATCTGGTTTTCTGTGGCTCCCTTGGTCTTAGTGCCTTGGGCGACGTCGAGGAGGACCTCATCGTACTTGTAATTGTTTTTAGCCATCTCGCGGATCTTCTTTTCGGCGACATCGACAAAGACGCGGTCCTGCTTTCTCATTTGTTGACGCTCTTCAAAGTTTAGAGAAAAGGTCTTTTGGCTCTGTTTTTCCTTGAAGCGGGCAATGCGGTCCTTGAGGAAGCTGAACTCATCTAGCTGGCTTTGACGCACCTGGCTCCATTCGCGCAACTTTTGGGTGATTGGGGGCAATGGGGCATTAAAACTGTTTTTGGCTAGGTCGTAATTCCATTGTGTAGGTTCAATGGCATCCCAGTCTAGGGCGTGTGGGAGGTCAGATTCGCCAATCGGTAGGTATTGATTGAAAGATGGCATGGCGATGTCGGATTCGACGCCGCGTTTTTGTGTCGATGAGCCATCGGGGCGGTACCATTTCTGAATCGTGATCTTTGCCGTTCCCAAGTAGGGCTGCGTGCGCGGGAGAAAGGAGAGGCGGTCCATCTCGATGACGGCCTGAACGGTGCCTTTTCCGTGGGTGGAGGGGTCGCCGACGAGGAGGGCGCGGTGATGACTTTGGAGGGCTCCGGCGACGATTTCGGCTGCGGATGCGCTGAAGCGAGAGACGAGAACGATGAGGGGGCCTTTCCAGACGACGTTGTTGCCCTTATCGCTGTAGGTGGTGATGTTGCCCTTCATGTCTTTGACTTGGACAACGGGACCCGGGACAAAGAGACCCGTGAGCTCAATGGCCTCATCGAGCAAGCCGCCGCCGTTGAAGCGGAAATCGAGAACAATGCCCTCTACGTGCATCGCTTTGAGTTTTAAGAGGAGCTCCTTGACGTCATCAGAGGTGTTATTGTCGTGTCCGTTGTGGGTGTCACTGCCGTAGAAGGAGGGCAGGTCGATCACGCCAATTGCCACCATGCGGTTGCCCTGTGGAATGTGGTAAACGCGGGCCTGTGCCAAATTTTCGGTGATTTTGATCTCGTCGCGTGTCAGAGTGACCGTCTTGCGATTGGATGGGTCGCCATTGGCGGGCTCGATGAGGAGGCGAACAATGGTTCCCTTTGGGCCGCGAATCAGTTTGACCGCTTTAGCCAACTTCATACCAACGATGTCAACCATGGGGCCCTCTTCTTGCCCAACGGCGAGAATCTTGTCACCGGGCAGTATGGCCTTGGTCTTCTCGCTGGGGCTGCCTGGGAAAATCTCGTTGACGGTGCAGTAGCCTTCCTTGGTTGACAAGTAGGCGCCAATGCCCACCAGCGAGTTTTTGAGTGCGACCGAGAAGTCTTCCATCGAGTCGAGCGACAGGAAGCTCGAATGGGGGTCGAATTGGTGCGACAATGTGTTTAGAAAGAGCTCCTGGACGTCTGTGGAGTCGATGGTGTCGAGGTTCTTGTCGAGCGTCTCATAACGCTTGCGAACGGCTTCCTTGGCCTTGTTGAGGGTCTCTTTGTCAACGGCGTGGATGTCGAACTGCTCCTTTTCTTGGCCTAAAATCTCATTGAGCAGCTCGTACTTCAGGCGGCGCGTCCAGAGGTCATCGGCTTCAGCCTTGTCTTTGGGGTAGGGCGCGTTTTGACGGTCTGGTGAAAAGGTCTCTCTTTGTGTGAAATCAAACGGCTTCTCGATGCGGTCAAGGACCCACTCGATGCGGGCTTCGGCATTGTGCTTATAGGCATCAAAAATCTCAAACGCGGGCGCCAAGCTGCCTCCTTGCAGCAACAGGTCCATGGAGCCCTTGTAACGGTTGATAAAGTTTTCTATTTCCGGTTGCGTGAAAAACGAGCGATTGAAGTCCAGGTCGGCAATGTACTCTTCGAGAAAAGACGCAAAATTGACGCTCGCAACCGATTTCCCCTGATAATGTAACTCTTCCAGGAAACGAATAAAATACAACGTTTCCGTCCGCATCTTTGCCGTCGGCTGTAGGGGCGTTTCTACGGCTGTGTTGCCTGCTATAGCCCACGAACAAAGCAACAATAAACTGTACGAAAGCACCTTCATCTTCTTTATAATTCGTCTAGAGACACCCACTTCTTGAGGGGAGATTAGGTATCATTTGTAAAAACCAACCACTTGTCAATGGTACTCCTCGTTTTTTAAAGAACCGACAGGTTTGAGACAGCTAGAAAAAATTTCGCTAATGATTGAGGCGAAATCGATGGCTGGTGCTTTCACACTTGACGCGATCGAGCATTCCAATTAGCATTGAAGGGGAATGGATCAGACAGTTATATTGGACTTCACTACGCGCGCGTTGGTGCTCGTGCTCGTGCTCTCCATGCCACCCATTCTAGTGGCTACGTTTGTCGGCTTGATTGTGAGCCTCTTGCAGGCCTTGACTCAAATTCAGGAACAGACGCTCGGTTTTGCCATCAAATTGATCTGCATAACGGTCATTTTAATGCTGACGGCGCACTGGATGGGCGGTGAATTGTTGCGTTTCGCCAGCTACATTTTCGAACGCTTTCCATCCATGACATCTTAAAAACGGAATGCTTAAAATTGGGCAATGCAATCAATTAAATTTTTCTCTATTTTAAATGATACAAATGACTGATAATAAATAAGGAAGACCGTTGAAAAATGGTTCTATAGCAAGGCCCGAGGAATGAGGGCAACGGGAGCGTACAGCGGTACGTGACCTAGCCCGAACGACGAGAACG
>MIDP01000011.1:108372-115756 GCA_001831095.1 Verrucomicrobia bacterium GWF2_51_19 | reverse complement strand
GTTGGCCCAAAGGTGGGCGATCTTTAACCCACGTGAAGGCAGATCCAGCGTATTCAAGAGAGATTCCAGGCCGTCGTCATGGCGGAACAGGGGCTCCGTTGGCTTTTGATTTTCGCTGAGGGCGACGCGCAGGCTGAGAATGCCCTGTTTGCCTTCCATCGGACACGCGACAACGCGGCAACCCAAGCTCTGACTGAGTTTGTCGATATCGATGACAATGCCAAGGCGTTTGGCGACGTCTACCATTCTCAGGACGACAATCATCGGCTTTTGCAGCTCTTGAACCTGCGTAAAAAAGTAAAGGCTGCGTTGCAACTTGGTCGCGTCGGCCACGTACACAATTCCGTCAATGTCCTTGTCGAGCAAGGCACTTGCCAGCATCGCCTCTTCGGGTGAATAAGCATTCAGGCTATAAGCGCCAGGGAGGTCAATCAGACGAATCGGCTTTCCGTGTATGGAAACAGTGAATCCATCACGACGCTCCACCGTAACTCCAGCGTAATTGCCAATTTTACCACGCTCACCTGTCAGTTGATTGAACAGCGAGGTTTTACCCGAATTGGGATTTCCGACAAAGGCATAGGTAATGGGCCGCATAGAAGCTTAAATCAAGGTAACTTCTATGTATGAGGCTATCTCTTCTTGCAAGACTAAATGGAAGTCATTGATGCGAATTTCTACCGGACTTCCCAACGGCGCGCGTCGGATAAATTCAATCTCTACTCCTGGCAGCAACCCCATCTCCTGACACCTCAATAAAGAACTTTCCGGCACAGTCTTCCAAGGCTCGATGCGAGCGCGATTGCCAGGTTTTAGAGACAAAAGAATCATGAATAACAGCATGAGGCCTCAATCCACGGTTGTCGAGCAAGATTCGTAAGCAGCCCACCTTACCTCAATCATCAGCAAAAATTTCGCTAATGCTTGAGGCGATCGAGGACATTTACAGATCTTGGCTTGCTTTTTTCAAAAATGGATATCTCATATATTGGACATGAAAAAACTTTGGTTCTTGGCCTGCTTATTTTTACTCGGGTGTCAACACACCGCGAAAACCCCCACACAAGCTTACAGTTTTCACATGGAGGCATCGCCGTTTTTCCCAAAAGAGTGGACGCATGCATTTAAGACGCCGGAAAGCGACGTCGAATACGCCGTGCACACGGAGACGCTCTTTGATTCCAACGATATTGCGGCCATTAATCCAATTCATACTGAAAATGGAGCGGCGCTGCTTTTCAGCCTGCCCGAGGGAAGTCAAATCAAGTTGCTCAAGTTGACCGCCCAAAATGTCGGCAAAAAGCTGCTGCTCATCGAAAAGGACAAAGTGGTCGGCTTTCATTTCGTAGAAAAACCCATCGGCGACGGCAAACTCGTCGTCTACATGGAGGTGCCCGATGAGCAAATTCAGCAGTGGGCGCAATCGCATTGAACAGCTCTTTTTATCAGTATGATGCGCTTGGAAACGTCTACCTAGTGCTCGACGCGCGCCAATACACATTGGCAGGTGTCAACATTGCGTGGGTCTGCGAGCAGACACATTCGGATGGACTGCTCTACGGGCCATTACCGTCCAAGTCTGACTGCGCTGTACGCATATTCAACAGCGATGGTTCTGAAGCGGAAAAGAGCGGCAATGGTCTCCGAATCTTTGCTGCGTTCATGAAAGAACACGGCCAATCGCCCAAAGAAACGCTGCAGATCGAGACGATAGGCGGTCTCGTGACGTGCACCAGCGTCGATGGCCAAATCATGGTGGACATGGGCATTCCAAGCGCAATTAGCCAAGTAGAATTGATTGTTGCTGAAAAAACCTTTGACGCCTACACGGTCTCCATAGGCAACCCACATTGCGTCTGTTTGTGCAAAAGCCCGACACGCGACATGGCCCGCCAATATGGCCCGCTGATAGAATCCCACGCGCTCTTCCCCAAAAAGACCAATGTGCAATTTGTAGAACAGGTTGACTCTCAACATTTTACTGCAGAAATCTGGGAGCGCGGGTCGGGTTATACGTTGTCGTCCGGCAGCAGCGCGTGCGCGATTGTCGCCGTTGCGCGATCCCTGCAATTGTGCGAATCCCGTGTTTGGGTGTCGATGCCAGGAGGTGTTTTAGAAGTAAACATGGGGACGTCCATAGCCATAGCCGGCCCCGTGCGGTTTCTAAAGACCTTTCAAATGGGTTGACGTTGTTGTAAGTCATTGGAGGGCACATATCTGTTTTGTTTGGCCAAAGAAAAGCAGTCATCTTTCACGTTGATGGGCAGTGCGCTCAGGCTGCAAAAAGGATTTTGCAATGGCCGTCTTTTGCTTTTTTACAAAAAAATGGATGGCCTCGAACCGTCTGGCACGTTTTGTGCTCTACATTCTATTTGTATCTATTCAATAAAAACACACTACTAAATATGCCGAGTAAACTCATAGCACCCAAGCTAGAAGAACAGGAGCCCGCCAAAGAGCACTATGATTTCATGGAGCAATCATCACTGTTGCGCGAGTGCTTGGCCGAACGTCAGGCCATATCTAAGCTTCAGAAACAAGAGTCCAAACGGACCGGTGAATTGCAAAGCCTCGATCAGGTGATCTTCGATTGGATCCTGAATTATAAGCCACTCTGGCAAGCTAAGCGCAAAGATCGCTGCTAAAGACTGTATAAGCTAGTTGAGCTGCGCTTCTTTGGCAGGCAGAAAGGCGCTTAAAAAGACAGCTATGCGCGAGCGCAGTTGGTGTCGCGGGACGATTTGGTCAATCAGGCCGTGTTCGAGGAGGAATTCCGAGGTCTGAAAGCCCGGAGGGAGGTCCTGCTGCGTTGTTTCCTTGATGACGCGCGGGCCGGCAAATCCGATGAGTGCCCCTGGCTCGGCCAAAATGAGGTCACCCAAGGAAGCAAAGCTGGCCATGACACCCGCCATAGTTGGGTTGGTCAGAACGGAGATAAAGGGCAACTTTTTTTTGGCCAGACGGGCGAGGGCGGCGCTGGTCTTGGTCATCTGCATTAGGCTGAAAATGCCCTCGTACATGCGCGCTCCGCCAGAGGCAGCCACGACGATGACTGGCGATTGTGTCTCTATCCCGCGTTCAATGGCCCGTGTAATCTTTTCACCAGCCACAGATCCCATGCTGGCGCCGAGAAAACGGAAGTCCATGACGGCGATGCTTACCAAGCGCCCTTCAATTTTCCCAGTTCCCGAAACAACGGAATCGGCCAATTTCGTCTTTTCCTGATACTCTTTAACTTTGTCCAAGTAAGACGACTTGCCCTTAAAGTTGAGGGAGTCGATTGGAAACAGCTGGTCATCGTACTCTTTAAAAGTGTTGGCGTCCAGGAGCGACTCCAATCGCGCAAGTGCATCGAGCGGAAAATGATACCCGCTGCTCGGGACGACCATCTCATTCTCCTGCAGGTCCTTATGATAGACGATGTCGCCGCTCTTCGGGCATTTCGTCCAAAGGTCTTTGGGAATATCTTTTCGCTTGAAGGTAACCGTCGAATACTTCGGCTTGCTGAATAAAGACATGTCTATTATCAATAGGTATTGCTTATAGACTTGCAAGGCAAAAAAAGGCCGAGGCAAAAATGCCGCGAAAGTTCGCTCGCGCTCCGCTGACTGCCTCACGTACCTCTATGTACGCTACGACAGGTCATGCTCGCGCAAAGCCAAGCTTTGGCGGCATTTTTGCCTCGGCCTTTATAAACTAATTTTTGATATAAAAAGACTGACAAGAAAACCTTTCCACTGATAATTCAACATAGCTCTTTTCCAAAGAACTTTATGAAAGCGTTAGTTACAGGCGGTACGGGATTTTTGGGTAAACACATCGTGGAGCAGCTGCTTGACCGCGGTTATGGCGTCCACGTGCTGGCTCGCGGGAAAACGCCGACAACGCTGTCAACGTCGGCCAAACTGACGTTTTTCCGTGGCGACATACTCGACGTTCGCGCGCTCAAAGAAGCAGCAGACGTCGATGTCATCTTTCACGTTGCCGCCAAGGCCGGCATATGGGGACCATATCAGTCTTTCTTTGACTGCAACGTCGTTGGCACGCGCAATGTCATAAAAGTTTGCCGAGAAAAAGGCATCTCTTCGCTCGTCTATACCAGCTCGCCCAGCGTCGTTTTCGGCGAGCATTCCATTCGCGGCGCCAATGAATCGCTCCCCTACCCAACTCGCTTTCTCTCCTCCTATGCCGAAACCAAGGCCATCGCCGAGCGCGAAATCCTCGCAGCCAACGGCGAAAAACTCACAACCGTTGCCCTCCGTCCACACCTGATTTGGGGTAACGGTGACAACCACCTCATCCCAACGCTCCTGCGAAAGGCCTCCAGGCTGCGCATCGTCGGTGATGGTCGGAATCAGGTCGACATCACGCATGTCGAAAACGCCGCCCACGCGCACCTCCTCGCCCTCGACGCTCTTGAAACCGTCGCCGGCCGGGCCTTCTTTCTAGCTCAAGAAAAGCCGGTCCTGCTCTGGGAGTGGATCAACGACCTTCTCAAGCTTTTCGGCAAAAGCCCCATTCGTAAACAGATCCCGTTCCCGCTCGCCTACGCTGCCGGAGCCTTCTGTGACAGTCTTGCCAAGCTCTGCCCCAACTGGGAGCCCCCGATGACGCGCTTTCTCGCCCGCCAACTCGCACAAGACCATTATTTCGATTTGTCTGCCGCCAAAAAACACCTGGGGTATTCGCCAAAAGTATCCATTATCGATGGCATGACTGCGTTAAAAAATCATTGATCTAACTATTTGAATATCGACGATCTTAAAAAGCGATCTGCCTGACCAGAGCGTATAACCACTTGAGTCTCCTCGGCGAGGGTTTTTGCCGGAATGGTACGCAGACCGTTGCCCTCGTTCGGCCTGTGGCCGTTGTAGAGGCCCCTTGACCACAGAAGCTGCTCCATGGGTGACAGGCATGTCTCAACATTGGCTTTGCGGACGTAGAGGGAAAAGCTCTTTTGCGACGTGTTGCCACTGGCGTCCGTGTATGCGCCGCTGAAGGTTTTTGAAAAGCGGTAATCGACGTGCTCCCGTTCTTCAATGAAGTGGTAGAACGTCATGCAGTGCTGATCATCGATGTCGAGGGCGCCAATCTTGCCATTTTCAGCCAGGAGAATCGCAAATGGGGAGTCGGGCCCGCACCCACTGACGTTTGCAAGGCCTTGAAAGCGCGATGCCTTTGCCCCAAGCACGCCAAACGAGTACACCGGATGCCCCGTTCGCACACAGGCGGGACGTTTCCTGGCGGCCTCGGTGAGCGCGCCCATCTGTGATGGCGTTTGGCGGATGTCGAAAGGTGAGCCCGCGCAGAAATCGAAGTTGAAGAGCGGCAACAGCAGCGTTCCTTCGGACCCCAGAGCCAGGAGAACGCTATCAATGACCTCATCGGCCTTTAAAAACACGCCGTGTCGCTTGTAAACCCGCTGCAAGAGTCCACTGATGTTGCTATGGAGCAGCAGCATGTCGCCACTTTCGACACCCGATGAGCGCCATGAATCGGCCAGCTGTTCTAAAAGTGTCATGCGGGCTTATGCAGTTTCGCGAGCAGATGCTGAGCATGCAACAGCGCAATGTCGATGTTTTTGCAAAAGTTTTCACGGCCGATCTCATCGAGCAGGCCAGAACGCTTGAAAGCAAGGAGCGGTTGCGCATGGACTCCAGAAAAGATCAGGTGCGTGTTCTCTTTTTTGCAGCGATGGGCGAGCTCGCGCAGGGCATGGATGGCCGTTGCGTCGACTGAGAGGACCTTTCTAATGCGGATAATGAGCACCGGAACTGGCTTCTCGAGGCCATTGATGGTGCTTTTAAAGGTGTCGATCATGCCAAAGAAGAAGGGTCCGTTGACCTCAAAAACCTCGACCCCCGCCGGCACTTGGCGCGTCTCGATGCTGTTGACGTCTTCACGCGTGTCATCCTCGTCGGCACGGAGCTCCGCCGTGATCATGCTGACGTTGGTAACCTCGGCCATGCGCTTGACAAAGAGGAAGGCCGCCAGCACGATTCCAACCTCCACAGCCACCGTCAAGTCGACAAATACCGTCAATAGAAACGTGATGAGAAGAACAAAGGAATCACTCGCGGAGCTACGCAAAATGGAGATAAAGTGCGACATTTCACTCATGTTGTAGCTGACGACGATCAGGACGCCCGCCAAGGCCGACAACGGTATCAAGGTCGCCACGGGAGCCAGTAAAAGCAGGAGGAGAAGCAACACGACCGCGTGAACCATGCCCGCTATCGGCGTTCGGGCCCCACTCTTCACGTTAGTGGCCGTACGAGCAATGGCACCCGTCGCCGGAATGCCGCCAAAAAACATACACGCAATGTTCGCAACCCCCTGCGCAATCAGCTCCGCATTGGGCCTGTGTTTGCCACCCATCATACCATCGGCCACCGTCGCCGACAGGAGGGATTCAATCGCCGCCAACAACGCTATCGTGAAGGCCGGCTTGAAGAGGTGCACATTGAAACTCAAGTCCGGTAACGACGGGTGCGGCAACACATTCGGCAACGCTCCAAAACGCGTCCCAATCGTCACAATGTCGAGATGCAAGAAACGCGCCGTCGCCGTCGCCACAATGATCCCCACCAACATTCCCGGAACTTTTGGGAAATAATGCCTCAGGAAAATGATCACCGCTATCGTCTCCAGCCCAATTGCCAGCGTCGGGAGGCTCAACGTTCCAAAATGCGTCACGTACATCTCCCACTTTTCCAAAAATTCGGCCGGCACTTGCCCCAACTTTAAACCAAAGAGGTCCGCTATTTGCGTCGAAAAAATCACCACCGCTATGCCCGTCGTAAACCCCGTCGTCACAGGAAATGGAATGAACTTTATCAGCCCACCAAACCGAAAAACACCAAACAAAATCAACAACACTCCCGCCATCAACGTACACACCACAAGCCCCGAATACCCGTATTGAATCACGATCCCGGAAACAATCACCACAAATGCCCCAGTCGGCCCACCTATCTGTACCTTGCTCCCCCCTAACAACGATATCAGAAACCCCGCAACGATCGCCGTAAATAACCCTCGCTCAGGCGATACCCCACTCGCGATCGCAAACGCTATCGCCAACGGCATCGCTATAACTCCCACCGTCGCCCCAGCAAATAGATCCGCAAAAAGCTTCTCCTTGTTGTAATTCTTTAACTCCGTCAGGAGTTTGGGATAATATATCGTCTTCATATCGAACAAGCGAGGAGAGACTGATTCAAAATAGATGCCAAAATGCGTTTCGCGCTGCGCCGACGGCCTCACGTACGTCTATGTACGCTACGGCCGATCGTGCTCACGCGAAGCCACATTTTGGCATCTATTTTGAATCAGTCTCGCTGTTTATTAACGAGTTTTTAAGTTTGTGAAATGTTTGCCTGCG
>MIDP01000011.1:0-108337 GCA_001831095.1 Verrucomicrobia bacterium GWF2_51_19 | reverse complement strand
AAATCCGTTCGATCAGTTTTTTGTGTGTTTAGAGGGTCAGGAAGTTTGTGAAATGTTTGCCTGCGCCAACCCAGCCATTTTGAGCAATTCACTAAGCTTTTTATTTGTGAATTTAGAACACCCGAAATCCGTTCGATCAGTTTTTTGTGTGTTTAGAGGGTCAGGAAGTTTGTGAAATGTTTGCCTGCGCCAGCCCAGCCATTTTGAGCCATTCACTAAGCTTTTTATTTGTGATATTTAAAACACTCAAAATCCGTTCGATCAGTTTTTTGTGTGTTTAGAGGGTCAAGAAGTTTGTGAGCCGAGTGCGAGGCGACAGGAGCGTATTTAAATACGTGACTGAGCCGAGACACGACGTATCGCAAGCTTCCTGACCCTCTAAACACACAAAAAATGGAGGTGGCGGGAGTCGAACCCGCGTCTTTCAAGCTTTTGGCCGAAGCATCTACATGTTTAGCGTCCTCAGGAGATTTCGCAATGGCTCATGGAAAACGCACATTTGCCATTCCTAGCGCTGAAAAGTACGGCCTGCGCCCAACGCGTACACAGACTATATCCGATAAGCTTGACGCCTGTAACCCCTCATCGGACGTCGGGAGTTCCAGACGGGTTGTAACTATGACAACCTTTGTGCACACCGCTTAGGCAGCCTTAGCAAAGGCAGCTTGAGGGAATGCAACGACATTATTTTTGCCGTTTATTTTTTTGAATGGATTTTTAACGGAGCCAACCATTCTTCTCCGACATGCAGCCAGGGTCTACGACTTGGAATCGAATCCATTACACCCCCATAAATCCGTGTGTAAAATGCCGTGAAAGCTCGTTTCGCGCTGCGCTGACTGCCTCACGTACCACTCGTACGCTACGGCAGATCATGCTCGTGCAAAGCCAAGCTTTGACGACATTTTGCACACGGATTGGACAAATGACTGATGAAAAAATGCGAAAGAACCTTCTTTTTATTTAAAAAAAGAATTGAGATTTATTCTATGTCACTGAGAATCAGGAAAGCAATATAAAATGGATAAATACGACACAATAGTTATCGGCAGTGGTTTGGCGGGATTGACGGCTGCCAATTATCTGGCGAAGATGGGGGAACGCGTGCTTTTGGTGGAGCAACATTTCCAGTTGGGGGGCCTGGCGGCGTGGTTTAAGCGAAAGGGCGGCCACATTTTCGACGTCTCACTGCACGGGTTTCCGTATGGCATGGTGAAGTCGTGCCGCAAGTATTGGACACGCGAGATCGCCGATGCCATTGTCCAGCTCAAGCACCTGCGATTCGTCAACCCGCAATTCGACATCCAGACGACTTTTGACAAAGAGGACTTCACCAACATTCTCAACGCGCGGTTTGGCATTGAACGGGCGCAAGTGGAGGCCTTTTTTGCGCACCTCGGCAAGATGAACTTTTACGACAATGACTCACGGACGACGCGCGAGCTCTTTGAGCAGTTTTTCCCATGTCGGGCCGACGTTCACCGCCTGTTGATGGAGCCGATCACCTACGCGAACGGTTCGACGCTCGACGATCCCGCCATCACCTATGGCATTGTCTTTTCCAACTTCATGAACAAGGGTGTTTTCACCTTTCGCGGCGGCACGGATTGGGTGATTGGGAAAATGCGGGCCGAGCTCGAAAGGAACGGGGTTGAGATCCGTACGCGCGCCCGTTGCGAGAAGATTTTGGTCAAAGACGGTCGCGTTGAGGGCGTCGTTGTCAACGGCGAAACGATTGCCGCCAAGGCCGTCCTCTCGAATGCCAACCTCAAAACGACACTGCTAGACTGGGTGGGCGAAGCCTCTCTGCCTCAGGATTTTCTTGAAAAAGTCAAAAAGGTCCGCATCAACAGCAGTTCTTGCCAGGTCTACATCGGCATTCGCAAGGGAGAAACGATACCCTTTGTCGGCGACCTAATCTTTACCTCTCGTGCACCCACGTTTTCCAGCGAAGAGCTGAAGTCTTTCCACACGCAGAGCCGCACTTTCTCCTTCTATTACCCGGAAACGCGTCCCGAATGCAAGCCCGATTACACCATCGTCGCGTCGCTCAACGCGCTCTATGCAGATTGGGAAACGCTCTCTGATGCCGCCTACGAGGCCGAAAAAAAACGCATCGCCGAGGAGTCGCTTCAGGCCCTCGAGGTCTTTATTCCCGACGTGCGGGCCAAGATCGATTGGGTTGAAGTGGCGACGCCAAAGACCTTCCAACACTACACCCACCACCAACAGGGCGCCTCCTTCGGAACCAAGTTTGAGGGCCTGGCCGTCTCCACCGACATTTCCAACGTCGTGCAAGGCCTCTACCACGCTGGCTCCGTCGGCATTATCATGTCTGGATGGCTTGGGGCCATCAATTATGGCGTTATCACCGCCCAAAAAATGTTGAGACAAACTGTGGCGAAATAGCGCAAAAATGCGTTTCGCGCTCCGCTGACTGGCTCACGTACGTCTATGTACGCTACGCCAGATCGTGCTCGCGCAAAGCCACATTTTTGCATCTATTTCGCCACAGTTTGTCTCAACATTTGCTATAGGCCATTTTGAAGCGGTTTTAAGATCTTTTCCAAACCCCAAAAACCATCTGACGCGAAATATAAAAATACTTCGTATTTTTATATTTCGCTTTAAAAGTGTTTTTTGGGAAGGTCCGGAAACCCTTTTTTATTCTATAAAAAAGGGTTTCCGGGCGGTTTTAAAGAAATAAAAATAACATCAGTCCGAAGAGGATGCGGTAATAAGCGAAGGGGATGAGGGTATGGTGTTGGATATAGGTGAGGAGCCAGCGGGCGGTGAGGAGGGAGAGGATGAAGGCGATGGTGCAGCCGAGGAAGGTGGGGCCGAAGGAGAGGGAGAGGAGGCTGGGACCTTCTTTAAGGATTTTGTAGGCGGTGGCGGTTGAGGAGGTGAGTAATCCGAGGAGGAAGCTGAAGGTGACGGCCTCGACGCGGCTGAGACCCACCCAGTAGCCGGCGAGGATGGTCATGAGCGAGCGGCTGGTGCCTGGAATGAGAGCGATGCATTGGAAAAAGCCGATGGTTAGGGCATTTTTAAAGGTTAGGGCGTCGACGTTTTTTCTCGAGTGTGTTTTATATTTTTCGGAAAACCAGATGAGGACGCCGCCCAAGATAAGGGTGATAGCTACTGTTTTTGTCGAGTAGAGGGCGGTTTGGATCCAGCCGTCGAGGAGCAGGCCGGCAATTCCCGTTGGAACAAAGGCCGTAATGAGGAGTACACCGAGCTTCAAGCCACGCCAGTCGCGACCGAGAAAGCCACGCAGGATCGACTTTATGCGACCAAAGTAGACCCACAGAAGCGCGCAGATTGAGCCCAACTGAACGACAACTAAGTACTTATCGATCAGCGACTTCTGCTCTAACGCCTGTGGCCCTTTGTCACTGAAGACCTCGTGGGCAACGATCATGTGACCTGTCGACGAGACGGGCAAAAATTCTGTAATTCCCTGAACGGCTCCCAGAGCGGCGGCCTCTTTATAACGGAGTTCAGCCGCGTTGCTGCGAGTGGCGATGAGGGCGATGGCGAGAAAAAGAATACGCATGGTTGACAAAAATTGTTTTATGAGCTACACTAATAACAGAAAGGTAGAATGGATGTAAATCATTTACTGCTTCTTTTAGGCGAAAAAATTGGGTTGCGCGACCTCAAGCTCAACGATTCTGGTGTCTGCGCGATTATCTTTGACGAGAAAACGACGCTCGCGGTCGAGCCAAACGAGCAGCAAATTTTCCTCTATACCGTGCTCAAAGATTCCATCAATCTCTTGAACAGAGAGGACCTCGAGTTTTTTTTAGCCGCCAATTTGTTTGGCCAAAACACAGGTGGCTGCACGCTCGCGATCGACAACCTTTTGGGGCAGTTGATACTCTTTAAGGTGCTAAAAATATCAGACGAGCTCGATGCAGGCATCTTTTTGCAGGCGTTTGAACAACTCTACGATCAAACGAAAAAATGGCAGGAAACTTTGAAAACAAGCAACCAGGCCATCAGTTCAATCAACAACATCTTTTTGTCAGCATGAGCATCAACGACATACCACCCAGCATCGTTGCCTCGAGCCTCTCTAACGAGCAATTAGAGCAGGTAAGGGGAAAATCCGTCGGCGACACCCACATGCCGCAGGCAAAAGGGACAGATGTTCACGCCGGTTCGCGAGTCAGTTCTTTAGAACAGTCGATTACCCACGCTCTGCCGTCCCAAGCTCAAGGCGTCAATTTGTCTGCGATGAAAATGTCAGACCGTCCGAAACTCAAGACAACATTTAAAGAAATGTTATCACCCCACCATAAAGAGTTCCTTAACGCCGTTTTAGATGGGAAAAAACCAAACCCAAAAGATATAGACAAGGGCTTTATAATCGTTTCGGACATAATATCAAAGGCCGTTAGGGGGTCATCATGAGCACTCCAATGATAGAACAGGACCTCTTTTCTGCCGAACAAATGGTCCAGTCTTCGTTTTTTAACGAAATGAAAGATCTCCCAGATGCGGACCTCGAAAAGCTAAACGTGTACGCAAAGGAGATCCTCGCAATGGTCCGTCAGGGCGATCTCGAAAAGCCACGCTTCTTCGACGCCTTTTACCGCGCCGTCACGCTCACCATCGCAATCCGCGAAGAGTACCAATCGTTTAAAAACGGCACCCGCCTCGACCCAGGGCCTAAGGGATTTATTAGTCCAGAACTGGAGTGATCTGGCGGTCCAATGAAGGCAATAAGTTCGTTGCCCTTCGGAGATCCTTTCGGTCATGCACGTCAGTGCACTCCCTCAAGAATCCCTCGGGCGCCTGCTTCTTGCCTCCATTGAAACCGCAAGATCGGCGGTGGCATTTTACGCAGGTCTTATGATCTTCCGGAAATGTTTAAAAATCTCGGCGTAGAGGGCATCGCCTAGGAGCTCATCTTCGATTTTCGCATCGATATTGGGGTTGTCGTTGACCTCGATGACGTAGACTTCTTTGTTCACCTCTTTTAGATCGACGCCGTAGAGGCCATTTCCGATCAGCTTGCAGGCCTTGAGTGCCGTTTTCAGAACGATTTCTGGGACCTTTCGAATGGGCACGCAGGTGGCATCGCCATAGCGGTACTTTTTCGAGTCGTAATTGACGATTTTCCAATGCCCGGGCGCCATGAAATACTTGCAGGCGAACAGGGGCTTGCCGCCTAAAATGACGATACGCCAGTCGTAGTCTGATGGCACAAACTCCTGACAGAGAATGAGTTCGCTCTTTTTAAAGAGGTCGCTCAAGCAGTGGTCAAACTCTTCACGCGAGTTGACTTTAAACACGCCTCGAGAGAACGAACCATCCGGGATTTTTAAGACGAACGGAAAGGTGAAATTGAGCGAATCCAGCTGAATGCTCTTTTTCTGCTGCTTGTGGAAAAAGCAGCCTTTAGGCGTCTTGATGTGCTTTGTTTTTAAGAGCTCCTGCAGGTAAACTTTATTGCAACAACGGAGAATCGACGTCGTGTCATCGATACACGGAATGCCCTCATTCGCAGCCTTTTGCGCAAAACGATAAGTGTGATTATTCACCGCAGTCGTCTCCCGAATGAAGAGAGCGTCGAACTCCAGGAGCGAGTGAAAGTCTTTTTTAGTGATCAACTCGACGTAAAAGCCCATCTTTTGACCGATGGTAATCATCTTTTGGAGGGCCTTTTTATTGGAGGGCGGCGAAACTTCTTCGGGATCGTGCAAAATCGCCAACCAGTATTGCTCTTCCGAGTTGCGGTTGCTGGACTTCGCCCAATAGGCTCCGACAAACTGGTTGAGCGCTTGATTGAAGGCGTCAATGTTCACACCGAGGTCCTTGAGTGGCACAACGCCGACATCATCGAGCGTCCACGACTTCCCTTTTCGCTTGATTTTCAGACGCAGCGCCGGCATGCGGAAAATATCGAAAATCTTGCGGGCCAACCGTTCGAGCGCGGGAAAGTGGGTTCGGCCAAAAAAGATAAAGAGCTCGCCGTTGGGCAGCGTTTCGAGGTCGATTGTCGTGTCCGTCAAAACTTCTTCCAGCTCCGTAAAGGCGTGCCGGTAGATGCGCTTCCAATTCGCGTAGGCGATGTCGGTGACATCGGGAATGCAACGATCGCCGCGAGCGTCGGCCAAGAGCGAACAATAATAGCCCTTTTTGAGATAATCGTAATCGTTGCAGAGATTGATCATCTTAATTGGCTTTTTTTCGTTGTAATCGATCTTGTTTTCGAAATAGTCCGAGGCCTCCAAAATCAGCCTTCCCGGCTGCTCACAAATGGGCGACGGCAGCTTATCGACGATGATGATGTGGTTTATGTCGTTCATACTGAAGACCGTTCAATTGTCAAAAATCTTTACCATTTCCAAGGCATCTACAGTGGGCTCATAATAGCCTCGTTTACGCCCCGAAACCGAGTATCCAAGCTTTTTATAAAGGTCCATCGCGGCCAGGTTGTCGTCGCGAATTTCTAGCTTTAACCCTCCTTTTTTGCAACGTTGCTCGACATCAATGAGCAGCTTTTCGGCAATTCCACGCCGCCGGTATTCGGGCAACACCGCCAACGAGTATATCCTCGCAAAACGGTTGCGATCATAGCATAAAACGAGAACATAGGCGCACAAAATGTCCTCTTCGTAGACCAAAAACAAAGCATGTTTATTGCGCAACATGTATAGCATCGACGGGTAAAGAATCCTGTGCCTGTCTGAAGGGAAACACGTATCCTCAACGTACTGAAGCGCCTTTGCATCCGTCCGCTTTGCCAATCGAATCATAAATCTTTTAACTAATTTAACCAAAAAAACGAATACTTTCAAGCGTAGAAGGAAAGATTTCTCAACGAGACAATCTCTGTTCCACTTCTACGTAAATGGTCTTTCAAAAAGAGTTTGCATGTTTCACAGATAATGTCCATAGTTTTTCATAAATGGAAATCAAGATCGACCCCAAAAACGCATATTGTTTGACAAATAAAAAGACCCTCTGCCGACGCGGTGTCATGTGGTTGGGCCAAACCTGCAATTTGCGCTGTCGATTTTGCTATTTCGCCAATCGCGTCTCGGATAGAGAGCACCCTGAACATGCCTTTATGTCGCTCGACAAGGCCAAGAACATTTGTAAGACCATGGTTGAGGTTTACGGCAATAACGCCGTCGACATTCAAGGAGGCGAGCCTACAATCTATAAACCAATCTTTGACCTGATCAAGTACTGCAACCTCATCGGATTGAAGCCAACACTCATCACCAATGGCCAAGCCCTCGCCGACAAGGCCTTTTGCAAAAAGTTTAAAGAGTCGGGCGTCTACGATTTCCTCATCAGCCTACATGGCACGAAGCACGACTATGACGACGTTGTCCGCGTCAAAGGAGCCTATGATCGCATTTTACAGTGCATCAAAAATTGCCAGGAGCTTAGCATCCCTTTTCGCCTCAACTGCGTCCTCTGTAATGAAACGTTATCGCACCTCATGGAGGTCGCCGATTTAGCCATCCAATACGGGGCCCGCGCAGTCAACTTTATTGCCTATAATCCCTTTGTCGATCAATGCGACAGCCGAGAACAAAACATCATTCCACGCTACGCTGACGTCGCCAAAGCCATCATGCCCGTCATCGACATCTTGGATGCTAAAAACATCGAGATCAACCTGCGCTACCTGCCATTCTGTATCTTTCCTGAAAAGTACCGCAAGTACATTCAAGATTTTCAGCAGACCGTCTACGACCTGCACGAATGGGAAAATGCTTCCGAATCATGGATCGCCAAGCCCAACCAACGCGTGGCCGCCATGGAACTTTCTACTCCAGTCCACTTTTACCAGCGCATCGAATGTTTGCGCATGGTCCACTTTCCCAAAATCCATGTCAATGATCAGAAAAGCCTCCTTCTAGAGGCGCTCTTTGCAAAGCTAGACGGGATCAAAAAGAGACTGGGCCGCGATCCAAATGTCTACATTTTCGGCACGACGCCCGTGGCTCAATTTCTCGCCGAGATGTTGCGCGAATCCAAGCGTTTTCTCATAAAAGCCTTTTTAACGACTCGAGAAAAGCAGACGGCACGTACCTTAAATGGCATGCCATGGGTCACGCTCGAAGACCTCAACCCACTCGAAGTGGATGCCGTTGTCAACACTTCCATTGGGTCTCAGGACTACATCAACGAGTTGCTCAAAGCCAATTCTTTTGGTGAAATTATCTGTTTTCTGGACGACACTTCCTTAGAGATCGATGATGTTTTCCAAAAGAAATTCTACCTGCCCGAGCTCGGCCCCGTAGAGTCTTTTTCGGAATTGGAATACGCCTACAAAGAACACCGCATTCTGATGACGAAATCGCACCCCTACAGCAAGGGAGAGAAATGTTCGGAATGCGACTTGATGTCGATTTGTGATGGTTTTCACAAAGATTACGCCAAGTTTTTTGGATTCGACGAAGCGACGTCCATTCGGCTGCCGTCAAAGACATACGACCCTCGTTACTATTCGTGCCAGCAACGCAAAGTGGTGGAAGAACAAGAGTACGCCTGGATCTTCACCGATGCCGAACGCGAACAACTGTGCGCCGACACTCCTAGATGAATCGTTATAGTCGCAGTCTAAAATGGGTCTTCACTCTACTCTTCTGCGTGGGTGTCGCTAGGTTTGTCGACATCAACAAGGGCCTGTTTGCCTTTACGAGCGCGGTCGGCGTTTGCTTATTTATTCTTTCACACTTTTTGCGGGCCCTGCGATTGCGTATCACGACGGCCCTTTACTCCTTTTCATATAAACGCGCCCTCACTGTCCACTTTCTATCCAACACCTTTGGCGGCGTCTATCCAGTACCCTTTTTGAAAGACTTTTCAGCGCTATGGGTGGCAGCCTTATCTTGTCCAAAAGACCTCCCTCGCATATTCTTTTCTCTAATCTACATTCGTCTCTTCGACATAGTTGCCATTCTATTTATGTTGTTTCTCTCTCAACCGACAAACCAAGGTGCCCTGCTGCTGATTCTGCTGTCCATCGCGAGTTTTGCCTTTGTCGCCGTCCTCTCGTTCGCCATGATAGCCGATGTAGGTATCGAATACGGCATCAAGCATTTGCGTTCTAAAACGAGCCTGACTCTGGTTCGCCTCTTGGCCAACACAAAATCAATTCTGTTTTCTATGCGCATTGCCGAGCTCGACCGCATCCTCGTCACGGGCTTTTTGACAATTGCCATTTGGTTTATTGAATTTTTGGCCATCTACGTCTCGATCTCACAAGAGGGGCTGCGAGGGATTTTTGAGAGCATGGCCTTTCTCACTGGAACCGTTTCCCAAACATTTCGCATCGAATCGGCCACAACGGATAGCCCATATCCCACCCTACAAATCTGCCTCGTTCTCTTTTCTGTATTTTTTATCGGAAGACTGTACAGTAAGACCTTTTCAAAGGACCTTGTACGTTAAACAGACAAGACATTTATCACAGACATTATTATGAAGTTCATTGATTTGAACAACAAATATGCCGGCAAGCGTGCCTTCATTGTTGCAACTGGACCAAGTTTGCGTATCCATGATCTCGATTTTCTAGTCGATGAAGTGACGTTGTCCTGCAATAAGATCTTTTTGGCATTTGATCAAACCCCTTGGAGGCCAACATTTTATTCTATTGCCGACCGCCTGGTCGCCGAAGAACTGAGACATGAAGTTGGTGCCATCCCGTCGATAAAAATCTTTACGAGCGTCGCCAGGCCGTTTGTCAATGCACCCGACATATTATGGCTCAATGATTTACCTTCACCTTTGATCGATGGAGAGCCACAAATCCAATTTTCCAGCGACATCAACGATGGCATTCACGGCGGCTATACTGTCGTCTATACATTGATGCAAATCGCCTATTACATCGGCATTCGCGAGCTCTACTTGATTGGCCTAGACTTCGCTTTCAGTCTCTCAAAAGATACGGGGCAAAAGACAGAATACGGCGAAACGATCCTTCAACAGTCCAAGGAAGGCAACCATTTTCACCCACGCTACCGCACAGAAAATTCTCGCTGGACGGCACCCCGGCTCGATCGCCAATACGAGGCCTTTAAGCTGGCTAAGCATGTCTTTGAAGATGACGGCCGATCGATTTTCAACGCTTCTCGCAAGACGGCCCTGGACGTCTTCCATCGCGTGTCGTTTGACGAGCTGTTTAATTAAGCCGCTTATGGACTCGATCTGTGAATTTTTGCGTTTTATGTTTGCGTCTTGTCGCTTTTCCTTTTGCAATATTTATCAATTATGCAGGAAACTCAAGTTTTGCAGTGTGCTATTTGCGGAAAACCGGCAAAGGTTTTCGTCTCCATGGTGACTAATTGGTCGCTCATGAAGGTCTGTTATTGCGCGAAACATGCCGCCGAAAGCGGTGTTCTTGACGCAGACGCCTACGCATTGATTGAAAACAACGAGCAAGCTCAAAAGGAAATGTTGGCTGGCCTTTTTTGCAAGCGTTGTGGGTACACGCAGCAAGACCTCCAAAAGCAAGGCAAATTCGGTTGTCCAAGCTGCTACGACTCCTTTGATCCACTCTTGAGAGGCATGCTCCAACAGACACATCGGCTATCGGCGCACACAGGAAAAATTCCATCCTTCCACGTCGAGCCAAAGGAGATTCAATTGCGCCTTTCCAAGCTCGAAGTGCAGATGCAAGAGGCCATCGTCAAGGAACAATACGAAAAGGCAGCCCTCTTACGCGATGAAATCAAGACCCTAAAAGGTCAAAAAAAGGAAAATTGATTGTTTCAGCTAACGTTCAGTGATCAGAGCATGAAGGCGTTGAATGGACTCGATCAGCTCGACCAACTCGCCATGATGGATGCCTTTGCGCACTTAACAGCTGAGAGTCTAAAAAACCTGGATGGGTCTCGCCTGGGAACGGTTTCACAAAAAGGCCAACGCATGTATCGCTTGAGGGCGAAAGATTACCGCATTTACTTCGAAGTGACTGGCAGTATTCTCTTTGCACGATACATCTTGGCACCGCATTCACTCAAAGATTTCCTCGTTCGGTCACATTTACCACTCAATGAAGACTTTTTGGAAGAAGAAGAACCTTCGTTTTGGAACTATTTAGAATCGTTGAGAAAAGAATAAAAGACATATGCAAAATGCCGAGAAAAGCTCGTTTCGCGCTCCGTCGACTGGCCACGGGGAAACCTTTTATAGAATAAAAGGTTTCCCCGACCCCCTTCCAAAACACTTTTTAAGCGAAACACAAAAATGCATGCATTTTTATATTTCGCAAAGAAATTGGCGAACTATGAGTGATAACCCTGCTTCTACGGCCGAATCGTGCTCGCGCAAAGCCAAGCTTTGACAGTATTTTGCATATGTCTTTAGTAAGACTATAGAGATTTTTTAAAACAAACAATCAAGGAGTCCGACGGTTTTTAAAATGCGCCTATAGCAAGGCCCGACGAGCGAGGGCGACAGGCTGGGGCAGCGGCCCCAGACCCCATAAATGCTTACGCATCTTATTAAAATAGGATGCGTCAGCATCCAAGGGTGCAGGGCCAGCCCTGCTGACCTAGCCCGAGTAAGGAGAACGCCGCTAGAGAACATTTTACACACTGCCCAAAAGTTATGACGGATAAATATCAAACCTACGACGATGCAACCCGCATTTATATTTTACCGAATCTGTTTACGGCCGGAAATCTCTTTTTCGGTTTTTTGGCCATCATTCGCTGTATACAAGCCAAGTACAACGTCGACGAGGCCGTGAGCGTGAGTTATTATACTCAGGCGGTTTGGTTCATTCTCTTTGCGTGCATTTGCGACGTCCTAGATGGCTTTATCGCGCGGATGAAGGGAAAGGAGTCGCTTTTCGGCAAGGAGTTTGACTCGATCGCCGATGCCGTTTCATTTGGGATGGCTCCGGCGCTGATGGTCTTTTTTCTGATTCTTTCGCCCACCGACGATTACCCTTTCTTCCGTCAAGTTGGCTGGATCATCGGTTACCTCTACCTCTTGTGCGCGGGGATCCGGTTAGCGCGGTTTAACGTCATAACGCACCCGCTGCTTCCGGAGCCAGAAGGAACGGACGACGAGGGCCTCAACCCATCTGACTTTGTCGGACTTCCCACAACGGCGGCCGCTGGTCTGATCGCATCACTCGTCCTCGCCCTCAACAGCTTTGATCTCCGCGAATGGACCCTCTTACTACCTGTATTGATGATCTTTGTAGCGTGGCTCATGGTCAGCAACATTCCCTTCCCGAGCATCAAAAACATCAATTGGAAAACGAAGGCCAACCTGCCCACCTTTATTTTTGTCGTACTGCTGATCGTCATTGGCCTGCACTTCAAGGAGCTCTCATTCGTCATCTTCTTCTTGTCGTACATTGGATACAGTCTCTTTCGAGCCATTCGGATCTCGAGGAAACGCAGGGCTGCGGCCATCATACACAGTGACAATTAGGAAGCAGCACAAATTCTTACTTCAGCATAGCTGCGAACGGGAAGAGCAACTCAACAGTAGTTTTGGGCAATTGTTCAGGAGTGAGCGGCAACTCTTCGATAAAGTCGAAATCGGCAAATTGCGACTTCCACCAAGCTTCGTCCTTGCCCTGAGAGAGTGGAACAGCGCCCATAAAAAGTCCGCTTACTGACAAGTGTTTTTTCACGTTCTCGCAAAGGACTTGCAGGGCATTACACTCCAAAAGCTCAAGACCATCCCAAGCGCAAATGACATCAAATTTCTGTGGAGCGTTGTCGACATCGACGATCGTAAAGGTCTTTGCCGCATCTGCAGAGAATAAAAACTTAGACAAAATTCGCCAATACCCACCGCCCGTTTGCTCAAAAAAATGAGAGGGGTACAGACCGATCGCCTTGTGCCCACGCAAGAGGAAGTCAAAGACGAGCCCTCCACCAAAGCAATGGAGGTCTAACACCTTAAGCCCGCGTTTAAAGTACTGTTCACAGGCAATGGCAAACCCAGTATAGCGTCTATTTTTACAAAACACATCTGAAGGAGCCGCCCTATCGGCCATTTCATACATTGTCTTGAGCTTGAAATCGGGCTCTGATGGAATAAACCCGCCAGACAAAAGTGTCATGAGGTCGCAAAAGCCGGTCTCCACCCGTTGCAATAGTAGCTCAAAACGCTCATTCATCAGAGCAGAAGATTGGCCGTTTGTGTCAGTCATGTTATATTTTTTCCTGAAGAGAGAGTCGGGGAAAGGCAAAACCGACTCTCTCCCAAAGATTATTGTTTATTGGAAGGTTTAAAATCAGCTGGGCGTTTAAAAAACTTTTCACCTGCTTTTTGAAAAAAGCGTTTCGGAAGCGCCATCTTTTTCGGGAAATCGTTTGGAAGCAAAACGCGATTGGATGTGTCTTGGCCGTCGACAATGAGCAGGAGCTGGCTGACATAATTTTGCAGTTGTTCGGCCTGCGCGTTGAGCTGTTCTGAAGCAGAGGCAGACGCTTCGGCGCTGGCAGCGTTGTCTTGAATGACGCGGTCCATCTCGGCAATTGCACCATTGATTTGCTCAATGCCCCTTGATTGCTCCTGTGAGGCCGTAGAAATGGCGTCAACCAAGTGCGCGGCCTCTTTGGCACTCTTTTCAACTTGGCCAAAGGAAGTATTAGTCTCATTGACAATCGTTGAACCGCGTTTGATCTTTTGAACAGACTGGTCGATGAGGTCGGCCGTGCTCTTTGCCGCCTGTGCCGCCCTCATGGCCAAGCTGCGGACCTCGTCGGCGACCACAGCAAAACCAGCACCTGCCTCACCCGCTCTGGCCGCCTCAACAGCAGCATTGAGCGCCAACAAATTTGTCTGGAACGCAATTTCGTCAATCGTCTTGATGATTTTATGTGTCTCTTGACTCGATTGCGCAATTTCCTGCATGGACTGCGTCAGGTCTATCATAGACGCGTTTGCCGACTCAACGACGCTCGATGTCGCCTGCATCAAGCGATCGGCGGACAGCGCGCTGGCGGCATTTTGGCGAGTCATGGAAGACATTTCCTCGAGAGACGAAGATGTTTGCTCAATGGATGCCGCTTGTCGAGATGTGCCCTCTGAGAGCTCTTGACTCGTGAGCGACACTTCATTGGAGGCCGATGACACTTCTTGGGAAGAATCTGAAAGGCCATGAATGACTTTTCGAATCCCTGTCGTAATGGTAGACGTGATCCAAATAGCGGTCCCTATACCCAAGAGAACAGAGAGGAACAATCCCACCATCATGATGTTTGAAAAACGATACAAACGGCTGGCGGCGCTGGCAGCGATCGAGTGAGCCTCCTGAAGTCCTTGATCGGACAAGGCTGAAATAGCCGATCCAAGCATGTTTCCAATTTCGTTTTGCTGGTCACTGATTTTCTGAAAGCTGCGGAGCATGTTGATAAAAGATAGCGTTACCGTGGAAAAATATGCAGCGCTTTCGTGCAATTGCGCCAAGGGATGACCATAACTGACGTTTTCAGCCAACTTGGAACTCAAGGCAACCATTTCATTGATTTTGCGTTGAACGTTATCCAATCGATCCCACTGTTTCAAGTCAATGGCCACCATCAAGTCATTGGATATGGCACAGGCCTGCATCAAAATGTGTTGAATGGCAAGCAGCTTTTCACCCGCCACGGGAGGAGTATTGGGTTCTTCTTTCAGATTTTGCTTACAAATCTTCAAAAACTGATCCACGGTCACAATCAATGACTGCTTGTTGCTGTCGAGTTGTTTGACCGTTTCAATGTCTTCCAAGAGAAGCCCATTGAGTTGTTCCGCATACGCACGCATTTCATCGGTCTTAAAAACAAAAGCTGCGTCTTCAGATCGCCCGGATTGCTTGATTTTCTGCAAGAGATTGCCTATATTGGCAAGGCCTTGCCGACTCGCCAATAACGACTCTTTTTGATGGCCGTAATTGAAGGTCCGCACGGCATGCATCGTTTTTTGAATCTCGGCCTGCAGGTCATTTGCGAGCGTCAACAGGGGAAAGCGTTGTTCCGCCAAAACCTCTGCCTCCGATTGCACGCTTTTCATGTTCCAAACGGCCATAACGCCCAACATCAGCGTGATAAAAACGAGGGCACCATAACCCCAACCCATCTGTGTACTTAATTTTATCTGTTTCATAAGAGAATGCAGGTAATGCAATGTTAACTCTTTCCTTCAAAGAAGAAAAGTCTTTTTTGAACAAAAAAGCTTGGCAAGCTTCAAAAAGGGCCTAGATTGCTTTTCACCTACACGGTGGGGTATCCAAGTGGCTAAAGGATGCAGACTGTAAATCTGTCAGGTTCCGCCTTTCGGGGGTTCGAATCCCTCCCCCACCACCATCGAAAGTTTACTGATTTTATGCGACAGAACGGCACAAAGCATGTATTGAAACCCAATGGTTTCCTCTTAGCCGAAGTGATTTTTGCCCTCTGTATCTTTACGCTCTTTTCGGCCGCTGTCTACTCTCTTCTTCAACGCACCCGAACCAGCAAAACGCCAGCCGAGCGCGCTATTCTTTTTGAAATCAACCCTTAGTGAAATTTTTGTTGTATTTTGGGTCTTGGTGAATTCATGCCATAATGGGACTCTGTGGGCATTGATTTTCCGATGATCCAAACGTTTTAAGCGGTGAGTCTGGAACACACGCTATCGACCTGAGTCGGCGAATAACGGTTGACATTTTTGCAAAACTACAGTGAGCTGAAAAGGAATCGCATGAAACTCTACCTAGATCTATTAAAGTTCGTCTTGGAAAATGGACAAGAGCGCGAAGACCGCACTGGAGTTGGCATTTTGAGCTACTTTGGCGCTCAAGTTCGCTACGATCTTTCCAGCTCATTTCCGCTCTTAACAACCAAGAAAGTCCACTTTAAATCGGTCGCCTATGAGCTCTTGTGGTTCTTGCGCGGCGAGACAAACATTCGCTACCTAAAAGACAACGACGTCCGCATTTGGGACGAGTGGGCCGACGAAAACGGTGACTTGGGCCGCGTCTATGGCGCTCAGTGGCGTCGTTGGATGGGTCCCGACGGCAACCTCGTTGATCAAATTGAGAACGTCATCGACTCCATCAAACACAACCCTTTTTCGCGTAGACACATTGTTTCGGCCTGGAATCCAGGAGAGTTGGACCGAGTCGCCCTGCCGCCCTGTCACGCGTTTTTCCAATTTTATGTCGAAAATGATGGCGAATTGAGCTGTCAACTCTATCAACGCAGCGCCGATATGTTTTTAGGCGTCCCGTTTAACATCGCCTCTTATGCGCTTTTGACGTACATGGTGGCTCAAGTGTGTGGATTGAAGCCAAAAACATTCATTCATACTTTGGGCGACGTCCATATTTACAAAAACCACCTCGAGCAAGTCCAAACACAATTGTCGCGCGATCCACTACCTTTGCCCACACTGCGAATCAATCCCGACATCAAGAACATCAACGACTTCCGTTATGAGGACCTCCTCCTCCTCAACTACAACCCGCACGCCAAGATAACAGCCACAGTCGCGGTTTAGTTGAGTGAGAAGGATTTTTGCAACGGTTTTGAAAAACATCGCGGAAAAAGATTGAAAGTGTCGCACATTGTCTTAATGTAACTCTATATTTCTCAGTAAATCGAATGGCAGCATATCCTAATTCCGGCAGAAACTTTAAAAAAAGAAACGATTTTGGCCCTCGTCGAAACGAGCGCATTAAAGCAACTCAAGTGCGCGTCATTGGTCCAGACGGCAGCCAAATTGGCGTTATCTCGCGCGACGAGGCCCTACGTCTAGCCAAGGGACACGGTATGGACTTACTTGAAGTCTCTGCCAACACGAATCCGCCCGTCTGTAAGATCTTGGATTACGGCAAGTTCAAGTACGAAGAAGACAAGAAACAGCGCACGCAAAAGCCTCATGCCGCCAAGCTAAAAGAAATTAAGCTGGGTCTCAACATTGAGCCGCACGATTATGAGACAAAGTTGCGCCACGGTGAAGATTTTCTCTACAAGGGCAACAAACTCAAAATTTCCCTGATGCTGAGAGGCCGTCAAATGGAGCAAAAGACCCTCGCTTTTGACGTCGTCATGCGCGCTTGCAAGGACCTTGAAGGCGTTGGTTTCATGGATGGCAACCCGACCCTTGCGGGCAAGAACATCATTGTCACGTTGACCCCGTTGGCCGCCAATAAACGCAAACTGAAGTTCAATCTCGAGCAGGATGAGCCGCCCGCTGAAGGTCCAGATGAAAAGGCTTAGTCTTTGTCTGTTGTTCGCGTATCTTCCTTGCCTGGCTGCCTCGATTCGGGTGGGTGGCATTGACTTTGTCGACATCCACGACCTCGCCCAACAGTACCATTTCCAGCAAAAAGGCAGTGTGGCCTCACAGACCATTACCCTGTTTTCACAATGGTCCAAGTTGGTTTTTAAAGAAAAAGAGCGGCATTGTTTTTTCAATAACACTAAAATTTACCTCAATCGGCCAATCATTATTCGCGGCCACGCCATGTACATCAGCCGTTCGGACTGGGACAATAATCTGCGGCCCATTCTCTTTCAAAAGCCAAACCGGCTCTATTGTATCGTCCTTGATCCAGGCCATGGAGGCCGCGACATGGGGTGTCAAAGTCTGCGTGAGGGCCTCGACGAGAAGGTCTTGACCTTTGACCTCGCCAAACGCGTTCAAACACTCTTGCTTAAACGGGGCTATCGCGTTCACTTGACGCGCTACAACGACGTCTTTGTGCCACTTGAAGACCGCGTGGCTCTGGCGAAGAAGTACAACGCTGACCTCTTTCTCTCTATCCATTTTAACACGGTTCCACAGACCTATGTGCAGGGAATCGAGACGTACATTGTGCCACCGCTCAACGAGGCCTCGTCCGGCCGCGACACACTGATCGCAGCCGACCGCGAGTACTCATCTGGCATCGCTCAAAACCCCTGGAATGTGCTGTTTGGCTATTGCCTGCAGTCGACCTTGATAAAGTCATTGCATGCCGATGATCGCGGCCTGAAACGCGCCCGCTTTAAAGTGCTCAAAGAACAAACGTGCCCGGCGGCCCTCATCGAATGCGGCTTTTTCAGCCACGCCGGCGAACTCGATAAAATCAAAACGACTGCCTACCGCGATCAAATCGCCACGGCCATCGTCGACGCGATTGGCACGTATCAGCAAAAATGATTGCCAGCCCATACATCACGCAGCTTTCAGAGCGATTGAAATCGGCCCCGAAGCCCATTGTCTTTCCGGAAGGGAGTGACCCGCGTATTTTGCAAGCCGCTAGGGCCATCGCGCGAGAAGGCATTGCTCTCCCCATTCTTTTGGGGGATCGTGCATTCATCAAGCGGAGCGCCCACGCCCTTGACATCAAGCTCGAAGGCATACGTATTGTCGAGCCAGAGGGCAGTGATCGTTTGAATTTCTTTTTTCAAAAGATGCGCCAAAAGGAGCGTTTACAGCGTTTTTCGGACAAACAGCTCTCAACCCTCTTATTGGACAGCAATTATTTTGGCGCCATGATGCTCGATGGGGGTGAGGCAGCAGCGCTGATTTCTGGAGCCACACTGGCTACGAGCAGCGCGCTGGTACCGTTATTTCGGACTATTCCGCTGGAAGATGGCATACAAACGGCCTCTTCGATGCTCCTGTTGGAAATGGAAGAAAACGAGCACATCGGCATGCATGGCTTGCTTTTTTTGGCCGATTGCAGCGTGATTCCAAATCCGACTGCCCAGCAACTGTCTGATATCGCACTGTCGACGGCCAAGCTAGCATTTCTACTGCGAGGGGAAATGCCCCGTGTCGCCTTCGTCAGTTATTCGAGCCACTGTGCTCAGACAAACGACCCAAGTGTTCAAAAGATTCAACAGGCCTTTGCGCTCACAAAGGAACGGCTAACCTCACTCGACTTTCCCATCGAAATCGACGGCGACCTTCAAGTCGATGCCGCCCTTGATCTCTTTGTCGCCGAGCAAAAAAACATCACTGGTCCTGTGGCAGGACGGGCAAATGTTCTGATTTTTCCTGACCTCCACTCTGGCAATATCGCCGCGAAAATGGCCCAAGTTGTCGCCAATATTCGCGCCTACGGCCCCATTCTCACTGGCCTGCAAAAGCCCGCAGCGGAGATCAGCCGAGGCTCCAGTGCGCACGATATCTTTGGGACGGCCGTCATTCTCTGCACTCTCGCCAAACCCTCAGAGGCGCTTTGAAATTCCCGGAAAATACGAGTCCCAAGGTTTCGAGTTATCGATTTCTGACTGCCATAAATCATATTTTGCTGGCATATCTGGATCGTCTTTTCTTGGCAGTCTAACATGCATTGCAAGAAAAGATTCCTCTATGCCGATAAAGCATGTTTTGCCATTCTCGCCTCTAACAAATTCTCCTTTTTTTGTCCTAGTGTTGCACTTCATTGTTTAATTGGCGTTTTCTATGTTTTCTGTGGCTTTTGTTTCTCTTGGTACACGCAGCTTCTTCTTGGTTTTATTGAGATTGAAGGGCTTAAAAAAAACGTTTCCATCCCCGTCACAAATAAATTCTCCGCTCTGTTCTCCATTGAAAGAAGGGTTTTCAAATTCGTTCAGAAGAAACGCCCACAAGTCTTCACACAAAATGTCTTTGACGACATCCCAGGCTTCTTCGAGTGTATCTTGGTCTGTAAAAGCATCGTTATCATCGAAGATTTCCAATAAAGTGTCTCGATACTTTTTTTGTCCCGCCTCATCGAGATTTTGATAATCTGGGAAAGCCTCTCTGAGGACCTTCGACTCCAATTGAATTTCTTCACAATTGATTCCGAAACATGGACACACTACGACCAAGAACAACAGGATCGTTTTTTTCATTTGGGGTAGATTTTTTAGGATATTGCTTCACTCTGTTTTTTTTAAAAAAACAGAAAATTGATTGACGCAATGCATTTAATGAGCTGTGTTGCACAAATGCAAGTCAAAAAAACACTTAAGGTGAACCCTTTTTCTGCTCTAAGACGATCTCCTGTGTTGACTCAAATCTATAAAGATTCTTTATGCTCGATTCGGCGCATGCGACGAGCTTTTAGTGGGAATTGAAGGGTGACGATAGTGCCGATGTTGGGCTTGCTGTCAATGCCGACCTGGCCACCATGGGCCCTCAAAATGCGTTGAACGATCATCATGCCGAGGCCGTGGCCGTTGGCTTTCGTCGTAAAGAATGGGCGAAAGAGCTGGCCGACGTCTTCGGGCTCAATGCCTTTGCCTTCGTCAGCGATGTAAACGTACAAAAATTCGTCGTCGGAACGCGTGTAAAAACGAATCGTGCCACCGCTGTCCATCGCTTCCATGGCGTTTTTGAGGACGTTGAAGAGGACCTGTTTGACTTGGTTGCCGTCGAGTAGGACGGGCGGCATGTCTGGGTTGGCCTCTACTGACACCTGAATGCCCAATTGGCTCAGTTCTTGTGACAGGAGGGCCAACACTTCTTCTAGGAGCGTAAAGATGTTGAGGTCGTCGAGGGCGAGCGGCTGCGGCTTGATGGCCTCCAGAAAGTTTTTTAAAATACCGTCGAGGCGTTGGACCTCGTTAATGCAGATAGCGACCGACGGCGCCAGTGTGTCGGCTTGGGCGAGGCCTTGCAGCTTGCGTTGCAAGAGTTGCAGGTGGATGTTGAGCGAGTTGAGCGGGTTGCCGATTTCATGTGCCACTTCGGCCGCCAAAACAAAGATAGAGGACGTCCGTTCACTTTCGATACGCGCTTCTGTGGCCTGTGCGTCGTCAGTGATGTCGTCTAGAATGATGGCAAAACGACGCTCCTTTTCGAGGTGAAAAGGCACCATGTAGACGCGGACATACTTCGATTCCGGGTAAGTGAGCTCGATTTCACGCGCAATGACAGTGGCCTCTGGGCCTTTATCGCTCATCTTCAGAGGCAGGCAGCGGGCCAACTCTGGGGCGACTTTCCACAACGGGCATTCCGGAGTCTCTTTTTCACACAGCCCGATCATGCGATGGGCCGCCGCGTTCGAGTATTCCAAAATGCCTCCCTCGTTGACCACCAAAATGCCCTCTTGTATGGCGTCGAAGAGCTTTTCCAATAGCATCCGCTCCTTCGCCAATCGCTGGACGAGGTGCGCGAGGTTGACGGCGTCGAGGTCGTCAAGCCGCACGAGAATCTTATCGAGGTGTCGGTTTCGCATATCGAAGACTATTGCCAAATGTCATACGGTTTTCTCGTCCTCTGGACTGAATACCAATTTCGCAACAGCATTTCCTTTCATAAACTGTTAATATGCAAAGACCTATGAAAAATGGCGTCAAAGCTTGGCTTTGCGCGAGCACGATCTGGCGTAGCGTACATAGAGGTACGTGAGCCAGTCGGCGCAGCGCGAAACGAGCTTTCACGGTATTTTGCATAGGTCTTTTAGAGGTTCCAGGGGAGCGCGATGTCTCCATCTTGATTCAGTATGTAGGGGGATTCACAAGTGCACACAACCAGCCCTCTCGCGATGGGCAAATGAGGGTAAGCTGACCGAAAGGCCTGCAAACCACTCGTGTCTGCCTTTGTAACATGTGTTTTCCCTTTGATTTCTATCGGAAAATATTTTCCATTAAATTCCAACACAAGATCCACTTCTGCGCCAGAATGAGACCGCCAATGAAAAAAGTTTGGCATGATTTTTAACATTTGAGACTGTTTCCGTAATTCATTCACGACAGCCGTTTCAAAGATAGCGCCAAAGAGCGGATGCCCGCCCAACACTTGTGGCGTCGCAATGGCCTGTAGACAGCACAACATGCCTGTATCTGTCAGAAAACCCTTTGGCTTTTCGCTGATTTTTTTGATGGAATTTGTGGAAAATGCAGGGACCTCTACCCACTGAAAAGTCGCCGTGAGCGTTTCCATCCAACGTCTAGCGGTTTGAGGGGCAATGCCAATCTCGCGGCCAATTTGGCTGTAGTTAATTTCCTGAGCAGACAGGGCGGCAATCAATCTTACAAACCTACCAAATAGCTGCCAATCAGAAACATCTGATAGCAGGCGAATGTCTTTTTCAATGTATGTGCGCTGATAAGATTGGTAAAATAAGGGCACGTTCTCAAGGGGCATGATTTGAGCTTCTGGAAGCCAACCCTTCCAAATTTGGCCAAAAGTACCGCCCGTCAATGGGAACGGCTTATAGGCACGTAGATCAAAAGAGTCATTACTGTCTAACCAATCGGAAAGCCATGTTTTTTCCACACGACTCGATAACTCCGCCAGAGAAAACCCGTCCATTTCCAGTATGGCCGCTCTTCCAGCCAAACTTTCGCATAACGCACGCATGACACTCCATTGCTGCGATCCAGTTAGAAAAAATTGTCCCGGCATTCGATTATTGTCGACGACCCTCTTTAATGTGGAAACGATTTCAGGCGCATATTGAATTTCGTCCAAAATCAATGGCGTTTTGTGACTGTTGAAAAACAACGATGGATCCGTGCGCGCGTTTTCGATGTCTATGATGGGGTCGAAAACAACGTAATCAAATTCCTTGCCGTACATTTCCTTCAATAAGGTGGTTTTCCCCACCTGTCTGGCCCCCGTGATAACGATAACTGGAAATGTTTTTGATGCAGAGGCTAGCTTTTGTGAAATAATGCGTTCTTTAAAACTCATACTTGATTTTTAAACATGTCATCACCAGAAATCAAGCAAAAACAGGGGAAATTATCTTTCAAACATGCTTAAGGACGATGAGTGTCATGTCGTCCATCATGCGTTGGGAGCCAGAAAAGAGGTCGAGGTTCTCCCGAATGCCCTGTGTGATCTCTTTAGATGGATAGCCTTTGAGGAGGGTCAGGGATTCTTTTAGGCGCTGTTTGCCAAATTCCTCACCGGCCTCGTTTTGGGCCTCAGTGATGCCATCTGTGTACAGGAGGAGTATGTCTTTTGGATAGAACGGGAACGTACTTTCCTGAACCGTTTTGGCGAACTCGTCCGAGTCGACCATGCCAATTGCCATGCCCGATGAGGGAATATCGACAATGGTGCCATCTGTAGAGCCTTGAAAGAGCAAAGGAAGCTCATGGCCGGCGCGAGCAAGCGTAATTTCGTTGCTCGAGAGGTCGACAATGACATACGTCAACGTGATAAACATGTCTTCGCGCAACTCCCGTTTCATGGCGCGATTGAGGTCAACGAGGACCGCCTTTGGGCTCTCGTGCTTGTACGCAAAGTGCTCTAGGTGCGTTTGACACATCGTCATGACGAGAGACGCCGGAATGCCCTTGCCAGAAACGTCTGCAATCGCGACGCCTAGTTTTTGGTCGCTCAGGAGAAAAGCGTTGTAGAGATCGCCGCCAACCTTTTTAGCCGCCTTGTAAAAGCTGCTGATGTCGAGGTGGGGAAGGCTCGGGAACGCTTGAGGCAAGAGCATGCCTTGAATGTTGCTGGCCAAAGAGAGGTCGAAGTCCATCTTGTTTTTCTCGATTTGGAGCGTCATGAGGTTGGCGTTGTGAATCGCCATGCCCGCTTGCTCGGCCAGAGATCGCACCAGAGAAAAATCGGTCTCGTGAAAAGACGTCTCGTCCGCCGTATTGACCACCGCAATCACGCCCAAAAGGTCTTGCTGAAACACTATTGGGGCGAGGATCATGGATTGAATTTCGAGCGTAGGATCTTTGTGATGCGGAACACGGGGATCGTTGAGAGCGTCCTTGATGAACAGGCCCTTGTGCTCTTTGGCAACCAAACCAACGAGGCCTTCACCCATTTCAAAGACCTCGATTTGCTGAGCTTTTTCCAGAAACTTTGCCCGCGAGAGCTGATTGTTGGTGTCGAGTGGACGCAGCGGAGGGAAAAGACCCTCGATGGCACATGTCCGCAACTGCTCGTCCTCGGTACACTCGTAGACGCACGCGCTGATGGCCCCCGTTCCCAATACGGCCCCACGCGCAATCTTTTGAAACAGCTCTTTCCTGTCGATGCCCTTACCGATCTCCGACACGAGGTCGTGCATAAAATCAATCACGATCCTCTTTTCTTGCAAAATGCGGTCCTTCTCTTCATCGAGCTTCGCCCGCTCTTTTCTAGCGGCAATCAACGATATCCCAATAACTCCAGCGCCCAAAAACAGCCCCAGCAAGAACTCCATGTACATATATACCGCCATCTTTTCTAAAAACCAACCGCAGGTCAATCGAAAAGGTCACAGATCGGCATTTCCCTTGATTATTAGTGAAACTTTTTCTCGCATCCTAAAACCCTGCCTGTTGTTTTCTCGCTTGCTCAGTGCATAATAAGATCCTTGCCATGCGTTTTTTACAACCAATCGATGAGCTGTACCTGGATCTCTTCGCGATTATTCCAGCGGTTCCAGACGAGCTTAAAGGCGATGTCGATGGCGGTGTAGGCGGGCGGGGGTCGATCGCTCATGTTCCAGCCGACGACGCTAACGGCGTTGGTATCACAGGTGCTGAGTAGAAAGCGGACGTGGGCATTGTTTTCGCCAAAAAAGTCTGGGGAATGTTTTATGCGGACGTTGCGAATGCCGAAAATGGGCTCAGGGTTTTCCATGCCGAAGGGCTGTAGGAGGTCGAGAAAGTGCATGAAATTGCGGTTGATGTTGTGGGGCTCGATCCACTGTGTTATTTCGAGCTCGGGCAGCGGCAGGCCCTGTTGAATCTTTTCTTGGACGATAGCGTTGAATTTTTCCCGAAACGCATCGACGTTTTTAGCCAACAGAGAAATGCCAGCAGCCATGGGATGCCCGCCCCAGCTCTCGAGAAGCTCTTTGCATTGGCCCATGACTTCGACGAGGTTAACGCCTTCAATGGAGCGTCCGGAGCCCTTAGCGAGCTCACCTTCGCCCCCGAGGACGATGGCCGTGCGGTTGAAATCGCGCATGAGACGGCCTGCGACGATACCCACGACGCCCGGATGCCACTCCGGGTTGTAGACGATGATAGCCGCTGCATTGGCCTGATCTTTGAGAACCGTTTGTTCGGCTTCGCGGGCCATATCGCGTTCGATCAGCTGCCTCTCTTTGTTCATTTTGTTGAGCTCACCGGCGATAGCGAAGGCCTCCTTGTAGGATGAACTGATGAGCATTTTGAGCGGCAATAGGGCGTCGGCGAGCCGTCCACTGGCGTTGATGCGAGGAGCGAGCTTAAACGAAACGTCTGCAGGAGTGACAGAGTTGCCTTCAACTCCAGAAACACGACACAGAGCCTGGACACCAGGAAGGTCGCTTTCTGGAATTTGTTCGAGGCCAAAGCGGGCCAAAATCCGGTTTTCATCGCGCAACGGCACGAGGTCGGCAACGGTACCCATCGCGACGAGATCCAGGTAATTGCGCATTTTTATGGAAAAGGCCTCTGGGTGTTCCGTTTCGCGGAGCATCTTGACCAAGGCATGCATCACCTTGAAAACCAGACCGACGGTACAAAATTGCTTGGCGTAATGTGGGTCGTTGTCGTGGGTGTGGGGATTGAGCAAGAGGCAGTTTTCCGGCAAACTTTCTTTGGAGCGGTGGTGGTCGATGATGATGACGTCGATGTTTTGCGATGCCAGCCATTGCACCTCTTCCAGTGAATTCGTTCCGCAGTCGAGGACGATAAAGAGGTTCGGCTTTTCCTTCTCCTTCAAACTGCGTTCAATCACCTCTTGTGAGAGCCCATAGCCCTCGTCGAGCCTGCGCGGAACAATAATGTCGGGATCCAGCCCAAATCGACGCAATAAGAGGATCATGAGAGTGGTGCTCGTCAGACCATCGACATCGTAATCGCCCAAAATCAGCAATTTTTCCCTATTGTCGATCGCCCGTAATAGCCGTCGTACAATCTTGTCGACGTTTTGGAGCTCAAAAGGATCATTCAAATAGGACAACTTCGGGTATAAAAAGCGCTCAGCCTCTTCCTGTGTCGCGACGTCCCGCTTCACCAAAATCTCCACCCAGCTGGGTTCCAGACCCAACGATTCGGCTAAAATTTCCACGGTATCGCGATCGACGCTCTTTTCTTTCCATTTCATAAACTCCAGCAAGACAGAATTTTACAAAAAATAAACGTTTTTCTTCAAGTTTTTCAGTTGACCTATTGCCGGCTTTTCCTCTAGTCTCCAGGCGCACGAGCCAATGTTCGTGTTTCGTACTATGAAAAAGTCAAAACTACTTATCGGGTTGCTAACTTTAGCAACGTTTTCGGGGCTCTTTGCGGAACCCCAGGCCCCAGAAACCGTTCGTCCCTACTTCTGCCTCAAGGGCGGCTGTTTGTTCGCCCAGACTGTTTTCTGGGCAGGAGCTGGTAAACAGAAATTTGATATGGGAGGATCTTACAGCCTCTCTTCTGGTATACAGTGGAAACAATGGCGTTTTGAGGTCGAAGGTACGCACAAACATGCCAAAATAGAAGACCCAGAGGGAGACCAGCCAACTCACCCTAAAATGTCTGTTCCTGGCGCCATGGTCAACGTCTTCTATGACTACGCCATCAATCCCGATTGGAGCTGCTATTTGGGAGTCGGTGCTGGTTTTGCAGTTGCATTGACAGTAGCTAATGTACCAGCTCAGCAGGGTCAAAATGTTTCCCGTCGTGGGAAAATTGTTTTTGCCGCTCAAGCCATGACTGGTATCGAATACCACGTTAACAAAAATTGGTCTTTCAGTTTGGGATATAAATTGATTCCCCCATCTCGTATTGAGTTTCTTAATACCACTTCCGGTTCAAACGTACTCGGTGGTAAATCTCCAATGATGCACATTGTTGAGGCGGGTGTGCGTTATACGTTCTAGTCGATTTTTTTGACGCAGAAAGAACTGGGGGGTCGAGCCCCCAGTTTTTGCATTTTGGAATTGACGGATCTGCAATAACCTGACTTCGTTTAGAATATTCATGTAAGACCGATGCAAAATAGATGCAAAAATACGGCTTTGCGCGAGCACGATCTGCCGTAGCGTATATAAACATACGTGAGGCAGTCGGCGGAGCGCGAAACGCATTTTGGCGCTATTTTGCATCGGTCTTTGGAGAGGTGACAGAGCGGCCGAATGTGCAGCACTGGAAATGCTGTGTACTCTAACGGGTACCGTGGGTTCGAATCCCACCCTCTCCGCCATTGGGGCTCTTAGCTCAGCGGTTAGAGCAGAGGACTCATAATCCTTTGGTCGCAGGTTCAAATCCTGCAGGGCCCACCAAAAGACCTAGCGTATAAAAAATTTTGCAAGTTTAAGCGTTGGCCTCGTCCTGATCGATAATGTAATCGATTTCGGCGCATTGCAGGAAATTGGTGAGATCCTCGTAGCCCTTTTCCTGAGCGAGCTGCGAGGGGGTCTTTTCCCAAGCGCCGATGACAAGTGGATCGGCACCGTAGTCAATCAGAAGTTTGACAACTTTTTCGAGCAGGCCGAGGTCGGGAATGGCGTCAAAGGCGTCGAGAAGGGCCGTGTTGCCAAAATCCCACCGGCTGTTTATCTTGGCGCCGCTCTCAAGTAACACTTGCATGCTGGCGAGACTCCCGTTGACGGTGGCAATAATCAGCGGTGTTTTATGAGAAAATTCCGGCTGGTTGACATTGGCGCCGTTTTCAATCAACAAGCGCATGAGGTCAATATTGGAGCGTTCGGCGGACAGAATGAGTGGCGTACAGCCCTGGAAATCACACGTATTGACATTCGCATCGGCGTCGATAAAGCTTTTGACGAGTTCGAGGTCAATTTCAGTTTCATCGGAAATCAACAAGTAAAAGGCGGTTTGCCCGAGAATGTTTTTCAGCTCAATCTGCGGTTCAACATCCAAGAGTCGTTGGATTGCCTCTGTGTTGTTCCCCGCAACGGCGTACATGAGGGCGGTGTAGGCATAACTTTCATCAAAACTTTGCAAGTCGATGTTTGCGTCGTCCCAAATCAACTCATCTATAACATCAATGTGGCCATTCGCGGCTGCCAACATGAGTGGCGTGCGGCCAAATTCATCCCTTTCATCGGGACTTATGCCGGACTCCAATAGGCGCTTAACTGTCTGAATATCACCGCTTTGAGCGGCTTCGTGAATCTTGCCAGCAAAGGCAAGCGGTGTGATTAATAATAAGGTGAGAATGTAGGGTGTCTTCATAGCCCATCATCAAGCAACTTCCATACCAAGACCGCTGTAAAATGGCGCCAAAATGCGTTTTTCGCTCCGCGCTACTGCCTTACGTACCAACGTACGCTACGGCAGATCGTGCTCGCGCAAAGCCACATTTTTGCATCCATTTTACAGCGGTCTTACACGACGTAAAAAGAGAAGGGGTGCTTATGCACCCCTCCCTGAACCTAAAGACAAACTACAAACTAAGACAAAGACTTCAAAGACATTCAATCCTTCTCTCTGTCATAAGTTAAGACATAGGTTCAGGCGTTTTTGTTCAAAAAAAGTTTATTTTTACAAAGATTTTTATTTGGCTAACAGCTCCTCCGCCTCCATGGCTGGTTCGGGGATGTGTAATACGGCGTCGATGCCCATGGTTCTTGCGGACATGACGTTGATGTTGAGATCGTCGTAAAAGGCCGTTTCCTCGGGGACGAGTTTATACTGATTCAAGATGTACTCGTAAATGGCGATGTCGGGCTTGATCAGGCGGATGTCGCAAGAGAAGACACAGCCGTTCAGTGTGTGTAAGAAGGGAAAAGTTTTGAGGCAAAAATCTTTAACTTCTAGGCCTAAGTTGGAGAGCAAAAAGCAGCGAGTGCCTTCTTTTTGCTTCTTGCGGAGCAGAGACATGCCGCTTTCGAGTGGGCGAAACTGTTCCATAATGCCGTCAAAAAAACGTTCGAGGTGCCTGCGGTCAAAAATGTGCGAGAGGCTGGAAACGACTTCTGGACGCGTAAATAGGCCTCTGTCGTATTGCAGCCAGGTCGGCATATCGATGATGTCGTCCATGTTGTCTGGAAACGTGTTGTCCTCTTCTTTCAGCGCGCGAATTAAGGCCTTAGAGTCCCAACTCAGTAAAACTCCGCAGAGGTCAAAAATGGCATTTTTGTGGGTTTTCATTACTTTTAAGATTGAGAAAAGCGTACAGAAGTCAATCGAAAAAAGGTTTTTGATGGTAGCTTTAGCCGTGTGCGAGGGTGGCAACGGAGATGTGTGTGGCGCCGGCCTTTTTGAGTGTGGTGGCGCATGCATTGAGCGTGGCGCCGGTCGTGAAGACGTCGTCGACGACAATGTAGCGCTTTTCTGGCACGAGCGTCATGTGGGGATTAAGGCTGAAGGAGTTTTTGACGTTTTGGGAGCGTTGTTGGCGGTTTAGCTGGGTCTGGGATGGTGTTTCTCGCGTCTTGAGCAAGAGAGGCTCGATCGGTGCCAGTGTGAGCTTAGAAATGCAATGGGCGAGGCGTTCGCTCTGGTTAAAGCCGCGTTGGTGGCGCTTTTTCTTGCTCAATGGGACGGGGACCAGCGTGGCGTCTGTGAAAAAGGACAGAAAGTCTGGCTGTCCCTTGAGCAGTCGGATCCAGTCGGTCTCGAGGTAGCGGCCATTTCGGTATTTAAACGTGTGAATGAGCTCCTTGCCGACACCGTCGTAGGCGAAGAGGGAGCGCGCCGACTGAAACGCCAGCACCTGATCCCTGCAAACGTTGCAAACACGCGTGTCTGTTTCTCCCCAAAACGGAGCGCCGCAACGTGTGCAAGCGGTCTTTATAAACATAATTTTGGCCTCACAGGTGTGGCAGAGGTAGTGACCACCTTTCCGCATGCGCTGCCCGCAGGCAATGCAATAGCGCGGATAGAGCAGATCGAGTATAAAAGTTAAAGACCGTTTTAAAATGTTCTCTAGCGGCGTTCTCGTCGTTCGGGCTAAGTCACCTACGTCAGTAGGCTCCTGTTGCCCTCGCTCCTCGGGCCTGGCTATAGAGCCATTTTTCAACGGTCTTTTCATTTCGTAAGTTTTTAACGCATTTTGGCACTATTTTGCCTTCTTTAGGAGCCATACAATGAGGGCAATAAATAGCATCGTCGCAAAAAAGCCGTCGTGAATGCCGCCCGAGCCGAGCCAAAAGTCGTTGGGCTGCTGGACGAAGTCGATGGAGCGTTTATAGATCAGCAAGATCCAGACAATACCAGCGTGGAAGCCGATCGCAAACAGCAATGTTCGCCATTTGATGACAGAAAGGCACAACAGCGTGCTTAGCAGAAAGAGATTGAGGAAGTGAATGCTTTCTCTGGCCCAGTTCTCCTGAAACGTCTTAAAAATTCCAATGATAACGCCCCAGGCGATCTCCAAACCGCTCGTCCACGTGACTTCCGCAGCGACGTAACCTGGAATTTTGAAGTGGACGTAGGCAAAAAACAGCGATGTAAGTGTTATGGCGAAGAGCGGCTGTACGGCGTCTCGAAAGACTTTTAACAAAAGTCCACGAAAGACGATCTCTTCCAAAAACCCCAAGATCAGCCCACTCAGCAGAGCGATGCCAACAGAGGTCCACACGCGCGGCCAGGAGTCCACACGCAATCCATAGACGTTGTGAACGGCCACCAACATGGCGACCGTTACGCAGATGCCCAATATCAGCCCGCGCAGGCCCTGTCTCAAGCTGGCCTTGTCAAAACGAAGCCCCAGGCGCTTCAGGGAAAACAGCTGGCAAACTTTCAGCGCCCACGGCAGACCCACAAGCACGGGTATCCATCGAATGCGGTCAAAGAAGCTATCGAGGCCCTTGTCGACCAAGTAGGCTGTCAATTCCGACGGCGCCACGGCATGTCGCCACAGGACTCCCTTAAAGACGACCGGGGCAACGATCGCCGCAAACAACAATGACCCAAAATAAATCCCCAGAAAGAGGTAAACGCCCCTCCAGCTTTTCCAATTTTGTTTTTGATTACTCTCAATCACCATAATCCTTCTCGACAAATAAAGAATTCACTCTATAAATACAATAAAAAAGGGCATTCGAGTTTTTTAGCGAAGCTAAAAACCTCGAACGCATAAATGTGGTCTGGGGGCCGCTGCCCCCGGCGCGGATCCAGGGCTTCGAAAGCCGTGGCGAAGAAAGGTTTTATGGATCATTACTTAGAACAACTCAAAACATACACAACGGTCGTTGCGGACACGAGTGACTTTGAATCGATGCGGGCATATGGGCCGCAGGACGCGACGACGAACCCGACGTTGATTCTCAAAGCGGCGCAGCAGGAGCAATACCGGCCGTTGATTGAGCGGGCGCGGGCAACGGTTGAGCAGAAGCACCTACCGGAGGCGCAGGCGATTTCAGAAAAGGTCGACGAAGTGCTGGTGGCGTTTGGCTGTGAGATTTTAAAAATCGTGCCGGGGCGGGTGTCGACGGAGGTGGACGCTCACCTGTCATTTGACATCGAAGGGACGCTCGAACGCACGCGTCGTTTGATTCGCAAATACGAGGGCCGCGGCATCGATCGCGATCGAGTGCTGATCAAGATTGCGTCGACCTGGGAAGGCATTAAGGCCGCTCAAATACTTGAGAAAGAGGGCATCCATTGCAACCTGACGCTCCTATTCTCGCTTCCGCAGGCAATCGCATGCGCAGAGGCAGGCGTTCAGCTGATCTCGCCCTTCGTTGGCCGCATCTACGACTGGTACAAAAAGGACACCGGCCGCGATTACCAAGGAGCCGATGACCCTGGCGTGATCTCCGTTAAAAGCATCTACACGTATTACAAAAAGTTTGGGTACAAGACGGAAATCATGGGCGCCAGCTTCCGCAATATCAGCGAGATCATCGCCATCGCCGGCTGTGACCTACTCACCATCAGCCCCTCTCTCCTAAAGGAACTCGCGTCAACCAACGGCAAACTCGAACGGCAACTCTCCCCCACTCTCGCCCACCAGGCAACCATCACAAAGGTCTCCCTCGATGAGAAAACCTTCCGCTACCAACTCAATCAAGACCCCATGGCTACGGAAAAACTCGCCGAAGGTATACGCCTCTTCTCCAAGGACATAAGCTCTTTAATAAAGATATTATAGAGTTTTTCTCTGCGCAACGTGCAGTCAATTTTAAAAGTTTTTAGAAAGAGAGCTCGAGAGAAAACTTTTTTTCAAAAAAGTTTTCTCTCGAATATACGATGGATCTTTTAATTTTAGCAGCAGGCATAGGAAGCCGTTATGGGAAGTTAAAGCCGTTAGATGCGTTTAGCAGCGGCAAGGTGTTGATGGAATACTCGATCGAGGACGCGGTGCTGGCGGGTTTCAGCCGGGTCGTGTTTGTGATACGTCCGGAAACGGAAGAGGCGTTTGAAGAGCAGTTGTTTCGAAAGCTGCGTGGGAAAGTGGACGTGGCTGTAGCTTATCAGACGCTCGACACGCTGCCTCTGGGTTATTTTCTGCCGGTTGCGAGGCAAAAGCCGTGGGGGACTGGGCACGCGTTATGGTGTGCTCGAAAGCAGCTTCATGGGCCATTTGGGATTCTCAATGCCGACGATTATTATGGCCGAGAGAGCATGCGGCTCTTGGGAAACGCTCTGCGTGCGGGTGAAAATGTCCTGATCGGGTTTGAGCTCGGCAGGACCTTGTCGGAGCAGGGAAAGGTGTCACGCGGTGTTTGCGAGGTGTCGAATGGCTCTCTGCAACGGGTGACGGAGTACACGCAGATCTTTCGAGAAGGCGTGCAGATCTTTGCCTCTATTGGCGAGCAACGCGTGGCATTTTCTGGCGAAGAGGTGGTTTCCCTGAACTTGTGGGGCTTTCAGGCTCCCTTTTTGGAAAAGATCGACCGCTTTGTTTCCTCGTTTTTTGAAAAAAACGTCAACAAGGCGAACGTAGAATGCTTTTTACCAAACCTCGTCCAAGCGGAGATCGACGCCGGCCTGCACATTTCGGTCATCCGTTCACCCGACAAATGGCTCGGTTTGACATATGCTGAGGATAAAGCACACGTCGAAAATGAGCTTTCACGGCATTTTGCATAGGCCTTTATGTATCGATAACTTATGTTTTTACTAGAAAGGAAAGACCGTTGAAAAATGCGCCTATAGCAAGGCCCGAGGAGCGAGGGCGACAGGAGCGTACGTCGGTACGTGACTTAGCCCGAGTGACGAGAACGCAGCTAGAGGACATTTTGCAACGGTCTTTTAAAACTGTAGCGGAGCACCTCACGAGCCAGACGCTCAATAACCCTGATAACGTTGCCATTATCGACGGCGGAAAGCGTTTAACCTTTCGTGAATTCAACCATCGTGTCAGCGGCGTCGCTCGGCAATTGGAGAAAAGGGGGGTTGGGCGGGGATCGCGCGTGCTTCTGATGGTGAAGCCTGGCATCAACATGCTCATCGACGTCTTTGCGCTCTTCCGAATAGCCGCTATACCGATCATTTTGGACTCCGGCATGAGTCTTCGATCCTTCTTGACCTGTGTGGAGCGCAGCCGGCCAGATTTTGTGCGCGTGGGCTGGAAGGGCTACCTATTGAGCCTTTTTTTTAAGTGCAAGCGGCTGTTCTTTATCAGGAAACAAGAGGGAGAAATGGCCGATGTCGCCGTCGATCCGGATGACCTGGCTGCCATTCTCTTCACCTCGGGCTCTACCGGGATTCCAAAGGGTGTCTGTTACCGTTACAGGCACTTTGAGGCTCAGCTGCAAAAGATTCGACAGCATTACGGTGTTGAGCCGGGTGAAATTGACCTGCCGTTATTGCCGGTGTTTGCGCTCTTCGACCCCGCCCTAGGCATGACAACCGTTATTCCCGACATGGATTTTCGCCGACCAAGCAGCCTCGATCCTCGCAAGATCGTTGCCGCAATTCAGGAAAACGCTGTGACACACACGTTTGGGTCGCCAACGCTCTGGAGGAAAATTGCCGATTTTTGCGAGGCTAAAGAGGTCCAATTGCCGACCTTGCGACGCATTCTGATGGCAGGTTGCTCTGTCCCCTTCGACCTCCTTGAGCAGATGCAAGGAATCGCGCCAAATGCAAAGATTCACACGCCCTATGGAGCGACCGAATGCCTGCCCATTGTCTCCATCGACGCTCGTAGCCTCGCCAATACGGCCGCCCTCACGCGTCAAGGACGTGGGACCTGCGTGGGTCGCCCCTTACCTGGCATAGATCTCAGGATTATTCGCATTGCTGACACGGAGCTCACTCATATCGAGGCGCTGCCAACGGGCGAAATTGGCGAAATTGCGGTGTCTGGCGATGTCGTGACGGACGCATACGACGGCCTTCCGGAGTCGACGACCCTGGCAAAGATCGTTGTGGACGGCATCTGTTGGCACCGCATGGGCGACTTGGGCTACCTCGATAACGCTGGCAGGCTCTGGTTCTGCGGACGCAAGGCCGAACGCGTCGTGACGCCCTACAAGACCTTCTTCACTGACTGCTGCGAGGCCATCTTCAATCAACACGCCGATGTCGCCCGTTCGGCCCTCATCGGACTTGGCCATTTCGGCGCCCAAGTTCCGGCAATCGTCATTGAGCCGAAAGAGGATGTCGAAGTCAATTACCCCTATATGCAAAAACGCTTTTTGGAAAAAATCCGCTGTGTTGGGAAAGCACACTCACTCACGCGCGACATCGAACTTTTTTTCATTTGTAAGCATTTCCCTGTTGACATTCGTCACAATGCGAAAATTAATCGAACTGAACTCAAAAAACTTTATGAACATTAGATACCCCCTAGTTTTCTTGTGCTTGACCCTGTTTGCTCACGCTGACCCAAATTTAGATTTGCTGTTTAAAGAAGCCATGACTGGCGATATGGCAGCTCTAATAAAATATTTAAAAGCCGGTGGCGATATCAATAAACAGGATAATCGCGGAAATACTTTGTTGCACGCCGAAGTTGCCAAAAAATCTTGCGTCAAAGAAAAGATCAAGTCCCTATTGGAAAAAGGAGCGCGAATCAATATAAAAAACAATAACGGCAAAACACCGTTGGACGCACTGAATGCAAATAGTTTCATCAAAGAAAAACACAAGAATTGTCTTACTTATTTCCTTCAATTGGATTGGCTATTTGAGAACGGACTACAGGGCTCCCTGCCGGACATAAAAAAATATTTAAAAGCCGGTGGCGACATCAACCGTCAAGATGAAAACGGTTGTACATTTTTGCACGCCGAAGTTGCAAGACAGTCTTGCGTTAAGAAAAAGATTGAATTCCTCATTGAGAACGGATCGAAGGTTTACCTCAAAGATAATGAAGGCAAAACACCGTTGGACGTGCTATTTGATAATTCTCTCCAAGAAAGCAAAAAGTCCGACATGGTCGACTTCCTCAAAGACCAAATGTTCTTAGAGGTGATGAAAGGCGATATGTCGGTTATAGCAACCTATTTAAAGTCCGGTGGAGACATCAATCTCCAGGATGAAAACGGCTATACGTTATTGCACGTGGAGATCAAAAAACCTGTATACCTTGAGGAAAACATTCAATTCTTCATAAAGAATTCAATTAACATCAATGCTCAAGAAAACTTGGGTCGTACCGCTCTGTTTTTGGCTATGGCATGCATTCCGAATGACCAAAGTGAGCGGCGTTTGAATGTGATTGAGTGCCTTTTAACACTTGGTGCAGATTGGCGTATTCCAACATTTACAGTATTAAAAGGTAGTAAGTGTGAAATTCTCATTCAAGAAACGTTGACGCCCAGCGAATACGCAAAACAAAATGGCATGGACGATATTTTGGAACTGTTTGAAAAATACCCAATGAAAGATTGAACGTGGAACTTATTTTAGCATCGGGCTCTGCGGGAAGGTGGGAGCTTTTAGAACAGGCTGGCATTCCGGCAAAAGTTGTGGTGTCGGGAGTTGCCGAGTGGGAATCGTCGGACGACTGCCCCAAAGAGCAATGCCTGCACAATGCCCGCATCAAGGCAGACGCGGTGTCCAAGCAATACCCGGAAGCGCTCGTTTTGGCGGCCGACACGATTGTCGCGCTTGGAAACACAGTCTACCACAAGCCTGTCGACATGGACCACGCTTGGCGCATGTTTGGAAGCCTTGTTGGGACGACTCACAGCGTCTGGACGGGTGTGGCGTTGAAGTGCATCGACAAGGGTATCGACATTTCCTTTTGCGAAGAGTCCAAAGTGACGCTCAAGCAGATGAAACATGAAGACATCGCTGAGCTCTTTGCAAAAGTCAACCCGCTCGACAAGTCTGGCTCGTACGCCATCCAAAAGGACGACTGGTTTATCGAAAAGATCGAGGGCTCCTATTCCAACATCGTTGGACTTCCGCTTGAAACTTTGGCAAAAATCTTTGATACATTAAGACCGTTTTAAAATGTTCTATAGCGGCGTTCTCGTCGTTCGGGCTAAGTCACCTACCTCAAGTAGGCTCCTGTCACCCTCGCTCCTCGGGCCTGGCTATAGAGCCATTTTTCAACGGTCTTTCCTTTCGTAAGTCGGTCTTGAATTGTGTTCTGTCATTCAACGGAATCGTAGCTGAGCGGTTGTCCGCGTTCGAGGGCTCTATTGGCGCGTTTGCCGAGGACGTCGTGCCAGAATTTTGGCGCCAAGCCATTCGACGGGCGGACGATCTTGATGTTTTCTGGAGAAAAGATGTCCCCCTTGCGCATGTCTTTCGAGACAAAGATCGACCGACGCGAGCGCAATTCACTCATTTCCTGAGACGATGGTCCAATATGAGCCTTTCCCATAGCGGCGCTCAAGAGCCGAATCTTTTTAACGAGATCGGCGAACTCTTCGGGCGTCGATGAAAAGGCGGCGTCGACGGCGTCCGCATCGCGACTCAACACAATGTGCTTTTCGACAAAACAAGCGCCTAGGGCAACCGCTCCAAGCACAACGACATCGCCAATGGAGTGATCGGATATTCCGACGGCGCAATGGAACTTTTCTCGCAAGAGCGGCAAAGTGTTCAGGTGAAAGGCTTTCGGGTCGGCCGGATATTGGCTGATGCACTTCAGCAATACGATCTCAGGGCAGCCATGAGAGCGTAAGGTGTCGACCGCCTCGCCGATTTCGGCCTCTGTAGCCATTCCTGTGCTCATAATGACAGGCTTGCACGTCTGGGCAACCTTTTCGAGCAATGGAATGTGCGTGAGTTCGAACGACGCAATCTTGTAAAATGGCGGCTGAAGGGTCGTTTCAAGAAAGTCGACAGCTGTCTCGTCGAAGGGCGTACTGAAGAGCGTCAAACCGAGTTGTTTGGCGTAGTCGTTGAGCTCCTTGTGCCACTCCCAGGGCGTATGAGCCTCCTGATAGAGCTCGTAATAATTCTTGCCGCTCCACAGGCCATCGGGGACGTCGAAATAAGCATTGTGGCAGTCGAGCGTGATCGTGTCCGCGGTGTAGGTCTGCAACTTGACCGCGTCAACACCCGCCTCCTTCGCCTTATCAATCAACAACTTCGCATTGCGAATGTCTCCACCGTGGTTGCCTGACAGCTCTGCAACAATGTAGACTTTACCCAATTCGGCTATAATCTGTGATTTCATATTCGAAGAACTTTCTCGCCAATTGACCCAAAAGACCGATGAGAAATGTCGTCAAAGCTTGGCTTTGCGCGAGCACGATTCGGCCGTAGCGTACATAGAGGTACGTGAGGCCGTCGGCACAGCGCGAAACGAGCTTTCACGGCATTTCTCATCGGTCTTTTTAACGTAGATGGTACTCGTTGAGCTCATAATCCTTATTCCGCAGGTGAAAATCGAGGGTGAGTTTGAGGGCCTGCTTGAGGGTAACTCGGGGTTCCCAGCCCAGGTATTGGCGGGCGGCGTCGATGGATGGGACGCGCGCTGAGACGTCCTGGTATGACTTTCCGTAGTAATCTTCGCTCTTGACTGAGACAATCTCGATCTTTTCTGCTTGTTCGCGGTACTCTTCGTACTCCTTGACCAGCTCAACGACCATGTCGGCGAGTTCGGCGATGGAGTAGTCTTCGTTAGGGTTACCGATGTTGAAAATGCGCTTGGAAGCGACGCCGTTTGGATTTTCGATAATCTTGACCAAGCAGTCAATGGCGTCGTCGATGAAGGTGAAGCAACGGCGTTGTTGGCCGCCGTCGACGAGCTTGATGGGGCGATTTTGGAGGACGTTGTGGATGAACTGTGTCAGCACGCGCGAGCCACCCTCTTTCGGCTCGTGGATGTCGTCTAACTTCGGCCCAACAAAGTTAAATGGGCGGAAAATGGTATAATCGAGGCCGTTGTTTTCACCATAGGCGTAGATGACGCGATCCAAGAGTTGCTTGATGCAGGAATAGATCCAGCGCTGCTTGTTGATCGGACCGAGAGTGAAATTGGATGTCAGCTCGTCGAAGACCTTTTCGTCGCACATGCCGTAGACTTCAGAGGTGGAGGGAAATACCAGCCGCTTCTTGTACTGCACGCACTTTTTGACGATCGCAACGTTGGCCTCGAAGTCCAATTCGTAGACGCGTATGGGGTCCGTGACGTACATGCTCGGCGTCGCAATGGCCACCAAAGGGACAATCACGTCGCACTTGCGGACATGGTACTCGATCCATTCGCGATTGATGGTGATGTCGCCCTCGAAAAAGTGAAAGCGCTCGTGACCCAAGCAATGCTCGATCTTGTTGGTAGACATGTCCATTCCGTAGACTGACCAATTGGTCGTCTGCAGAATTTTCCAGGCCAAACTGCTGCCAATGAACCCATTGACACCGAGAATCAATACCTTCTTGCTCATGAGCACAAAAATGTGCCACATTATGTCACTTGGCAAGGGTGTTTTTTTATTTTTCAAGACCATTGCAAAATGTCCTCTAGCGGCGTTCTCGTCGTTCGGGCTAGGTCACGTACGTCAGTACGCTCCCGTCGCCCTCGCTCCTCGGGCCTGGCTATAGAACCATTTTTCAACGGTCTTGAGCTTCATAAACTATTGATGTATAGAGATTTATTAGAAATATCGCGAAACGCATTTTGGCGCTATTTTTGCATCAGGTACCTGTGATTTCTTCGAGTTTGCCGTGGTGGAGAGAGAACTGACGGCGCGTGCGTTGGGCAAAGTTGGGATTGTGTGTGACGAGAATGAGGCTGGTGCCGTGTTCTTCGCAGAGGGACATCAGGAGCGAAAAGATGGACTCGGCGGTGTCTTCGTCGAGGTTGCCAGTGGGCTCGTCGGCGATGATCAGCGGTGGTTGGTTGATGAGGGCCCGGGCGATCGCTACCCGTTGCGCCTCTCCCCCGGAAAGCGAGAATGGCAGGGCATCCATTCGCTTTTGAAGGCCGACGCGCGTTAGGAGGTCGCGGGCTAACCTTTTTTTGGCAGTTGTGACGCGTTCACCGCCGATCCTCACCGCCAGGAGAACGTTTTCCAGAACCGTCAATTCGGGAACTAGGTAGTGGAATTGGAAGATAAAACCGATGAAGTGGGCGCGCTGTTTGGCGATGCGGTCGTTGCCCTTGGATGCATACTCAACGTCTCGCCAGAAAACTTCACCGCTGTCGGGCTTGTCGAGGAGAGAGAGGCTGTTGAGGAGGGTCGTTTTGCCGCATCCAGACTCGCCCCGAATGCTGACCGTGTCGCCGCCAAAGAGCGTAAAATGGATGCCGCGCAGTACGCGAACGTCGCCGCTGAGCGAGTGGTAAGACTTGACGAGCTTACAAACTTCTAGGACTTTAGCGGGCTCATTCACTGCGTAGGGCCTCCGATGGGTTGAGTTTTGCCGCGCGCAATGCTGGAATCAGGCCAGCCAAGGTCGCCAATAGCAGGCAGAAGACGCTGATAAAAATGAAGTCCGAGGACGTATATTCGACAGGCATGCGCGAAAATTGGTAAAATTCCAAAAAGGCGTCGCGACTGTGCGTGACGGCCATGAGGGCTTGCATGATATTTTCCCGGAAGGTGAGGGCGAGTATGCCGCCTCCAAAGCCGAGAAGGAGGCCAAAGATTCCGATGAGGACTCCCTGTAGACAAAAGAGTGTGCCGATCTGCCACATTTGCCCACCCAGGGCTGAAAGCAGGCCAACTTCGCGTGTCTTGCGGACGACAGAAAGCATCAGCGAGCTCGAGATGGAAAACGAGGCGACGATCACGATAAACAAGATCACGAAAAACATCGTTGTCTTTTCCAATTGGAGCAGAAAGAGGAGATCGCGGTTGTTTTCCAGCCAAGTGGTGGCGTGAAGCGGCATGACGAGTTTGTGGTTTATCGCACGAGCCACGTCTGTGACGTTGGCCCCTGGTGCGATTCGCAGGTGAAAGCCGTGGATACCATGGGACATGCCGTAAAGGTCTTGCGTGAGCTGCAGCGTGCAAAAGATTGTGTTGTTGTCGATCTCGTTCCAGCCCGTCTTGAAGACGCCGGCAACGGTCACCTCTCTGGGGAGTGGAAGACTGTCTGCCTTAATGCTTTGAATCAGTAGTGGAGAGTAGAGTTCGACAGTCGCCCCGATGTAAATCCCCAATCGTCGCGAGAGTTCGGCCGAGATGAAAATGGAATCGTCGTCGAGGTTTTGAAGCGTTCCCTGCACGAAAAACGGCTCCAGGTGCGTTACAGAGCCTTCGAGCTGCCTATCGATTCCGCGAATGACTGGAAAATCAACGCGATCTCCGCATTGAAGCATCACCATTCCCTCGCAATACGGCGCAACGCCAGCAACGTTCGGCTGCTTTTTCAAAAGATCAAAGAGGCGGGCCGTGTCGTACATGACGTAGGGCGCCCTCACGCGTATGTGGCCGTCTGTGGCGACAATCTTGTCACGCGTCTCTTTGCCAAGGCCGTTCATCACGCTCTGCACAATCAACAAAACCATCACCCCCAACGCGACACCCACAATCGAGATAACCGAAAAAAACGACACTTTCCGCTTCGATGGAAAGAGGTTTTTGAGAGCTAAATAGAGGTACCAGGGCATTGTGGGTCTTATTTTAACTAAAGCTTCATTTTACGCAAGGCATTTGAAGCGGCTTCTTCTTCCGCCTTCTTTTTAGAAGGACCCTTGCCGGTGCCCATAACTTTTCCGTTGATGGAGACAGACATGTAATAGATGCGCTCATGGGCGTCGCCCTTGGTCTTGTCTATGACGTATTCGAGATCGTTGCTGGAGGGCGGGAAAAGCTCTTGGAGGCGTCCCTTTGGATTGTCTTCTTGAAGGACCGATTTTAGCGTCTTGTCGAGCTTGCCCAGCCACTCTAGAACGACGGCCCGTGTCGCTTCGTAATCGGAGTCGAGAAAGATGGCACCGATGAGCGATTCCAGGGCGTCTTCGAGTGTGGACTCGCGTTTGTGGCCATCGACTTCGCGCTCCTTTTTGCTGACGAAGACAAAGTCTTTAAACTTTCGTTTTGTCGCGATTTCGGCCAAAAAGGTGCCTTTGCCGAGTGCCGACTTGGCGCGAGCGAGAAACCCTTCGCGTTCATCAGGATAAGTCTTGAAGAGGGCTTCTGCTAGAACGGCCGACAGAACGGCGTCACCCAGGAATTCGAGACGTTGGTTGTTGTTTTCCAGGCCCATTTGCTTGGCGTAGGAGGGGTGCAAGAGCGCCTCTTCAGCCAGCCTTGGGTTTTTAAATACATACCCGATGCGCTTTTGAAAACGCTCTAATTTTCTCTGTTGCAATGTCCGGTGTGCCGTTTCTTCAACGCTTGGGGCCGCTGGGATGCTTTTTGACTGAAAAAGCCTTTTCATAGAGCTCCAAGGGTTAATTGAAATCGACGGATCACTTCTTTGGTGAACTGCATGTAGGCTTTTGCGCCACTGCTGACAGGGTCGTATTCGAAGATCGACTGACCGAAGCTCGGGGCTTCACTGAGGCGGACCGAACGCGGAATGACCGTTTTAAAGATGAGGGCCGGAAAGTGCTTTTTGACGTCCTCAACGACTTGTGTAGACAGGTTGGTCCGAATATCGAACATCGTCATGAGAATGCCGCCCACCTTCAGGTTATGATTGGGACCCTGTTTGACTTTTTCAACGATTTTAAGAATCTGACTCAAGCCTTCCATTGCCAGGTATTCGCATTGAAGGGCGACTAGAAGCGCATCCGCCGCGACGAGGCTGTTCATCGAGAGAATGCCCATGGAGGGCGGACAATCGATGAGAATCACGCTGTAATCAGCCCTCCGAAGGGGCTCTATGCAACGCTTGAGCTGTGTGAGTGGGTCGCTTTTTTGGCCCAGTTCGAACTCGATGGCCGACAGGTCTGTCTCAGACGGAATGAGGTCCAGGAGCGGTTCGCGTGAGTGCAGAACGAAGTCCCGCGCGTTGCCTTCGCCGTGGAGCGGGCGGTAAAGACTCTTGCCCTCTTCGCGATCAAATCCGAGGCCGCTGGTCGCGTTTCCTTGAGGGTCGAGGTCGATGAGCAGGGTCCGAATCTTTTTCCTGGCCAATGCAACAGCTAAATTGATCGCCGTGGTGGTTTTGCCAACGCCGCCTTTTTGATTCGCTATGGTGAAAAGAGTTGTCATGTGCAAATTTGTATTTAGATTTTCTGTAATTGTCAATATGTCAAGCGTTCCTAAAATAGCAATGATCGTGGCCGTGTCGGAAAACAATGTCATGGGGCATCAGGGCCGCATTCCGTGGCATTTGCCCGAAGACCTGCGTTGGTTTAAGACCTGTACACAGGGAGGGATTTTGCTGATGGGTCGCAAGACCTTGGAATCGATTGGAAAAGTCCTTTCGGGGCGCGAGACGTGGGTGCTCACGACGCAGTCAGCGTGGTCCTTCTCGGGAGTGAAGACATTTTCTAGCCTTGAAATGGCACTCGCAATGCCCCGAAGCCAGCCTCTTTGGATCTGCGGAGGTGCGGAGGTCTACAGGTCAGCGTTGCCGCACTGTTCAGAGCTCTTTTTGACACGTGTACACAAAAACGTCGACGGCGATACTTATTTCCCTCCATTCGAGGCATTCTTTTCAACGAAAGAGGTACTGCAGAAAAATTCAGAATTTACTGTTTATCGTTATTATTAAGACTGCTGTATTTATTTGTATAATTTTACGAACATTCAAAAAACGTAACAAAAACATACAATTTCCGAAAAAATTTATTTGACAAGAGTGATTATCGGTTTAGCGTTCAAGGCTTCAACATGAAAACGACTTTAGCAAAGAACGAAACGGTCCAGCGGAAATGGCTTTTAATCGACGCCAAAGACCAGGTATTAGGTCGATTGGCCGTCAAAATCGCCAATCTTCTCCGCGGCCGTCATAAGACAATATACACGCCGCACGTCGACACAGGTGATTGCGTCGTCGTCATCAACGCCGAAAAGGTCAAAGTGACCGGCAAGAAGGAAGAACAGAAGTCTTATATGTTCTACTCGGGTTATATGGGCGGTGCTAAACACGTCTCGCTCGCCGACTTCCGCAAAAGACGCCCAGAGTTTATCATCGAACACGCCGTCAAAGGTATGTTGCCAAAAAATCGTCTCTCCTCCGCTATGCTGAAAAAGCTGAAAATTTATGCCGGCGAAGAGCACCCGCATTCCGCTCAACAACCCGAATCCTTTCAAGCCTAATCTATGAAAAAATCTGATGAATTTCTCGGTACAGGTCGTCGCAAGACGTCCGTTGCCCGCGTTCGCCTGTCTAAAGGAAGCGGCAAAATTGTCGTCAATGACCGCGCGATTGCTGAATACAATCAATCGGAGTCTTGGATCAATGAGGCGACTGCCCCGTTAAAGACGGTTGAAATGAAGGATTCTGTCGATGTCTCTGTCAATGTTAAGGGCGGAGGCAACTCCGGCCAGAGCGGCGCCATTGCACACGGTATCGCTCGTGCCCTCCAGTCTATGGACGGCGAATTGCGTTCAGCCCTCAAAAAACAAGGCCACCTCACGCGTGACTCACGCATGAAAGAACGTAAGAAGTCCGGTCAGCCAGGCGCACGTAAACGCTTCCAGTTCTCCAAGCGCTAAAAAGATCATTTGCGGAAAGGGTGTGAAACTTCGTTTTCACACTTGTATATCAATTCTGGCGGCATGAAACAGAGGTATCGGTCACTGAGGATCGAGGGCCAAAAGTGCTTCCGCATTTCTATGTTGACCTTGGGGGCGCTTTTCTTGTATTCTTTGAAAAGACCAATGCAAGACAACGCTTCTAGAAGAGTCCAACCCACCCTGATCGGTGTTTTCATTATTGGAGCGCTCGGGCTGCTGATACTTGCCCTAATTGTCTTGGGGTCGGGCCGCTTTTTCTCAAAAAAAGAACACTTTCTCCTCAACTTTTCAACGTCCATTAACGGCCTCGAGGTCGGCGCCCCCGTCAAGTTTCGCGGCGTCCGCATCGGCGAAGTCAGCGCCATCTTGCTGCACTTCAACAAACAAGATTCTCTAGGCTCCACCCCCGTTTTGATCGAAATCGAAAAGTCCGCCCTCAAGACCGACAAGGGCAATGTCTTCAATCTCGGCAACGAAGAGATCCTTCTAGCTCAAATCAACAAGGGCCTGCGCGCCAAATTGACTTACCAAAGCTACGTCACTGGCCGCCTCTTTATCGAACTCGACTATTTTTCTAACACCATCGAAGACACCGATGTCCGCCGCCGTATGGGCTACCTCCGCATTCCTACCATCGCCTCCGACCTCGGTGAAATCTGGAAATCTCTCTCCGATATTCTCGAAAAGCTCAACCACATCAATTGGCCAGGCATCGGTCGCCGTATGGAGTCCATCGCCAAAACCCTCGATGGCGGCCTCAAAGAGGTCGATTTTGCCAAAATCAACAGCACCTTCCTCGAGGCCGGTGAGTCCTTTAACGAAGTCCTAAAATCTCCCGCCCTGCGCAGCGCCATCACCAACATGGACAAACTCTCCTCAAGCGCCCAAACAGAATTGGCCACCCTCTCTCAGAAAATGAACACCGTCCTCGACCAGGCTAAACGCGTCTTTGGCAGCCTCGAAAATACTTTCTCTCCAAACGCAGCTGTCGGTTCAGAACTCGAACAGGCCCTCTCATCCATCCGCGAGGCCGCTAGAGCCGTTCGTAGCCTCGCTGACTTTCTGGAACGTAATCCCAGTGCTCTTCTAGCCGGCAAACCGATGCCATGAGCGACGCTTCAAAATCGCGTGAAAACTCGTTTCGCGCTTCACCCGACGGCCTCACGAATGACTTTTATGAAAAAAAACCATCTCAAACTCCTTTCGCTCATTTGTTTACTCCTCTCGGGCTGCTTTAACTTCAAGGCTCAGCGCGACCCATCGCAATGCTACCAGCTGGAATCGACGCCTCTAAATGCCGTCAGCCGCGACGACGGTGAAGCCCTTGTTCTCGGCCGCATCGACCTGCCCGAGTACGCCAATAACCCCAAAATCGCCGTCCTTGGCACCGATTCACGCGTCGCCTTTCACGAGTTTCAACGCTGGAGCGAGCCCCTCTCCGCAGCCGTCCGCCGCGTCCTCATGGAAAACCTCCACGCCCTCCGGCCCAACGTCCCAGTCTGTTCCTACCAGTACGCCAACGCGGAGACTCAGAAAAATCTGATTTCTATCCAGTTCTTGGAATTCATTCCCGACCAAAACGCACAAAAAGTCGTCGTCCGGGCAAACGTCTGCCTGCAACAAAAGACGCAAACGTGGCAGTACATCGCCTTCGATATCCCCTGTAATACCAAAGATGCTCCATCCGTCGTCCGGGCCTTCAATCAATCGCTCGCCAACTTGGCCCAGTTTATCGCGCGCTTATGACTTGACGTTGTTGACTCATGATAATAAAAAGATAACCCTTATGAAGGGTTACTTAAACAATGCAACGTTGGAGGAGTTGGATCCGGAAATTTTTCAGGCCATTCAGGCAGAAATTCGCCGACAGGAAGATCATATCGAACTGATTGCGTCAGAGAACTTTACCTTACCGGCTATCTTGGAGGCCACGGGAAGCGTCTTGACCAACAAGTACGCCGAAGGATACCCGAAGCGACGCTACTACGGCGGCTGTCAGAACGTCGATGTCGTTGAACAGCTCGCCATCGACAGAGCCAAGGCCCTCTTCGGAGCCGAACACGCAAATGTCCAGCCTCACTCGGGAACACAGGCAAACGTCGCTGTTTACAACGCGTTTTTGGAGCCCGGTGATACCATTCTCACCATGAGCCTCCAGGACGGCGGCCACCTCACTCACGGTCACCCGAAAAATATCAGCGGTCACCTCTATAAAGTTGTCCATTACGGCGTCAACGTCGAGACAGGTCGCATCGATTACGACCAACTCGAGTCCCTCGCCAAAGAACATCATCCGAAATTAATCACCGTCGGCGCCTCCGCCTACCCACGCACCATCGACTTCGCGCGCATGGGCAAAATCGCTAAAGCTGTCAATGCCCTCCTCATGGCCGATATTGCCCACATCGCCGGCCTCGTCGCTACCGGACTTCATCCATCGCCCATTCCCCACGCCGACTTCGTCACAACCACTACCCATAAGACCCTACGTGGACCGCGCAGCGGACTCATTCTCTGCCGCGAAATTTTTGCCAAACAAATCGACGCATCCATCTTCCCCGGCACCCAGGGCGGACCCCTCATGCACGTCATCGCCGCTAAGGCCGTCTGCTTCCACGAAGCTCAGAAAGATTCTTTCCGCCAATATATGCAGCAGGTCGTCCTCAACGCCAGCTCCCTCGCCCGAGGACTCTCCCAACGCGGCTTTTCTGTCGTCAGCGGCGGCACCGATAACCACCTCCTCCTCATCGACCTCCGCAAGTCCCACCCCGACCTCACCGGCAAAGAGGCCCAAGATAAACTCGACCTCGCCCGCATCACAACCAACCGCAATACCATCCCCGGCGAAACCCGTAGCCCATTCCTCGCCAGCGGCATCCGCCTCGGCTCCCCAGCCGTCACTTCACGCGGATTCACCGAGTCCGATATGGATACCGTCGCCCAAGCGATCTCCCTCACCCTCAACTCCTCCCCAGAATCTGCTATCCCTCTCGTTCAATCCCTTACTTCTAAATATCCCTTACCCTATTAATTGAGAAACCCCTTTTATAGAATAAAAGTGGTTCCTCAAACTCCTCCGCCAAACACTTTTATTGCGAAATAACAAAAGGCGGTACGCCTTTTGTTGTTTCGCTAAAAAGTTTTTTGGAAGAGGTTTGGAGAAGCCTTTTTTTCAAAAAAGGTTTTTCCATCTACACCCATGCATTATATACATAATATAGATCCATTTCTGATAAAATTTCCGGAATATTTTGTGATAAGTGGTATACGTTGGTATGGGGTGGCGTACTTGGTGGGATTTTTAGTGGGCTGGGGGTTGTTGGGTTGGTATCGGAGGGAAGGCAGAGTGGGGTGGACGAAGGAGGTGGAGGGAGAGTTATTATCGGCCTTAGTGGTTGGGGTATTGGTCGGGGGGCGATTGGGGTATTTGATATTTTATGATTTTTTACATTTCATGAAGGAGCCGTGGATTTTTTTCAAATTTTGGGATGGCGGGATCAGTGGGATGTCGAGTCACGGGGGGATTTTGGGGGTAGCGGTGGTGTTGCTATGGTTTTCGAAGAAGTACGGGTACAGTATTTTCTTTTTAGGAGACATTTTGGGTACGGTGGCGACGCCGGGGTTATTTTTTGGGCGGATAGCGAATTTCGTGAATGGGGAGTTATGGGGGCGTGTGACGGATGTTAGCTGGGCGGTGATTTTCCCAAACAGCATGCCGGGGACGCCGCTAGCGTTGATTTCTCCGAGGCACCCGTCGCAGCTCTACGAGGCGATCCTGGAGGGACTAATTCCGTTTGTGTATTTGCAGTGGCGGTTTTGGCGAACACGGGTAATCAAAGAGCGGCCCGGGCAGTTGATTGGCGAGTTCTTTATACTTTATTCGGTGGCGCGAATCGTGGTGGAATGTTTCCGTGAGCCCGACGCGGCGCTGATTATCGGCCTGACGCGGGGGCAATTTTACTCGTTATTTTCGCTGATATTTGGCCTTTATTTGGTATTGCGGGCGCGTTGGAAGGCGGTATGAGCATCGTGACGGTACAGCCTTTGACGGGCCTTGATCGCCGCTTGAGCTACACCTTTGAGCGCGCGTTGCCGTTTGGGACGCTGGTAAAGGTACCCTTACGGAATCGGGAGTGTTTGGGCATTGTGGTGGAGACGGCGCCGGACGCCCCGAGTCGTCTGAAGTCGGTCAACGCCGTTGTCTACGATTGGCCTGTAGTGACGCCGGACACCCTTTCGATGGCCTACTGGATGCAACGTTATTACGCGTGTTCGCTGGACTCAGTGTTTGAGACGATCATACCGGCGGTAGTGCGTCAAGAGGGCCGTTTCCGCTATGAAAAGGTGCTGTCGATCACGAAAGTGTTGACGGAGGCCGAACTGGAGGTCTTGCAACGACGAGCGCCGCGTCAAGCAGAGGCCTATCAAGCGCTTCTGGGCGGTCCGTTGGTGAAGTCGGCGTTGGTCCATGAGAGGGGTATCGGCGAGGGTATTTTGCGGGCCTTGGTGGAGAAGGGGCTGTTTTTAGAGACCGAGCGTTCGGTGGACCGCAACCCTTACGTGGACGAGGCGGCCAACAGTGAACGCGTGGCGGCCCACACGCCTCTTCGCCTGATGCACGAACAAGAGACGGCGCTCGACTCGATTTTTAGTAGTCTGGATGCGGGTGTTTATAGGACACACTTGTTGCATGGCGTTACTGGCTCGGGGAAGACGGAAATTTACTTGCGGGCGATCCACCGTGTTTTGGAGATGGGTGGCGACGTGGTTTTTTTGGTGCCAGAAGTTGCCTTGACGCCGCAGACGGTTGGACGCTTACAATCGCGATTGGAGCTGCACGGGCTATCATCGGTCGTCTGGCACAGCTCTCTGTCTAACGGAGAACGCTTTGACGCCTGGCATGCGTTGGCTACAGGGAAGTCGTCGGTGGTGGTTGGCGCTCGTTCAGCCATTTTTGCGCCCCTCAAGAACATCAAGCTCGTCATCGTCGACGAGGAGCACGAGCCCGCCTACAAGCAATCCGAAAACCCGCGTTATCATGGCCGCGACATCGCCGTTTACCGAGCCTACCTCAACAAGGCTGTCTGCATTCTCGGCTCCGCGACGCCATCCCTTGAATCGCTGTACAACGTCAAACACAAAGACTATTGCCTGAATCGCCTAACCAAGCGCGTCGACGATCGCCAAATGCCGCTGATTCACATTGTAGACATGAAGATGGAGCGGCTTAAAAATGCGGCGCTCCTTTCCAGGACGCTCGCCAGCAAGCTCTTTGACCGCTTTGAACGCAAAGAGCAATCGATTCTCTTTATCAACCGCCGCGGCTATTCGACGAGCCTGCTCTGCCCCGATTGCGGGTTTGTCGCGACTTGCCCGTGTTGCAGCGTCGCCCTGACCTTTCACCGCCAAGACGACCTCCAAAAATGCCACATTTGCGGCTTTTCGGAACGTGCGCCCCAGTGCTGCCCGCAGTGCGCTTCGGACAAGATCCGTTGGCGCGGCTTTGGGACACAAAAAGTCGAGGACGTCGTCCAAAAGATGTTGCCCAAGGCTAGGGTTGTCCGAGTCGACACCGACAGCACGCAAAAGGATGCCCTCCGCAAGACCCTCGCCGACTTCCGCGCTGGCAAAATCGACATTCTCATCGGTACACAGATGATCGCAAAGGGCCTCGACTTTCCCAATGTCACGTTGGTTGGCCTCGTCGATGCCGATATTTCACTGAAAATGCCGGACTTTCGCGCCGCCGAGCGCACCTTTCAGCTGATTGTGCAGGTCGCGGGTCGATCGGGTCGTGGAGACAAGGCGGGAGAGGTCGTCATCCAGACCTGTACGCCCTACAGCGATCCCATTCAGTTCGCCAAGCGCAGCGACTTTGACGGCTTTCTCGAACAAGAACTCGAACAGCGCAAGGAATTTCATTACCCGCCGTTCCGTCACCTCATTCGCCACCTCTTTCGCGGTCACAATCAGGAAAAGGTTACCTTTGTTGCGGAACAGTGGGTGCGTACGTTGGAGGCGTCCCTGCCAGAGAAGATCGAAATCCGTGGCCCAGCGCCCGCACCGCTCGAGAAAATCAAAGACTTTTACCGTGTCCACGTCTGGTATTTCACGCCAAACGTCTCCCAAACGCTGCAAAAAATCCTCGCCATCCGCTCCAAGTTCACCTCCGATCCAGACGTTATAGACGTCTTTGATGTCGACCCCGTGGACCTCAGCTGAAGACATAAGATCGCCAACACTTTACAAATTTACCGTATTTTTGTTAAATTGACTTTACAAATTTACCGAATAGATGGCTTTCTGGCGTCTGGCGCGTTGAGGGAAACGACTTAAATGCGATAACACAGTGGGTAGAGCTCGTGTTCGGTGTTTTCGGTGGGTGTGGGGCCGAGAGTGCCGGAGAGAGTGATGGCCTTCATGCGGTCGAGGATCGAGAGGCGATCTGTGAAGGGGAGGGGCGATAGGGAGCCTTCGGGCTTTAGGATGCTGGCTGAGGGGCGTTGGACTCCCTTTTCGCGCAACAGAAACGCGTAGAGGGCCAATTGCAGTCCCGTGCCGCATTCGATCTGGGAGAGCTTGAGGGGGGCATCGCTGCCGGTCTTGAAGTCGACGACCGTCACGTCGGCCTGATCCCAGTTGCTTTCTAAATCGCCGTAGAGAAAATCGATGCGTCCACGAATCGGGATGCCCTCAACGGAGCCTTCAATGGCGTATTCTGAGGCGCATGATCGAAAGGACGTGTCGGCAAGCGTCGCGGCGAGCTTCTTAACTTTTTGTAAGCTTTCTTGCCACTGCCAGAGCCAATATTCTGGCAGCGTTGCGCGTGAAGCTGCGTAAGCGCGCTCCACCTCAGACCGCCGCTTGAGGGCCTTGGTTTCAATCGACTTCAACCAATCTGAATGGCTGGGCTTGGACTGTATGCCTGGCGTAAGGGCGATCCAATCGTGTATCCACTCGCCGAGGGCCATTCGTTCCCAGTTTTCGACGCCTGTAAAGGGCTTTGGAAGCTTGAGGATAGAAAAGAACCAGACCTGTGAAGGGCGAGAGAATACCTCTTCCCATACCTTGGCTGATAGCGCCACGTTGAAAGAGTTAAAGGGCTTGTCGAGAGAATAGGTGCGAGTTGTATGGGTAAATGCTGTTGTAGACGTTGATGGTCGCAGAAACGTCAGTCTACGCGATTGGGGAGTGAGCTTTGAAGCGGAAAGAAAGGGCGATAGCGACAGGCTGTCGGCGTCGAGGGCGTTGTTCTTTTTCGCGTAAGTGATCACCAGCGATTGCGGCAATGAGCAGAGCGAGAGAAATGTCGACCGGTCGATGCGCTCGCAGTCGAGGCCGCTGGAAATGACATAGGGGCGTCCTTCTCGCCTGGAACGCGCGTTGAGGGAGTCTATGGTTGCGTTGTCGAGAAAACCCCAGGGCTCCGAGTCGTTTGGCCAGCTACCCTTGTTGCAATGGGCCAGAATAAGCGTGTCCCAGGACTGCAGGACAGCCTCGTCAGCGCTAATCAAGAAACAGTGCGCAAAGGGCTTCCGGCCGATCTCGCCGCGGACCTTTTCTTTTTCAAACACCTGTTGTTCGAGCCAAAAGAGAAAATGGTGCCTGGACAGACGTGTTTCGAGCAGGTTGGCGGCCTCAGCATCGGCCATTTGTAATGTGTCGGCGTCGAGGGCGCACACCAGAAGGTGCTTTTTAGCCGTTTCCCAAAAGCGCTTAAAGGAATCGCGGCCTGGAATCAACGAAATCTGGACATGCGCAAACGAACACAATACGTCCAGGCGCTCCGAAAAGGTGTGCTTGTAGGCCTTTTGGAGCTCCTTTTCAAAGGCTTGTGGGACGTTGAGGGTTTTGGCATAATGCAGCCAGGCATCGATCGTCTGCTCGCTCTGCAGGCGGATCCAGGCCTTCAGCTTTTCCGCAAACACAGCTGTAACCGCATAGCCAATCGTGTTGGAGTGCGGTATGCCTGCTCGCTCAAGTCGCAGGGCCACTTCGCGCGTCAGGGCGAGCGACTTGTCTGGAAAAACAATACCGACGCGGCCAACGCCCTTTTCAAACAAGGTCTGCACAATGATGTCCGCCTCGGCCTGTGTGTTTTCGGCGCACAAGAGGAGCGGCGGACGCTCGACCGGCTGAGCGTCTTTGACGTAGAGGCTCTCGGCAAAGTCTCGCAACGGACCGCGCTGCTCTAAGAGCGTCGGCTGGCCAAAAAAACGCCCCAAGGCACGCTCCCAGGCGGAATCGTCAAAGGCCTTCAGGAAGACCAGGTGAGCCTCCGTTGACGCCCGTACACCGGCGATCAGGAGCATCAAAAACTCCTTGTTCTTCTCCGAAAACCCATAGCACAACAGCCGATGAATTGGCCTTGTCTCGATCTGCGTGAGCTGACGCTGACTTTCCGCCACAGTGACCAGCCCTTGACGCTCCAATGCGGCTCGCAAGGCGTTGTCGATATCTGCGAAGCCATCGAGATCAAGCGTGTTTTCGCTGGCATCTAACTCCATCCACGCGTTTAAAAAACTCTCCGTGTCGCGACGGCAGCCCTCTGCAAAGACGTTGTCCTGCTCTTCAGCAACACACGATAGCCAAAATTGTAGGTCTCTCCGACGTGCAATGCGGGCCGTCTTCCCAACGTGCTCCCACAAAAAAGATCGCAGTTGTTTGGGCGTCCAGAAATGAATGCCGAGGGTCGAAAGGTGCGCCTCCAGCAGCCTCTCTTTGAGAAACTGAGCGGTCGTCTGGTACGGCACCACTACAATCGACGGCCGACCCTCAAGCAACGCATGTCGCGCCTCATAGAACCATGGCAGGAGCGTTGAAGACCAGCATGCATCAAAATTTTCTGATAAGACCAGCATAGATCAATGCAACTTAAGCGTCGCCAGGCCAATCAAGGCAAACAACAAGGCCAAAATCCAAAAGCGAATGACTACCTTGATCTCCGACAAGCCCTTGAGCTCAAAATGATGGTGAATCGGCGCCATCTTGAAAATGCGCTTGTGCGTCAGCTTGAAAGAGCCTACTTGCAAAATCACTGAAACGGCCTCCATCACGAAGACGCCTCCAACGAGAATCAGCGTCAGTGGCTGCTGCACGAGAAAGGCGATGATGCCGATCAGCCCGCCGAGCGCTAGCGAACCGGTGTCCCCCATAAAGACCTCCGCCGGGTGCGCATTGTACCATAGAAAGGCCAGTCCCGATCCAACCAAACTCACGCAAATAATCGTCAATTCGCCCGCCCCTGGCACGTAGCCCACCGAGAGGTAGTTGGCGATAATAACGTTTCCTGCAATGTAGGCAAAAATCGCATAGGTCAGCGCGGCAGCAATCGTACAGCCAATCGCCAGCCCATCAATGCCGTCTGTCAGGTTGATCGCGTTGCTCGAGCCAGCCAAAATTAAAAAGAGAAAGGCAAAGAGCAGGCCAATCGACGCGTTTATCAAAACCGGAGCCTTCAGAAAAGGCACCCAAATTTGCCCCATCTCGACGACGCTGGAGGCGTTCCCAAAGAGCATCCACAAGACAATAAAACACAGAACGGCCTGCAAAATCAACTTGAGGTAGCCCGGCAAGCCCTTCGTGTTCTTCTTGAAAACCTTGAGGTAGTCGTCCGCAAACCCCATCAACGTCAAGTACGCATAAACAAACAAACTGCAGCCCACGTAGACATTAAAGTCCGTCCACAACAAGGTCGAAACCACCACGCCAGCAAAAATCGCCAGCCCACCCATCGTCGGCGTGTGCTTTTTCGACGCGTGTAAGTCAGCTAACTCCCGCACCTCCGACTTTTCCCGAAATACCTGTTCCAGCTTCTTTTGCCTCAGCCAACGAAACAAAATCGGCGCCACCACGAAGGTCACCAACAAGGCCGTTAACATCGCTAAAAAGCTCCGAAACGTCAAGTACCGAAAGAGCCTTAAGGGCCCCCATAGGTGTTCATATTCTGCCAACCGATATAGCATAAATCTCCTTAACTGTGGGTTTCTCGCCCCTTGACCCACTCGGCATGACAAACAGGCCCTGCCCACATTTATTTTGCGTTTATTTGAAAAGATATTCCTTCCAAACAAAAGCAAATATTGGCCAATCTTTTCTAAAAGGCAATGCGGAATGCTTCAAGAACCATATTACACTCAATCCTTAACGAAATTTTATTACTGCGCATCGGTTTTCCGATGCGCCCCGGAAGAGCTCGGCGGGTCTATGGAGCTGTTTGTGGCGCACTCCTTCTACATCCGAGAGCGGCTTTGGCTGTGAAAAAACATCAATACAATTTAACATCAGATGATTTTGCTTTGCATTTTCAAAAAAGATGGTAACTTTTTAGCTGTATGCACGTATTTGTTCCAAAAGAAATGGGTCAGGAGACGCGGGCCGCGTTGGACCCTCAGGGTGTTAAAAAACTCAAAGTCCTAGGATTGGAGGTCTCTATTGAAGCGGGATTGGGAGCGAAGAGCGACTTCCCTGACGCCGCTTACGAGGCCATGGGGGCCGTTGTCTGCTCAAGCCGCGCGGAAGCCCTAAGAGCGGCCAACGTCGTTTTGCGCATCAACAAGCCGAGCCATGAAGACATAGCCCTGATGCAGCCTGGTACGTGGCAACTCAGCTTTTTGGACCCATTTAATGAGAAAGAACTATTGCAGGCCTTGGCTGCAGCAAAGATTTCGGCCGTCAGTTTGGAGATGATTCCGCGAACAACCTTGGCTCAAAAGATGGACGTCCTCAGCTCGCAGGCCAACCTCGCTGGCTATTACGCCGTCCTCCGTTCCGCCACAGAACTCAATAAGGTGCTGCCCATGATGATGACACCCGCTGGAACGCTCCAACCAGCTCGATATTTCATTGTCGGCGTCGGTGTAGCTGGGCTGCAGGCCATTGCGACAGCCAAACGCCTCGGGGCGCGCGTCGAAGCCTTTGATACACGGTCGGTCGTCGAAGAGCAAGTGAAGTCTCTAGGCGCCCGTTTTGTGAAGATCGATCTCGGCGACACTGGCCAAACCGCCCAGGGTTACGCACAACAGCTCACGCCCGAACAGATCCAAAAGCAACGTGACGCCATGGCAAAGGTTTGCTCGCAATCAGACGTCGTCATCACGACTGCCAAGGTTTTTGGCAGAAAGGCGCCAACACTCATCACACGGGCCATGCTCGACGTCATGCAAACGGGATCCATCGTCATCGACCTCGCCGTCGAAAGCGGTGGCAACGTCGAAGGCTCTCGGCTCAACGAAGTCGTTACACTGCCAAACGGCGTCCGCATTCTCGGTATCGGAAATGCCGAGGGCAACCTCCCTAATCACGCCACGCAGATGTTTTCATCCAACCTTACCAACTTCCTTGAACATTTTTGGTCCAAGGAAACCAAACAGGTTAACCTTTCGCCATCGGATGACTTCCTCAAACAGTGTCTGATTACGCACAACGGCAATGTCGTCCACGAAAAGTTTCACTAAAAACCAGTGCAAAATAGCGCAAAAATGTGTTTCGCGAGGCTTGTCGGCTCGCGTCGGAACGACTCTCTAGACCTTTCAGGGGGTGTTGTCACACGCGGAGTGTGAGGTTTAATTCCAGAGCACATCGGAAAACCGATGCGCAGTAATAAAATTTCGCTAATGATTGAGGTAATTGGCGAACCCCCAAAAAAATATTTCCTTGCTTTTTTGTTAAAATATTCGTAAGGTGATTTTTTAATCGAGCAAAAGAATGAACTTACATCCTATTGATATAACAATTGTCGGCATTTATTTGTTGATAACGCTCTGGATTGGCTACATCAAGGGCAGAAACATCCGAAACGTCCGGGAATACGCTGTGGGAAACAAGGAATTCTCGACGATCGTGCTCGTTGCGACTATTTACGCGACGATTATCAGTGGAGACAACCTGACGGGGACCGCGCAAAAGGCGTTCACAACCGGCTTGTTATTTGTTTTTGTGAGGGCATCGCACGGGTTTGCAATGCTGTTTGTGTCCGAATTTCTGACACCCAACTTCAAGAGCTACGCCAACGCAATTTCCGCAGGTGAAGTCATGGGCGCGGTCTATGGGAAGGGGGCGCAGGTCTTGACTGGCATAACCTCTTTTCTCTACACGAGCGGCCTGGTAGGCGCGCAGATTGGGGCCATAGGGTATGTTTCGCAGTTTATTTTGGGAGTATCGCCGCTCTACGGTATTTTCATTGGGTTTGGCATCGTCATCTTTTACACGGCCTTTGGCGGTGTGCGATCAGTCACGTTTACGGACGTCTTTCAATTCGCGATAATGCTGATAGCCATTCCCATTCTCTGCGGTGACAGCCTACAATCAGTCGGCATGCTGGATGGTCTGATAGCCAAGTTGAAGGCGAACTACCCGAATCACCTGAAGTTGGTAGCCGACACCGCGACATGGCGACAATACTTTCCAGTTCTCTTTGTTTTCTGCATACCCAGCATGCACCCAGGCATTATGCAACGTCTGCTGATGGCCAAAAACGGTGACCAGGCTAAACGTGCCTTTCGCATCAGCGGCTTTATGGAATTCCCGATGGTCATGCTCGCGGGGCTATTAGGCTTGATTGCGCTCGTCCTCAACCCGCAGCTCAATTCAGACATGACGTTTCCATACCTCATCAACAACTTTGTACCCATCGGCATGCGTGGACTCTGTATGGCGGGTATTATAGCGGTTATCATGTCGAGCGCGGACTCACAATTGAACGCCGGCTGCATCGCCTTCATTCACGACGTTCTGCAGCCAATAAAAAAGAAGAAGTTTTCAGAAAAGCAAGAGGTGCTAGTGACGCGTTTATTTTCGGTCGTAATTGGCTTGTTGGGCATTTACATGTCGCTCGAGTTGAAGCACTTAATGGACATTGTTTTGCACGCAAAGACCTTCTGGATGCCGATTATGGTGCCTCCGCTATTGGCGACATTGATGGGATATAAGGCAAAGACCTACCGACTCTTTTTGGCGGCCATCGGTGGGGCGGTCTTGGTCTTTTTCTGGAAGAGGTATATCACGCCAAATTATTCCTGGGACCCCCTCTTGCCTGGCATGTTATTCAACGCATTGCTATTTTTTAATTGGTGGAATCTGCCGCGCTGGTGCTGGAAAAAGCTCGTTGGCAAGGTCCTGTACTGCGGTAGCAACGACTTCCGCAAGACCGTTTCCCGCAAGCGCCAATATTGGAGCCTGAAGTTTAATGCCTACTTGCCGACACTCGAAAACCTGCGATCGGCCTCGGAGCGCTCGGTCAAAAATTATGGCGAACAGAGCGCCGTTTACGCGATTTTCATGTTTCTGATCATCGTGACGCCGTTTTTTATGTGGGAGCGGACGGAAACACACTACGATGTGTGGATGACGATTCGTATTTTTGCGGGTGCGCTCGCGATGATGGCGATGTTGCGTGAGAAATGGCCGCAATCGTTGTGGCGCTGGTGGCCGCTATTTTGGCATTTTTCGCTGATGTTTGGGCTGCCATTCATGGTAACTTACAACATTCTCGACACGGGGGCGTCTCTCAAGGCACTGTTGAGTGTCGTGTTGGCGCTGTTGTTTCTCGTGCTGCTGGTCGATTGGCGCTATTTTCTGGGATTGACGCTGGTAGGATCGGCCCTGGGCTATTACGTCCATGACATCGCTGAACGCTTTGCGCCGACTGGAACCACGTCTGTGCCACTCTTTAAAAACATTCCACCAGAGGACCTACACCTCTTTTTCTACATGGCGCTGTTCAGTTTGACGGCTGGCATGATCTTTTCACGCAAAAAGCAGGAACGCGAGGCGGGCCGTCTGGAGTCAGCGGAGTCGATGGCTGGAACGGTCGCCCACGAGTTTCAAACGCCTACAGCGGCCATCAGTATGATTGCCCAGCAGACCAAGCAGCTCCTGGAAACGGTCGGACGTGGAGAGACAGCCGAGCTCCGCCTTACTTTGGAAAAGTCACTCCGCAACCTCGAGCAACAAATGCAGATCACGCACAACACCGAACAGGCGATTCGGCTATTGCTCGACAACATTAAGGGCTCCAAGCGCCTGACGCTCGAAACCAAGCGGCTGACACTCGATAATTGTGTTCAACAGGCCCTCGAGACCTTCCCCTTCAAGACAGACAAGGAACGCGCCTTGTTGAAAATCAACGCCATTCCGGCACTTTCTTTCTTGGGCAACGAGATTATTCTCATTCACACGTTGCAAAACCTCATCAAAAACGCCCTCAAGGCCATCCAGTCTGCCGGCAAAGGTCGGATCAAGATTTGGGCCGAGTCGCATGAGCGCTACCACTATCTCTACGTCGAAGATGACGCTATTGGCCTCGATCCACGCTACGCGGAGTACATTTTTGAAAAGTTTACAACGCTCGAAAACAGCGGCACAGGCCTAGGTCTATCCTTCTGCAAAAGCGCGATGCAGGCGATCAAGGGCGAAATCTGGTGCGAATCGGCAGCCGGCAAGTACACGCGTATGGTCCTGAGATTTCCACAAGCCAACGGGGAGCACCATGAGTCTTGATATAAAAGCATACATCCCCCATAGAGAGCCATTTCTCTTTGTCGATCGGGTTCTGGAGATGACCGAAACAACGATTCTCACCGAGAAGACCTGGAGGGCAGATGAGGACTTTTTCCGCGGCCACTATCCAGAAAATCCGATCCTTCCCGGCGTCCTCATGTGCGAGAGCGTGTTTCAGACGGCAGCCATCCTGCTCGTTGAGCGCTTGAAGGCTCAAGGCGATGGTTTGTCTGGCAAAACACCCATTTTGTCTCGCATTCAGGACAGTCGATTCAAGCGCAGAGTTCTCCCGGGCGAAACCGTCACGATGTCTGTCGAGCTCAAGGAGACGGTTGGACAGTTTTTCTTTCTCTCTGGACGCATCGAAAAAGATAAAAAGACTGTTTTGACCGTTGACTTTGCACTGGCTCTAGTTAATAACGAATAATAAGACCAATGTAAAATGGCGCAAAAATGCGTTTCGCGCTGCGCCGTCTGCCTCACGTACCTCTATGTACGCTACGGCAGATCGTACTCGCGCAAAGCCACATTTTTACATCCATTTTTACATCGGTCTTTGCAAATGAACAACTTACAAGAAGTAAGACTGTTGAAACAATGAACGGCAAGGCCCGAACGACGAGAGCGCGGTGGGCCATGGGCATCGGTTTTAATAAATATGTTAGCGTTAGAGGGCAAAACTTTCCTGGTCATGGGCTTGGCCAATCGGAAGAGCGTAGCATGGGCCATCGGGCACTTATTGATGGCTGCAGGGGCGCGTGTTGCCTACAGTGTGCGCTCTGAGGAACGCCTAAAGTCGCTCTTGGGAAAGGTCACAGAGCCGCTCTTCGTTTGCGACGTCGAAAAGGAGGCCGATGTCGCCTCTTTGGCGCATTCGATAAGGGACAACGTTGGCCCACTCGATGGCATTGTGCATTCCATCGCGTTTGCCAACTACACGGGTAAGCCGTTCCACGAGACGCCACGCCGCGATTTCCTCCAAGCCATGCAGATTTCAGCCTTTTCATTGGTCGAAGTCAGCAACGCTCTCAAGCCGCTCCTAAATCCCGATGCCTCCGTGGTCGCCATTGGCATCTCATCGCAAGTGACGGCCGAAAGTTACGGCTACATGGCCCCAGTGAAGGCCGCCCTCGACAGCTGCATACGCTTTTTAGCCCAGTCTTTCAGCGCCGACACACGTGTCCGCTTCAACACCGTCAACGCTGGCCCGCTCAAGACGAGCGCGTCGGCAGGCATTCCCGGCTTTTTGGACAACTACCTCTTTGCAGAGCAGCTGACGTTTCGCAAAAAAGCTGTCCAGACCGAAGAGGTTGCCAAAACCGCCCTCTTTCTCCTGAGCACCGCCTCCAGTGGCATCAACGCACAGGCCATCGTCGTCAACGCCGGAATGGACATCAACTATTTCGACAAAACCGTCGTCTCCGCTTTCAATCATGAAGTTTTTAAATGTAGTCATTGAATCCATTGCCTATGAGTTGCCAGCGGAGACGTGGACATCAGCCGCCGTCGAAATGGTGTTGGCGCCGCTCTATGAGCGTTTGAAGTTGCCATTTGGGCGATTGGAGCTCATGACGGGCATTCTCGAGCGCCGATTTTGGCCAAAGTCGTTGAAGCCGTCGAAGGCCGCCTCTCTGGCCGCCGAAAAGCTGTTTGACATCAGTGGCGTCTCTCGGGACAAGGTTGACATGCTCATCAATGCGTCTGTTTGCCGCGATCGCGTCGAGCCATCAACGGCCGCCTATGTCCACAAAAACCTGCAATTGACGAGCCGCACGCAAATCCTCGACGTCTCCAACGCCTGTTTGGGCTTTTTAAACGCCATGGTGCTCGCGGCTGGCATGATCGAGAGTGGCCAAATCCAGTCGGCGCTGATCGTTTCTGGAGAAAATGGCCGGCCATTACAGGAGTGGACGCTTAAAGAGCTCCTCAAGCCTCACCTTTCGCGCAAGCAAATCAAGCCGTTTTTCGCCAATTTGACCATTGGGGCAGGCGCCGTTGCGGCCATGATCACACACAAAGATTTAGCCCCAAAGCCGGCCCTGTCGATTCTAAATGCCTGCGTCGAGACCGATACGAGTGTCAATGATCTCTGCGAGGGGAGCGACGAGGATGGCCTCGCCATGCAGACGCACGCAGAGGAACTACTGGAGGCTGGCATACAGGTCGCCAAACGAGCTTGGAACAAGTTTAAAAAGACATCTGGCTGGAATGAATTGACGCCGTCACGCATCATCTGCCACCAGGTCGGCAAGCAGCACCTCAGGCGCCTCTACGAGGCCCTCTCACTCGACATTTCCAAAGACTTTTCGACATTCACCCTCCTGGGCAACATCGGGTCGGCTTCTCTGCCCATTACGCTGGCCAAATCACTCGAATCGAAGGCCCTCGATGTCAGCGAAAAGATCGCCCTGCTCGGCATTGGCAGCGGACTCAGCTCACTCATGTTGGCGCTAGAATACTTTCCTGGAAGAGATTTATGCAAAATGCCGTGAAAGCTCGTTTTTCTCTGCGACGACTGTCTCAAGTACGTCTATGTACGCTACGCCAGGTTGTGTTCGCGCAAAGTCAAACTTTGAGAACATTTATCATAGGTCTTTTGCGCATTAACAACTTACACGAAAGGAAAGACCGTTGCAAAATGGCTCTATAGCAAGGCCCGAGAAGCGAGGGCGACAGGAGCGTACGTTGGTACGTGACTTAGCCCGAACGACGAGAACGCCGTGTGACATTTTGCAATGGTCTTTCGAGAGTCATTACTACAGGCTTAAAGGCACTGGCTATCGCCTCCATTACTTGGATGAAGGCCATGGCGAGGTCGTTGTCATGCTTCATGGAAACCCGACGTGGTCGTTTTATTACCGCAATCTCGTTAAAGAGCTCAAAAAATATTACCGCTGCATCGTCCCGGACCACCTCGGCTGCGGCCTTTCCGACAAGCCACAAGAGGACCTCTACACGCTGGATCAGCACATCGAACGCACGATAGAGCTTTTAGAATCGCTGAACATCAAGCACTACCACCTCGTCGTCCACGATTGGGGTGGGGCTATCGGCATGGCCATCGCGCAACGTTGGCCAGCTCGGTTGAAGAGCCTCGTCATTCTCAACACGGCTGCTTTTCACTCGACGGCCATTCCTTTCCGCATTCTGTTGTGCAAAACGCCCATTTTGGGTCCAATCTTGGTCCGCGGATTCAATCTGTTTGCGAGAATGGCAACATCCATGGCAGCTCCACGAGGCCTGACAGCCGAAGAAAAGCGCGGTTACCTGTTTCCCTACGACAGCTGGCGCAACCGCGTCGCCATCTGGAATTTTATTAAAGACATCCCGCTCACTCCAAACCACCGCAGCTACGACACGATCACAAAGATCGAAGAGACGCTCTGGCTGCTGCAACACAAGTCCATTCTCATTCTCTGGGGAGGGCTCGACTTCTGCTTTACGAAGGTCTTTCTCAAGCGCTGGCAGTCCTTTTTCCCAAACGCCAAAACAATTATTTACGAGTACGCTGGCCACTACGTCCTCGACGACGCCGTTGAAGACACCATTCCCGAAATCCGCCGCTTCCTCATGCAGAAGTCCGAAGTGACAATGTATTAGTTCGCTCACCGTCGTCAGTGAAACAATGAAGTGCAACGTTTTGCACCCTTAGAGTGAGGTTTCTGCTCGATCGTTAAGGTTTGATTTTGTGAAATCGCCGGGCGCTAAAACTTGACTTTTTTGGCTCGGTTGATGTACTCTGAGGCATGTTTTTGAAGGACACATTGACGCGGCAGATCAAGGAACTTTCCAGGGAAAAGCCCTTTGGCTTTTATTGCTGCGGTCCAACGGTCTATGGCCCGGCGCACATTGGGAACTTCCGGACCTTTATTTTGCAAGATGTCCTCCGCAGAGCCCTCGAACTCGCTGGTTACGCGCCCGTCCACGTGCGCAACATCACAGACGTCGATGACAAGACCATTCTGCGCTCACAGCAAGCGGGCCTGTCTCTCAAAAAGTTTACCGAGCAATGGACGCAGCGCTTCCTCGACGACTGCAACAAGCTCAACCTGCTCTCGCCGCACCAGCAACCGCGCGCGACGGACCACATCGTTCAGCAGATTCAGCTGATTCAAAAATTGATCGAACGCGGCCTGGCGTACGTAGAGAATGGCTCTGTCTACTTCCGCGTTGCCGCCTACAAGGATTATGGTAAACTCACCCAACTTAGCCCGGAAAATCTCCGGACGCAGTCGACGAACAGCGCTGGCCACGTCAACGACGTCGACGAGTACGACCGCGATAACGTCCGCGATTTTGCCCTCTGGAAGGCGCACAAGGCTGACGACGGTGACGTTTTTTGGGAAAGTCCATGGGGAAAAGGACGCCCCGGCTGGCACATCGAGTGCAGCGCTATGTCCATGCATTACCTCGGCGAAACCTTTAACCTCCACGGCGGCGGCATCGACCTCATTTTCCCGCACCACGAAAACGAAATCGCCCAGTCCGAAGGTGCCACGGGCAAGCCCTTTGTCCGGCATTGGTTTCACACGACTCACCTGACGGTTGATGGCAAGAAAATGTCAAAGAGCCTCGGCAACCTCTATACGCTCGAAGATCTTGAAAAACAAGGCTTTTCCACAGACTCTGTGCGCTATCTGTTGCTCTCCGGCCATTATTCGCAGCCGCTCAACTTCACGCTCGACAGCCTGGGCGCCGCTCAAAGTGCGCTGTCACGCATTGAGAAGTTTGCCCACAAGCTACTTGAACATACGCGGACAGAGCTCTCCCAAATCAACACCTCACCCACATTTCCGTTTACACAGTGGAACGTCTTTAAGCCCACCTGGGAAGCCATTCAAAATGACATGAACACACCACAGGCACTCGGCGAGCTATTCTCCTCTCTGCCTCAAGTGGACCTCGACACTCCTGGCTTAATCCACGAATTCCGCGCCCTGCTCTTTCTCTTCGGATTCAAGATGGCAGCCCCTCAATCTGCCCCGGAAGCCGTCCTCCAACTCGCTCACCAACGCTGGCAAGCCAAACAAGCAAAAGACTTTGCCCTCGCGGACTCCCTCCGCGCCCAAATCCAGTCCCTCGGCTGGCAAATGCTCGACGGCAAGGATTCATTTAATCTTGTCAAACTTTAATAAAATGAAAATTGGATTTTGCCTAGCATGGAATCGTGGATCATTGGACGCCAAACGCAATGTGATTGGCGAAGAGCTTTTGAGCCTGTCGTGCATCAAATACCTCAATCGCTACCCGGGCGTAGAGGCCGATTTGTACGCGCCCGATCACTTGCCTCAAGAGCCACTCGACGTCATGATTTACATGAACATTGTGGTCCCCAACCACGCCTGGGCGAAAAAACACATCTTTTACCTGCAAAATGGCATGGGCGACGGCGGCCATAATGTCCTGCAAAGCCTCTACAATATGCATTTTGACGGCTACCTCTTTCACGCCGAATCCCTTCTGCATTTGCACCAATCGCTTCAAAGACCGGAACCTGCCATCTATTTGCCTTTCGGAGTAGATACCGAACACTTTTATCCGCGTGCAGCCGATCCGGCATACGCGTTCGACTGTTCCTATGTTGGCAACGACATCAAGGGCGAAGAGCGGACAACGCTTTATCTCATGCCTGCAACCCAGTTTAAATTGGGGCTTTTTGGCAACTGGAAGCGCTGGAGTTTGAGGAAAAAACTAAAAAATACCTTTCTCTTTTGGCGAAAATCGTATCAGCGCAAGTTGGCGAAAATCGCCACAGGCAAGATTGACCAAGATAAAGTGCCCATTCTTTACAGCAACACGCGCGTCAATTTGAACTTTACGCTCCAAGACAGCGTCAATATGGGGGCCCTCAATCTGCGCATCATCGAAGTGCTCGCCTGTAAGGGGTTTCTGATCACGGACCGCATTCCCGAGTCCGAAAAAGGCCTCCTTGACGGCGTCGTCTGCTCTGAGGGCGGTAAAGATTTAGAAGACAAAATTCGCTATTATTTAGCCCATCCAGAAGAACGGCAGGCCATTGCAGAAAGAGGCTATGCCTACATTCTCAAAAACGCTACGGCTGAGGTGATGACACGGAAGCTCTACAACTTCCTAACATAAAAAAGACATTGGCAAAATTGGTAGCGGCGCTCTCGTCGTTCGAGCTAAGTCACGTACCGCATGTACCTCACGCCAATTAAACAATGAAGTGCAACACTCGGACGAAAAGAGTGGTAGCGAGCGGAGATGTAATGTAAAAAGATGCGACACAAGCACTTAACTCAAGAAGGCAGAGTAAAAATAGAAACGTTATTGTCAACAAAAACAATCCCCATATTCAATGCATTGTTGTGATTTGAACCACAATCATTAGCGAAATTTTATTACCGCGCATCGGTTTTCCGATGCTCCCTTGAATGCGCCATTACAAGTACCAACTCCATCCAACTCTGCGTGTGTCAACACGCCCTCGATGCGCCGTTAGAGAGCTCGGCGGGTCTAGGAAGCCTTTGATGGCGCACTCCTTCTACATCCGAGAGCGGCTATGGCTGTAAAAACAAGAGCTTGAAATGGATTTGTCGCTGTTTTTAGATAAAATACTCGACTATAGTATTTTTATAAAAAGTCAAGCTTTTTCGTAAAAATTTTCGGCGAGGCAAAAGCTCTTTTAATATTTACATAATCCACAAAAACAATCTCGATTCTCTTGTACTAGGCTGCAACTAGCTTGGGCGTTATAGCTAGACAGCTTTGTTTCCGCACGCCGGGCTGCAACGAGCTTATGTGCTGCAACTCGACGACTTTGATGCTGCGTTGGGCGTTATGGCATTGTGCCTTTCGACTATGAATCTGGTATCTCTGATTTATTGCGAAAAAGCTTGACTTTTTGTTTTAAAACTATATTAGACATTAAATACAAAAAAATAAATATTTAAAACCCTCATCAATATCCAATATTTTTTAAAAAATCAGCCAAAGCCGCTCTCGGATACAGAAGGAGTGCGCCACAAACGGCTCCATAGATCCGTCAATCTCTCCAATGGCGCATCGAGGGAGTCTTGCAGACGCGGACCGGTTAAAAATTCAGGAAGTCGATTTCACCATTTGGTGAAATTTAAATTAGAGCACACATGACCATGTAAGCCTCAATTAGAAATGGGAAGCGGTCGGTATGACTTGTTTTTCGCTAATGATTATTGTGATTTGAACCACAATCAATAAGAAGTTGAATAAATCTCCAAAACGTGCTCGAATGGGTGTCATGCATACAGACCTTGCGACGATCGAACGTGGGCCCTCGCGCTTTATAGTGCATTTGAAGACGGGCCACTTGTTGAATTGGCACCTCCTGCTCGGCAATACACAGACGCGGGACGTGTTATTTTTTCATGAAAATGGCCACAACAATGGCCTGTGGGCAGACTTTTGCACCGAATGCCAGTTTCCCGAAACCTTTCAAGTCTTGCATCTCACGGAGCGTCAATGTCGGTTGGAAAAACGTGGCGAGCGTTGCCTCTGCACGCTGACCTATGATTTCAACGAATTCTCATTGAAGGCGCGCCTGGAGCTCGATAACCGGACGGAGCGGACGCTGTATTGGCATCCGCAATGGAACTTTCAATGGGCCATTCCTTGGCTCGAACAGACGACACAGGCCCACTATGTCCTGAACGTACCGGCGCGGAAATGCCTCGAGCAAGCACTCGCCAAGCAGGTCGACTTCCCCGTTGACACCTTGAATCACACCTTTGGCCAGTTTAAGGAAAGTCGTGTGCGGTGCCGCTCTCTGAATGAAGAAGACGGCATTGAAGTCAATTGGCCCTTGTCGCAAAATGTGCATTTCTACGCGCATACAGCAACACCCGAATCGTTGCATTGCCGCCTATCGCCTGCCGCCGAAGAGGGCCGTAAAATCGCTCCATTCAGCGTAGACTTGTTTGAGCTCGAAATGACGTTTTAACCCAAAGACCTGGGTGAAATGGCGCCAAAATGCGTTTCGCTCTCCGTCGACTGCCTCACGTACGTTTATGTACGCTACGGCAGATCGTACTCGCGCAAAGCCACATTTTTGCATCCATTTCGCCCAGGTCTTTGAGCTAACTAGATGAATAACAACGACATAAAGCGCCTGCGGGAAGAACGCCGCTAGAAATCATTTTGTATCGGTCTTTGTAGGGCTTTCACGAGGACGGGGACGACATCGTTAGGTGAAAACTTTGATGCAAAGCCAGCTGCAGATGGGTGGCCACCGCCGCCGAAGTTTTTTGCAATGAGATCGAGGCGTGCAGACGGCTGACGGGCGCGCATGCTGACTCGTGTGCCATCGCGTGTTTCTTCGATAAAGGCAGAGATGGCTACACCGTCGATCGATCGCGGATAATTGACGAAATCTTCGGTTGCTGCGTGCGTCGTTCCGGTTTCAGCAAAGTCTGCAAGAAAGAGCATGCCGATGCATAGCGAACCGTCACAAAAGAGCTGGAGGGAGTCCAAAAAGCGTTGTAGGAGCTTGTAGGTTGGCAGCGATTCGTGCTGATAGAGGACGTCGTGAATGGCCTCTGGCTTGGCGCCTAGGTCAACCAACGTTGCGGCTATCCGGTGCGTCTCTGCAGTCGTTTCGGTGTGAACGAATTGGCCAGAATCGGTGACGATGCCGAGGTAGAGGGCATTTGCCGACACGGCGTCAATGGGCCACCGGGCGTCGAGGAGGAGCTCGGCGAGGAGTTCGCAGGTAGAGCTGGCCGTTTGGACATAGTTATGGGTGGCGAATTTGGGATTGAGGTTGTGGTGGTCGATGTTGACGTCGATCGCTTGATCGAAGAATGGCGACAGGCGCTCTTTTCCAGCACAGTCAACTGCGCAAATGGCCTCTCCACTGTACGAGAACGACGTGGCTGGCTCGTTGGGTGTGTCGCCGATAAATGGCAGGAATTTGTGTGGAATGTCTTTATCAACCAAGAGCTTTGCCCGAAAGCCCTTGGCGTTGAGCGCGCGACACAGTGCGATTTGGGCCCCAATAGCATCACCATCGGCGCGTATATGACCAACGACGAGCATTGGCCGCTCGAGAATACTTTCTGGAAACAGATTGGCGAGTTCCATGGCTTAAAAAATCAGTTGTATAGCGTTCTGTTTTCCTATCGACACTAGAACGCCCGATAGCTTGAGGTTTTCCGTGGCAATGGTGTGTTTGCGCGGCAATCCGTCTAGGGCTTTTTGAAGAATGGTGTCGTAATTGAAGCCCAGAATGGAGTCGTAGGAGCCGCACATGCCGATGTCGGTGATGTAGGCGGTTCCTTTGGGCAAGAGGCGCGCGTCGGCTGTCGGAATGTGGGTGTGCGTGCCGACAATGAGGTCGACTTTGCCGTCCAGATGCCAGCCGAGGGCCATTTTTTCGGCCGTCGCTTCCGCGTGAAAGTCGACGACAATGGCGTCGCAGAGTGGGGCGAGCTCGGCAACCTTTTTAGAGGCCATCTCGAATGGACAGCTGACCTTGTCAGCCATAAAGGCCTGTCCGAGGAGGCAGAATAGCCCCACCCTTTTACCATTGCGCTCAACAATCATGTGACGCCTCCCTGGCTGCTGTGTGGGCAGATTGGCCGGCAGACAGACAAAGTCAATATCGTTGATGTCCTGCAAAAATGACCGCTGATCCCAGACGTGGTTGCCCGTCGTGAGCGCGTCGATACCCATATCGCGGAGTTCGTGCGCGACTCCCTTTGTAATGCCAAAGCCGTGGGCGGCGTTTTCACCATTGGCAAAGACGAAATCAACCCCCTTTGAGCGCCACTGCGGGAGCTGCTTTTTGACAACCTCACGACCTGAGCGCCCAACGATGTCTCCTAGAAACAACAACTGCATTATTTGCCCTTTCTGCTGCTATCTTCACTATATAGTGCGAGTTGGCGTGAAGACAGGAGGTCAAGGAGCTCAAACGCGATGCCGTACTCGGAAGTTTTGCGGGAGTCGTTGTGGCGGATGAGGGCGTAGATTTCGTAGCGCCAATTGCGGCCGAGGTGGCCCTCAAAAATGTACCGCTGGTCCGTGACACGCCTGGCGAGCTCGTTGTAAGTGAGCTTTGCCTTGATGGCGTAACGGAGGCTGAGGCGGATTTTGCCATCAATAGAGTACTCGTGAGTCTTGTCTTTAAGAAAGCTTGAGGAGAGCGACAACTTCCAGACATCGCTGTCTGTAAATGTGGTTGTCGTGCGAGTCTCGGCGAGAGAGTGGCTTTCCCAATTATAGCGGTTTTTCCAGTCGAAGGAGACCCAGGGCGCAGGCGTTAGGTTGAAGATGGAGTAGAAATCGGACAAGGTCTTTTGGGTATTGTGTCGGGCGAAACGGAAGTCCTGGAAGAGGTCTAGCTTGACGAGGTCGCGTGAAAAGATTCCCGAACGCGTCTGGAGGAAGTTGGTGGCGCCGAAACGCAGGATGTTCATTTCGTAGAGTTCATCGGTATTGCGGAGGTGTTCGAGGTCGATAATGGGGTAATTGATGCGGTTGGCATTGTCGTTTTCGCGGTCGATTTGGGGAATGTCGGCGCTGCCTTGGCTGGCTTTGGGAATATAGCGGTAGGAGAGAAATGGCTGAATGCGATGTTTGAGGCCATCGATGTTCCAGGTCTTGTTGGAAAAGTCCCAATAGCGGTAACCTTTGCAATTGAGGTCAAAGCCGACCTGACCAAGGCCGCGAGTGTATGAGGATTTCTCTGTCGAGGTGTTGGCGTAGTGGGTGACGCGGGCGCCGACAACGGGTGTAAAAGTTACCCAATCGCCGTGCGCAAGTGGGTAACGGGCGCCGATGTAGCTGTCGACGCGGTCTGAGTGGCGCTTTTCGGTCGCCGCAAACGGCAGCCGGCGCTCTCTTAAGTGGGCGTAGCTCAAAAAGCCATCGAGGTAGAGTGAACTTTCGCCAACCTTGTACGGCATGAAATCGACGCGCACTTCCGGCAGACGTTGCTCAATCAGCTGAAAGTTGTTGGGGGCAAAGCGCGTGAAGGCCGAGACGATCGTCTGTTCTCCGCGATAGGCGACCTCGGCAAAGTTGTCTGGGTACTGGTTTTTGTCGAACTCATTTGGGCGAAAGTCACGCAAAATTTCCTGATCCTTCGACCAATCGACTTTTACCGTCGCGTCAATGGACTCCCCAAAGCCCTGAACGTGGTACCAACGCGCAAAGCCACGCGATTCCGAAATGGGTCGAGCAAAGCGATCCGAACCGCGATTACCGGTGTCGCGCATATAGCCAGTCAAGAGGGATCCATCGAAGTCCTTCCCCTTATACTCAGCCGCAGGACCGTACATAAACCCGTGTTTGCTGTAGTAATCGAGCAAAAAACCTGGCTTGATCGGATGACCCAAGCTGAAAAGGACCTCGTTGCGCACGTATTTGCCCAATTCCTTGTCAAATCCATACGATCCATTCCAGCGAACCGTTGATTCGTCTGTTATATCTTTCTGATAATAAGGGAGATAGAAGAATGGCACCTTGCCGATGCGAAGGACGGAATGGCGCAATTTTAGGATTTTGAGGTCCTCGAGCTCCATCGTGCGCGAACGAATATTGAGGGCAAAGGGGTCTGGCTCACCATAATAGAGTGTAGCGTGATCGGCATGGAGGTCCTTGACGGCGCCATCGATGTTGTTGCCTTCGACGAAAAACGGGAATTTGCCAAGTCTAAAGGTGTCGGAATCGATAGTGCCCTTTTTCATATCGCACGACACTGCTGGTGTGATCAGACGAATCTCTTTGGCGGCAATGGCGACGTCACCCTTGGCCTCAATGCGGTTTTGCTCCTTGTAAAACTGGATGGTTTCAGAGAGCAACTGAAACGCTTCGTGCATCAAGCGCGCCCGACCTTTCGCCTTCATGCTCTGCGTCGCCTCATCGAACTCAATGGGGTCGTCGGCACTGATCGATGGAACGTCTGCCCAAACGAGCGTACAGGCCGTCAGTAATATTATATATGCTGTCTTCACCGCTGCTCAATATAACTCAGAAATAGCGAAAGAAAAGCACAAAATCAGAAAGACCGCTTGAAAATGGCCTCTAGCGGCGTTCTCGTCGTTCGGGCTAAGTCACGTACCAACGTACGCTCCTGTCGCCCTCGCTCCTCGGGCCTGGAGACCCTTTTGAAGCGGTCTTTTTAGGTGAAAATTCTCATTTCGCGAGGAACTTTTGGCTTATGTTTTCCCTATCCATGTCGATGTATGCAGTATCAAACCTCAACGGAGAGAGCTGTCATGGAAGACAAAGAAAAAGATGCCCTGTTAGCGAAAGCAATTGCCGATGAACGCGATGAATTGGTTCGCATTCACCCATTGACCAAGGACCAAATCCGTGAATCGTCCATCCGGATCAAATCTTTGCTCCAAAATATGGGACCGTTTATCAACGCGGTCGAAAACCTCATCCAAGCCTCACACGATATAGCCGAACTTTCTGCCGACATCTTGGTTCCCATCCAAAAGGCCTATGCGGAATGCGAAATCCATCCACCGAAGTCCTTTTTCAACGTCGAGCGCGAACTGAAATTCTTTTCTCAACAGCTCTCAGCGTCCTTCAAAACACTGATGATGTCGCTCAACCAAAAGACCCATGCCCTCGAATGCGAATCCAGCGACCTCAAGGACGTGCTCAATATACTCCTCATCGCCCAAATGGACCTATCGGGAATACCTACAGAACAGAAGAAAACCGAAGATCTCTAACAAAAGACCGGCGCAAAAATGCATGCATTTTTGTGTTTCGCTTTAAAAAATTGGCGAAGCCGGAGTGATAGCCATGCAACTACGGCCGAATCGTACTCGCGCAAAGTCAGTAGTATCCATTCTTTAATCTAACTAAAAGAATACCAACGACATAAGACCGCTTCAAAATGCGTCTATAGCAAGGCCCGAGGAGCGAGGGCGACAGGAGCGTACTTGAGGTAGGTGACTTAGCCCGAACGACGCTATAGGACATTTTGGAGCGGTCTTTTTTTAGACGCATTTCATGCCGGCAATAAACCCTATTAGAGAGAAAAAAACAGAGCCAGCGACGTAGAGAGCGGCTTCGAGCATAGCACGTTTTTGCAAGAGAAAGACGATGTCCATGCTGAACGTGGAGAATGTGGTGAAGGCTCCGAGAAACCCGGTGACGAGAAAGGCCTTCGTGTCGGCAGACGGGTTCCACGTCCAGGTAAAGATTTCGAGCAGAAACCCGAGCGCAAAGGATCCAGTAATGTTGATGACAAACGTCGCGTAAGGAAACGTTCCGCCAAAAAGAGATTGGAGGCCTTGCATCAGGCCCAATCGCGCCAACGCACCCAATGCACCACCGAGAGCTACAGATAAGACAAGCATAAAAAGTGACGGCCTTTCATTTTTAACTAAAAAGCAAGAAAAGCAATGTTTTAAAAAACGGGTCGCCAATCAAAGGCCGTTGAAAAATGCGTGAGGGGCTTTTAAGTGTTCAAAAAGCCCGTTGTCAATTACCTCAAACTCGCGGCGTGGATGACAGACAACGCGTAGACAACTGCCGTCTCTACACGGAGGACGTTACGGCCCAGAGAAGTTGCCAGAAAGCCGCATGTCCGGATTTGGCTGTATTCGGCTGGAGAAAAGTCTCCTTCGGGGCCCACGAGCATGGCAACACGCTTTGACGGCCTCAACGTTGCGAGCAGAGGCTGGCTAGCGGGCTCGAGGCTAGCAACGATCTTTAAATCGGCGTCACAGGCCTCTAAAAAGGATTGCAAGGTGCTTGGTTTTTGAATTTTGGGCAAAAACGGGTTGGATGACTGTTTGCAAGCCTCGATACAGGTCTGCTCCCAATGTTCGGCCTTTTTGGCAGACGTTTCGGCGTCGAGTTTTACTTCCGTCCGCTCAGACAGCAATGGGCAAACGTCAAACAGGCCGATTTCCGTGATCTTTTTCAGCAGAGAGTCAAAGGTCTTGCCCTTTGGAATGCAGATGCCAAGTGTGATTTGGGGCTCCGGTCGCGTGTATTGCTTGCGTTCTTCAATGCGAATAATGGCCGGAATGCTTGCATCGATCAGCCGACCCACGCCCACAGCACCTTCGCCATTTAAGACATTAACGGCGTCACCCACACGCGCCCTCAAAACACGAACCAAATGATGACTCTCTTCTCTAGAAAGCCTTGCCTGTTCGCCAAAAGATCGTTCAAAAACGTTCATGCGTTTAACGCAGTCCCGGGAGGCCGCCTTCCCAACTCGCCGGCTTTGCCCATGGAAGCGTCGAGTTTTTGCGCGCCTCAGTATTTTCTTGTTCCGTCGTCGCACAACCGACGAGCACAAACAACGCTATCGAGAGTAAAATGAACTGCTTCATACTTAGCATTACTCAATTATTTGCCATGCCCGTCAATAAAAAAATCAGCAACGCTGAATCACCCTCAATCATTAGCGAAATTTTTTGCCCGCGAATCGGTTTTTCGATGCGCACTGGATGCATCATTTCATTACAAGTATTGACTCCATCCAACTCTGCGTGTGTCAACACGCCCTCGATGCGCCGTTAGAGAGCTCGGCGGGTCTCGGGAGCCTTTTGTGGCGCACTCCTTCAGCCTTCGAGAGCGGCTTTGGCTGTAAAAACAAGATATTGGAATTGATTTATCGCTGTTTTTAGATAAGATACTCGATTATAGTATTTTTATAAAAAGTCAAGCTTTTTCGTAAAAATTTTCGGCGCGGCAGAAGCTCTTTTAATATTTACATAATCCAAAAAAACAATCTCGATTCCCGCATTCTGGGCTGCAACGAGCTTATGCGCTGCAACTCGACGGCTTTGATGCCGCATTCTGGGCTACATGCAGCTTATGCGCTGCAACTCGACGGCTTTGATGCCGCATTCTGGGCTACATGCAGCTTATGCGCTGCAATTCGACGGCTTTGATGCCGCATTCTGGGCTACATGCAGCTTATGCGCTGCAATTCGACGGCTTCGTTTTCGCACGAAGGGTTGCAATGAGCTTATGCGCTGCAACTCGACGGCTTTGATGCTGCGTTGGGCGTTATATAGCTGTGTATGTCGGCACTGAATCTAGCCTCGACGATTTATTGCGAAAAAGCTTGACTTTTTGTTTAAAAACCATATTGGATATTAAATACAAAAATTTGAATATTTAAAATCATCATCAATATCCGATATTTTTTTTAAAATCATCCAAAGCCGCTTTCGGGCCCAGAAGGAGTGCGACACCAACAGCTCCCTAGACTCGCCGAGCTCTCTAACGGCGCATCGAGGGCGTGTTGTCACACGCAGAGCTTGAGGGAGTTAGTACTTCTGGAGACGCATTCACCGCAAACCGGTTAAATTTTTAGGAAAGCGTTTTCACCATTTGGTGAAATTTACATTAGAGCACACATGACCATACAGGCGTCAATTAGACAGGCAACGCAACCGATATGACTTATTTTTCGCTAATGATTGAGGTCGAGGCTAAATTCAGGGCCGACATACATAGCATATAACGCCCAATGCAGCATCAAGTCCGTCGAGCTATAGCGTATAAGTTGGCTGCGGCCTGGTATGCGGGAATCGAGATTATTCTTTGTGAATTACGCACCAAGATCAGTTATACCGCAGCGCAAAAAAAACACGAAAAAGCTTGACTTTTTATAAAAATACTATATTTAAAGATTCCTTTCTAAAAACAGCGACAAATCCATTCAAATATCTTGTTTTTTTACAGCAAAATCCGCTCTCGGAGACTGAAGGAGTGCGCCACCAACGGCTCCCTAGACCCGCCGAGCTCTCTAACGGCGCATCCAGGGCGTGTTGCCACACGCAGAGCTGTAGGCGGATAGATTCAAAGCACATCCAGGGCGTGTTGTTACACGCAGAGTTGGAGGGAGTTAGTACTTCTGTAGGCGCATCCAGGGCGCATCGGAAAACCGATGCGCGGTAATAAAATGTCGCTAATGATTGATGGAAGTGTTTTCAAGTGAATCGTTCTTGTATTGACTTTCCTGTATTTCGATTTAACAATGAAAGACAACAACCTTTGGTACTATGGAAAAATTCAGACCTTATTTATTGGCCGGAGCTATATTGCTCGGATTAACCTCTTTTGCCTACCTCAGGGCTACCAATGTCGATGATCTGGCAGAAGAGAGCTCAGCTAAATGCGTCGCGACAGAGAATGACTCCATCAGCGCTGACCTCATCACGCAAAAGGTGAGAGAGGGCGCGGTCCTTATTGAGAAAGAGGGCGAGGCGGCTTTTCCGAAATTCAGAGGGAAAGACAGCTCATTCATTTTCAGTGGAACCTACATTTGGATTCACAGCCCGGACGGTCTTTTTGTCATGCATCCTGTCAAGCCAAAGCTCGAAGGACGTGAATCTAACAAGCTTCGGGACGTCAAAGGCAATTACTTTATCGCCGAGATGAATCGAAAGGTTAAGACGGACGCCCGTGGTGAAGCTTGGGTCAAGTACATGTGGGTCAAGCCTGGAGACAACAAACCGACCGAAAAAATGTCCTTTGTCAAGCTCGTCAAAAATGGCAACAAAGAATATATCGTGGGTTGCGGCACGCATTCCATAAAAATCATTGCAGAGGTAGAAAAGCTGTACCAGCCTGAAACGATAATCGCGGTTGCGCCTGAAACTAAGGATGAAGCGCCAACCACAGCAGCTCCTGAGAAGCCCGCCGAGGTAGCAACACCCGTTGTCGAGCCTGCTAAGCCAGCGGATGTTGCTAAGCCAGCGGAAGTTGCTAAGCCAGCGGAAGTTGCTAAGCCAGCGGAAGTTGCTAAGCCAGCGGAAGTTGCTAAGCCAGCGGATGTCGTTGCACCCGTAGCCGAGCCTGCCAAGCCAGCGGATGTCGTTGCACCCGTAGCCGAGCCTGCCAAGCCAGCGGAACAACCGACTCAAGCGCCCGCTCAAAAATAAGTTAGAGGCCATTTTGAAAAGTAAAAAAGGCCAACAGCTAGCATCCACGCTGAAGACGGCTAAAAAGTTTGTCGGCTGGGGCGTCGGGTCTTTATTTGAAGCACTGAAGGGGGACGTAAATGTCCCCCTTGCGTATTGTGTCGACAGTGATGCGACGCTTTGGAACAGCTGTGTTGGTGCTATCGAGGTGAGTTCTCCCGAACGACTGTATGCGGAAGGTGATGGCACGGTTGTAGTGATTTTTTCTGGCGCGCTTGGGGCAATCGAAAGGGCGATTCCAGAGCGATTTCCGAGGTTGAATGCCGCCCATTTGGTCGATTTAGCGCTGACCGACGCCCTGTATTTTCAGCTGGAAAACCCAAAGGCTCAAACGGTGTCGGCCGACTGTGGTATCGTTATGCAGGGATCCGTTGAGCAAGAAACGTTGTTGTTGTTGCGTTACTTGAAAACGACCTATGCTGGGATACAGTTGATTTTGTCAACCTGGGAAGATGCTGACTGTGACATACTTAAGGCTGCAGACGCCTGGATCGACGACATCGTTCTGTCTCGAAAACCATCGCCTGGCAGGGGCAATCGTAACCTGCAAATTGTCAGCACGCACGCGGGGTTTGAAAAGGCACAAACCTTGGGGTGGTCGCATGCGTTGAAGGTCCGCACGGACCTCATTCCGCTGAGTCCATCGCTCTTTACCGACCTCTTTGACGCCCTCAATCAATATTCCGATCGCCCACGGCTCTTCATTCCAGAGGCGTACACTATGAAGTACCTCCTCTATCATCCCTCTGATTTCGTCATGTTTGGGCCGCTCGATACGCTCCGGGCCTATTGGGCTCTCCCATTGGACACCGATAATCGCATTGAACCAGCTCCAGAGGCAATACTCCTTGATGCCAGCCGCCTTCTTCCCCAGACCGAATGCTACCTGGCTAATCATTGGTGTCGACGAGTTGGCTGGCATCAAGCTTTCACGCAGCAAGACAGTTGGAATTTTTACAAAACTTTTTTTGCCGTCCTTCCCAATACACTCTTTCAACTCGCTTGGACAAAATTCCCGCCGATTCCTCCGCCGGAAACGCCAGCCCATTTCAAAGATTGTGTTTCTCACGCCTTTTGGCTCAATCCGCAACCTTCGCCGCACGACTCCACTCTTCCAGGGTGGAAGCAATACTCGACAACGAGGGTGATTTCCCTCAATCATTAGCAAAAAAATAAGTCATATCAGTTGCGTTGCCTGTCTAATTGACGCCTGCATGGTCATGTGTGCTCTAATGTAAATTTCACCAAAAGAGTGAAAACGCTTTCCTAAAAATTTAACCGGTTTGCGGTGAATGCGTCTCCAGAAGTACTAACTCCCTCAAGCTCTGCGTGTGACAACACGCCCTGGATGCGCCGTTAGAGAGCTCGGCGGGTCTAGGGAGCCGCTTGTTGTCGCACTCTTTCTGTGTTCGAGAGCGGCTTTAGCTGATTTTTTTAAAAATATCGGATTTTAAATATTCAAATTTTTGTATTTAATGTCTAATATAGTTTTTAAACAAAAAGTCAAGCTTTTTCGCAATAAATCGTCGAGGCTAGATTCAGTGCCGACATACACAGCTATATAACGCCCAACGCTTCATCAAAGCCGTCGAGTTGCAGCGCATAAGCTCATTGCAACCATTCGTGCGAAAACGAAGCCGTCGAGTTGCAGCGCATAAGCTCATTGCAACCATTCGTGCGAAAACGAAGCCGTCGAGTTGCAGCACATAAGCTCGTTGCAGCCCAGACTGCGGAAACAAAGCCGTCGAGTTGCAGCGCATAAGCTCATTGCAACCCTTCGTGCGAAAACAAAGCCGTCGAGTTGCAGCGCATAAGCTCATTGCAACCCTTCGTGCGGAAACGAAGCCGTCGAGTTGCAGCACATAAGCTCGTTGCAGCCCAGAATGCGGCATCAAAGCCGTCGAGTTGCAGCACATAAGCTCGTTGCAGCCCAGAATGCGGCATCAAAGCCGTCGAGTTGCAGCGCATAAGCTCATTGCAACCCTTCGTGCGAAAACGAAGCCGTCGAGTTGCAGCGCATAAGCTCGTTGCAGCCTAGAATGAGTGAATCGAGATTGTTTTTTGATTATGTAAATATTAAAAGAGCTTCTGCTGCGCCGAAAATTTTTACGAAAAAGCTTGACTTTTTATAAAAATACTATATTTGAAGATTTTTTTCTAAAACAGCGATAAATCCATTCCAATATCTTGTTTTTACAGCCAAAGCCGCCTCCGAGAGCAGAAGGAGTGCGCCACAAAAGGCTCCATAGACCCGCCGAGCTCTCTAACGGCGCATCGAGGGCGTGTTGACACACGCAGAGTTGGATGGAGTTAGTACTTGTAATGGCGCATTCAAGGGAGCATCGGAAAACCGATGCGCGGTAATGAAATTTCGCTAAGGATCGAGGTAGCCTCGACGATTTATTGCGAAAAAGCTTGACTTTTTATTTAAAAACTATACTGGATATTAAATACAAAAAATGAATATTTTAAATATCAATCAATATCAGATATTTTAAAAAATCAACCAAAGCCGCCCTCGGAGGCATAAGGAGTGCGCCACAAACAGCTCCATAGACCCGCCGAGCTCTCTAACGGCGCATCGAGGGCGTGTTGCCACACGCAGAGAGTTGGAAGGAGTTAGTACTTCTGTATACGCATCCAGAGCGTGTTGCCACACGCAGAGCTAAAGGCAGTTAGTATGTCTGCGGACGCATTCACCGCGGACCAATAATCCGTCAGAAAAAACATCAATTCCAGTTAACATCAGATGATTTTTGATTTTCAGCGGGTGAACTTTTGCGGTCGCTAATGATTGCGGGCCACACTCCCCTCAAATAAGTAGCCTCAAAAGGTCTGCCTCGGAAAGAATGGGGACCTGGAGCTTTTGTGCCTGAGCGAGCTTAGAGCCGGGGTTGTCGCCGAGGAGGAGAAAGTCGGTCTTCGCGCTGAGAGAAGCAGAGACGACGCCACCGGCCTTTTCAATCAGCTCTTTGGCGGCCTCACGGGAGAGCGTTGGCAGCGTTCCTGTGAGGACGAACTTTTTGCCAGTGAGGGCTCCAGAGCTGCGTTGTGGGCGTTGTGGATCGAGGCCCGCATCGATCCATTGCTGTAGCAGAGCCAGGTTGTCTGTGTTGTGAAAAAAGCGATAGACGCTGTTGGCGACCTTTTCTCCGACGCCATTAACGCGCAAAAGGGCCTCGACGGTGGCCGTTGTGAGCTCTTTTAGGGAAAACGCGTAAGCGAGGTCCTTGGCTGTTTGCGCGCCGACGTACTGAATTCCAAGGCCATGTAGAAGGCGCCAGAGCTCATTGTGCTTGCTGCGCTCGATGGCATCAAGGAGGTTTTGGATAGACTTTTCACGAAATCCGTCGAGCTGCGACAATTGCGTAGACGTCAGGCTGTAGATGTCAGCAAGCGTTTTGAGAAAGCCGCGTGAGACGAGCTGATCGATGACACTTTCGCCGAGGTGCTCGACGTCCATGGCTGAGCGCGAGGCAAAGTGCAGCAGGCGGCGGCGGATTTGCGGTGGACAATTGACGTTGAGACAGCGCCACGCAACTTCGCCATCGACGCGGCTAACGGTGCCACCGCAGGCCGGGCATGTTTTTGGAAACGCAAAGGGCTGGGAGAGTTTGGGACGCTTGTCGAGGTTGACGGAGAGGACGGCCGGAATGATTTCGCCAGCTTTTTCAATGAGAACCGTGTCGCCCTCACGGATGTCTTTGCGCGCCATCTCTTCGGCGTTGTGAAGCGTTGCCCGCGCTACCGTTGTTCCAGATAGAAAGACGGGTGACAACTGCGCAACGGGAGTCAATACGCCCGTTCGGCCGACCTGTATGTGGATCTTTTCCAAGAGCGTCTCGACTTGCTCAGGCTCAAATTTGTAGGCAATGGCAAACCGGGGCGCTTTGGCAGTATGTCCCCATTGACGCTGCAGGGCGCGTTCGTTCACCTTGAGGACGGCGCCATCGGTGTTGTACAAAAAAGAATGGCGGAGCTTGTCGAGCTCTTCAATGTGTGCCCAGGCGGCTTCAATTGTGTTCGCAACCCAGTAGCGCTCCAAAACGGGTAACTGCCAGGCATGTAGGGCCTCCAAGATCTCCGATTCACTCTTAAAGCCATTCCCGTCGTCGCCAACGGAGTAAAAAACGGCCCTCAACGGACGTTCACGAGTCTCGCGCGAGTCGAGCAACTTGATGCTGCCAGCGGCGAGATTGCGGGGGTTGGCATAAGGCGGCATGCCATCTTCGTCGCGCTTGACGTTGACCGCCTCAAAGTCCTTCAAGGTCATGTAAACCTCTCCACGGACCTCCACAAAATCCGGAAAGGGCGCCATCAAGTTTTTTGGAATGCCAGCAATCGTGTGTATATTTTGCGTGATATCGTCCCCTTCAACACCGTTACCGCGCGTCAAGGCATGCATCAATTGGCCCTGTTCATAACACAGGCTGACAGCGACACCGTCAATCTTCGGCTCCACGACATAGCTAAACGCGAGCCCGTCTTCACGCAATCGTCTGTCAAAATCAAACACATCCGCTCGATCGTAAGAATTTGTGAGGCTCAACATGGGACTCCGGTGCTTGCGAGTATGAAAGCCATCAATACGGTCGTCGCCAACGGAATCCGCCTGGGGCGCGGTCTCTTGGTATTGCTTTTCCATGTACGCCAGCTCGTTCTTCAGACAATCGTATTCGAAATCGGAAATCTCCGGTCGAGCGTCCTTGTAATACAGACGATCGTGATGCGCAATCGCCTCTCGCAATTGCTGCATCGTCTCTTGAATCTTTACTGGCCTGGCCATGGCTCTTAGTAAGCGTTTTCTCTAAAAAAAGTCAACAAGATCGATGCAAAATGGTCTATAGCCCTCAATCAATCGCCCATTAAACAATGAAGCGCAACACTCGAATGGAAAAAGCGTGACACGAGTTTCTCCGAGTCACGCTTTGTTCAGCTGCGTTGATCGCCGATAGCTTAAGTGTTTTTTGGAATAATATAGAAGTCAGAATCGTTTCCGAATTCAAAGTCTTTAAAGTCTTCGCAGAAAAGTGTGAGAGGTGAGATAGGGTTCATTTTATCCCAGGACCAACCCTTAAGTGTAATTGCTTTTATTTCTGTTTCCGTTTCCATCAAGCGCCTCATCGTATTAATCACTTCTTCGCTGATATTTTGTGCGTCATTATAATCATCGTTATTCTGATTCTGACAGTAGATCGCATCCAATAATTCATCACTCTCGACACCATTCTTCGCGGCAGTCTCTGTATCATCCGTCATGACACCATTCTTCGCGGCAGTCTCTGTATCATCCGTCATGACACCATTCTTCGCGGCGTATAAAATACGTATGGCTAACGAAATCGTCGAGTCTGGATTTGCGACCGACTCTTTTTCGTCGAGCGTAATGCGTAATTCCTCCGCTGCTTCTTTGCACATGTCATAATGATATTGTACTTTTCTGCGTATTTGGTGAGGAGATTAATGATGTCGGTGTTGTTTTTGCATACTTCTTCGAGAAACCTCAGCGCGGTATCGCGGTGGTTGTTCTGAATGTTTGGATTCGCTCCGGCAGCAATTAAGAGCTTAACAATATCTGTTTTCTCTGTTATGCGAAACCATGCGGCCAACATCAGCGCGGTGTCGCCGTTGTCGTTCTGAATGTCTAGATTCGTTGCGGCTTTAATTAAAAGCTTAACAATATCTATTTTGCCAAACCACGCGGCCAACATCAGCGCGTTGCTGCCGTCGTTGGTCTTAATGTTTGGATCCCCACCGGCTGCAATTAAGAGATCAACAATCTCTGTGTGGCCATTCATCGCGGCCTCCAGCAGCGCGGTGTTGTCGTATTCATCCTGCCAATTGACATATTTCTTGAGCGCGACCTCATCATCTTTGTATGGCTCGAGCAATCTGCTAACTTCATCCAAATTGCCATCCTTCGCTGCATCATTCAAAGCCTTATCGGCAAAAAGCAAAGTGAACGACATTAGGGCAGTTATTAATGGTGGACGAAAGATATAGATTTAATTTTCATAAGAATGCATATTTTAGAATAAAAACAGAAAGCCAAGACATTTTTAAAATTCAGTTCAGGCGGTGCAGTCTTTGGCGAAACTTTACAACGCAATGAGCGGGCGTAAGAAAAGTGATTTAATTGGCGTCTTATGTGATTCGATTGACTTTGAGACGAGAGCACTTACACTGTAGGCTATGCACATTTTACTCGATGCGGAATCCCTGATTGTTCACGCGTATCCTTTTTGGCAAAAATTTATTGAAAAGCTGGCGCTCGCCAACGAAACAACGCTCTTTGTGCCGACGTTGACTGACGATCAAAAAAGCTTGCTGGCAGACTGGCTACGCGCACATGGGTTGAACAGTCGCGTAGACACCTTATTGCAGGAGCCGGACCTGGAATCGGCCAAAGGCGATTGGGTCATTTCCTTTGTCCCGGAAAGGGTCTACAAGGTGCCAGGGAAAAAGTCAGCCACGAGCTACGACACTCACCCGCAGACCTTAGAGGACTCTCTAGAACGCACAATGCAAGCCTATCCCGATGCCGTTTTTACGAGTCTGTTTCCGGAAGAACTTGAAATGAATGGCAACAGTACTCGTTGTTTCCGCGCTCTGTTTGCGTTTACTCAACACTTTATTTATTTGCCGACAGACGACATCACGGTGCTTTCAAAAAGCTTCGAGTCGAAAAAGCCCTGTCTGCTCTTCGATTCACGTGAAAGCTACTCGATCGAAAACTTCTTTAACAAGAACAAACACAACATTGACGAAGAGCATTTTTGGTACGGACAATACAGTACGCGGCTATTTGACGCGCTAAGGGGCAATGAGGCTTTTGACGTCATCGACATGGCTGATCTCATGGATGGCAAAGTTACGTGGGAAGAGGCTGTCGCGCGGATGGTAGCCTCCAGCGCCATTTATAATTTGAGTAAAAACATGACATGGGCCGTCGAAGGAGCCCTGTGGGCAAAACGTAGCGAAGTGCCTTTTTCGTCTTTTTTCTGGCACCCATACTCACTCTTTCGCAACACGCTTCACGGATTGGACTTTTCAAAAAATGTTTTCAATACTAAAGACAAGCTCTCGATTCGTGAACGCCTGAAGGTGTTACTAGAATCGCAACATTCGTCAAAAAACGACTTTCAGCTTTTTGACACAAAGGCCCTCTTGCCCCGTGAAACGTTGTCTATTGAGTCCCTTTTAGCGTGCCTGCGTGCGAGAGAAACAGGAGACAGCCTCGACATTCCTGAAAAGCGCTGTGCCTGGGTCCACAACACGTACCGCGCAGAAAACGTCAACCTCGACCTCTGGCTGTTTACTCAATCATGGAAGTCCTGCATGACCGATGTGGCGTTGATCAAGAGACCGTTCAATCAGCCCTTTTATCGGCTTTCGTTTCACCTCTTTTTGCTCGATTACTTGAAACGGGCACCCGCGAGCACCGCATTTGTCGAAATATTATTGAAAGACTACACTGGAAACACGCTCTACGCCCAACGCAATTCATCTTGGGTCATTCACTTTAACTTGTGTCAACGGCATTATGCGCCCTGGCTGAAGTTTAACAAAGATGCCATCGCGCACGAAGACATTCTCTTTCGCGGCGAGCTCTATGCACAGGTCGGCATTGCGCTGTTTATGGGACTCTCGGCAGCCAATGGTTTTCTTCAAAAACACTTACCGGACGTCGAATGGCTCAAACAAGAGATGGCTGAACTCTACGCTCTATCGGTACAAAAAAACGAGGGCCCTCAAGCTCAATTTTTGAAAGCCTGCCTCGCGCTCCTCAATAATCAGTGGGCGGTCGTTGAACAGTCGATCGATGCCATTTATCAAAACTTCCCAGGAGCGAACGGCCTCTATACCGAAATCGCCGATGCCATTCAAAAGCGCAACCTCTATCAGGGCCTCTCTCTCCATGAGGAAAAGGTGCTGTACTGTCTGGAACGCGAATGGTTTGTACGCAAAATCGTCTCACCCACATTACCCTCTTTCTACTTGGCCAAAAACCTCTTCGATAAGGCCAAAACCGCCCTCCGCGCCCTCTATGAGGCCAATCCAAAGGCAAGCGGCCTCGCAGGTAATGCGGTTTGGGCTGCAACCGAACAGCTCTTTCCCGCTCTATTTAAATATAAAAACACTTTAAAGCCAATCGAGGAAAAGATTTTTAGCGCGCTTCAAGAGGTCCTCCAAGTCGACTTTGACACCCAATGCGCCAACACTCAGACTTATGTATCAAAAGCGCTGTTGTTCATTTCCGTGCGCAATTATGGGGCGACAGAAGGTGTTTTATCAGAAGCTAAGCAAGGCAATTATGAGTCCCTGCCAACACGAATAGCGCACCTTTTGGCATTACAAAATCAAACGGCACTCGCAAAAACAATCATTCGCCAAGAGAATATAGAGACATTGTCGGCTCAAAATCTTCTAGCATGGATTACAAGTGCTGCCTTTATTGATGAAGGTCCGCTGTGGCAGAAAGGGTTGCAATATGTTTCAAAATACCCACTTCAATTGGATCAATTATCAAAAGGAGCTTCAAATATTTTACGTCTAACGGCGTTCTATGCACTTCTTGGCAAAGAAAGAGAATGGCGTTCTTCCCAAAAATGGTTTAGAGACACCGACCCGCTCTACAACTATCGCAAACAGTGTTTTGGTGACGCTCCAGTATTTCAAAAAGTATTTCTTGAATGAAAATAAAGCCCTATCCTTTCCCTCAACAAAAGATCGATGCATGGATTGCGTCGATTTGCAACGATTTTACAGGAGACAAAAAGTGGTTAAAAGCCTATTTGACTGCAACTTATTGGCGAACTCTTGGCGATTATGCTGCCATTCAACCCATCGTAAACCCTAAAGACAGCATTCTCGAGATTGCTGGAACGCCACCTCTCTTGGGATGTGCCTTGCAAGAATCCTTTCCAGAGGCAACTTTTGAAATATGCGATATCGACACGAGTGCTTATGATGCTTTTTTGCAAAAACACGCCATTGCTCAATCGTCTTCTAGTGATATTCAAGAAGGTATTTTGTCGACAAAAAAAGAGACCTACGATGTCGTCATCTGCTGTGAATTGATCGAACACTTATCGGGCAATATTTTGAAGGCACTTGATGCCATTACTCGTAAAGTTAGCCCTCAAGGATATCTATACATCACGACACCTGATTTGAGGTCGTATGCAGGCTTGTTTGCTATCTTTGTAAAAGGAAGCGGCCTGGCCAGTAAACCGAGAGAATCGGTCAGACAACAATACGAAAAAGCCATCAAGCCACCTTTTTTCTTCGGCCATGTTCGTGAATTTACAAATAAGGAAGTCATTGACCTCGTTAAGAGCTTCGGGTTTGAGTGGGTGAGAACTTACGAACAGCCTCTTTCGTATCGCAAGCCGTTCCTGAAGTTATTCAGTAATCACGTACAATGTGCAATTGAGCACCTCTTCCCTTCACTATCTCTAATGAAAAAATACCTTTTTAAGAAAAACGCTCAACAAGATTGATTAAGTCACGGTACAAACTGCCTCAAAAACGTTATTTACATTTGGCGAAGAGCATATAAGGCTGAATGAAGTCGAAGGCAGCGAAGCAGACAAAAAAGGCCGCCACAACTTTCGCTGTAGCGGCCTCCAATCAACCTGTACTATGAAGAAAAGTTATCGTTTCAAATTGGTGATTTCGTTCAGAATTTCGTCGGATGTGCTGATGATTCGGGCAGCCGATTGGAAGCTGCGTTGAATCGTGATGATATTGGCAAACTGTTGCGTCAGGTCGACGTTCGACAGCTCCAGGGCGCTACCGCGGACCGATCCCAGACCGTGTGTTCCCGGCTCCGAGTTACTTCGGTTAAAATCTTCGACACCCGCCGCATCAAAGCCTGAATACAGGCCTTCACCTTCGTGCTGGAGGGCTTGTTTATCGCTGAACTTCAGCAAGAGGAGCTGATACGGTGAAAAGGCCACACCGTCGGACAGCAGGTAAGTGAGGTTACCACGCGTGTCGAACGTGTACGAGTCGAGTGACGGCGCCAAAGTCTTGATTTCCGCTGCCGTATAGTGCACATAAACCTCTGCAGCAACGCTCAACGTGCCGCCGAGGCCAGTTCCTGTATTATTGATCGTGAGATTAAAGTTGACACGCAAGTTGGTGATTTCTTCGCTTTGCGGGCCCTCTCCCAATGAAACTCTCGTGTAAACGAGACCGTTGTCGGAATTCAACGTAACGGAGTATTTCGGCAAGGTATAGTCTTCGTCTTGCTTCAAGCCCTGCAAGCGGTAACCTTTGGCCGTGACGATATAACCGCGGTCGTCGATACGCAAGTTGCCCGCTCGAGTGGCGTACGCCTTGTTATTGGCGGAGTCGATGACTTTGAAAAAGCCCTCATTGACGATGGCAAGGTCGGTGACGCGGCCGGTGTTTTCGAGCGGTCCCTGGGCAAAGTTAACGGAGATCATACCGATTTGCACGCCGCTACCGACTTGGGATGATGTCGAGTTCGAACCGACGTTACCACCGCTGGCAGATGGCGTTGACCGTTGCAAAACGTCGCCAAAGCCAGTGGTGTAGTCCATGCGGGATGACTTGAATGCGATCGTGTTGACGTTCGCAACGTTGTCGCCGAGAACTTCCATGCCCTTGGAAAAACTTCTGAGTGCGCTGACGCCGCTATTGAGTGATCCTATAAGTGCCATATTCCCTTTCTGAAGAGCGATTGAAAATGGCCTCTAGCGGCGTTCTCGTCGTTCGGGCTAGGTCACCTACCTTAAGTAGGCTCCCGTCGCCCTCATTCCTCGGGCCTTGCTATAGGCGCATTTTGAATCGCTCTTTATCTTTGATGTTTTGAAATTTTAGTATTAAACAATGGTTTCCGTGGTTGTGTCCGTCGTTGCAGCCACGGGTGTGCGGACGGTGACAATGTCCTTAAAGAGGAATTGCTTGCCGTTGACGACGACGTAAGTATCACCGGCGTTCGATTGTCTGACTTCTTCGACGATGCCCACCTCTGTCCTGCCCGCATAGAGCTTATCAGTCGCGTTGATGACGACCTCCTTGCCCAAATAGCTCTGCGCGGACGCCTGATTTTGCGTCTTGGTGAATGAGGCCATCGATGTCGACAACGCTTTCATCTGTTCGAGAGACGTAAAGCTGCTCATCTGCGACATGAACGATAGGTCGCTCATTGGCTCCATCGGGTTTTGATATTGCAGCTGTTTTGTCATCAACGTGAGAAAGTCTTGCATGTTCAGTTGACGGTCGGCCTCGGTCGTGTAGAGCGAGTCTAGCTTTTCTTTTTCCGTCCGAGTCATTTTGCTCGTGTTGACTTGCTGTGCAGACTGAATCTTCGCCTGCTCGGTTTGATACTTCCAATCGAGCTCTTTGTACTGTTGTTCCAGCTTACTCCAAAATTCTGCCCTTTGCTGGTCTGTCATCGTAGAAGAGCTGTCTATGCCCTTGCCATCACTGATCAACTTATCCAGCAGTGATGCCTTTTCTAGGGCGATTTTATCCATCTGTTGTTGAAAAGTGAGCGTTTGTTCCTTGCTGACGGCCTGATACGGCGTGATCGTGGAGCTCGTTGACGGCTGGTAACTCGTTGACGAACCCGTCTGATAAGGCGTTTTCGAGGCCACTAGATTTGATACATCTGTACTCATTATTAGCCTTTTTAAGCCATGAGGGAGTTCGTGGCGTCTTCAAATTCTGGACGCGAGAGTGAAAGGCCCTTTTTAGCTGCGTTGCGGGCGAGTTCCGTCCAACCCGACAACAGACTGTCCCGAATCTCTGCCGCCTCTTGGCCGAAGCGCACCTGGACTTGGTTATTGGCCGTGTTTCTCAATTGGAGGCTGATCGACTTGCCGTTTGGTAGAGTGATCGATACCTTCATCCAATTGCGGCCGGAGCGTCTGAGGTTTTCCAGATGCTGCAGAATTGCCGGCATCACTTCAGCCACGAGGGCGGAAGCCGATGCCGGACTTTCTGTACTATGAGCAGTCTTGTTTTGTTCCCCTGTATGATTGAGCACTGCCTGTGCTCTGGTGGCTTCCGTCTGTTCGGAACGAAAGTCACGTCGCCTTTCCTTTTCGCGATTGTAGAAAGCTCCCGCTTGTTCTTGATACGCAGTGTTCTCCCAATCACTGTGGTCAAAACTGTTACTTTGATTCGAGGCAAGTGCTTCACTCCGATTCACAGTTTTCGTATCTGCGGCTTTCTCCATATCATCTATACCTTGAGCAGGACGCGTGCCAACTTTGTCAATTGGCCGTACAAAGCTGTATTTATCGTTTAAAGAAGGGTATTGGACAACCGTTTCCGACTGTCGCGTAAACGCTGTCTGATTTTCCCTAACGTACGTATCGGCAATTTTTGCCTCCTCGCGTTGAAACTCGGTCCGCGTCTGGGTGGCTTGTTCACGAATAAATTGTTTTTTATCGATGCGAATGGCCTTGTTTTCCAAAGCAGAGAGGTCGCGCTCGTTCAAGGTGACTGGCACCTCCTCGACATCAGCCGCCTCTTCAGAGACTACAGGCTGCTTAGGTGCCAATTTGGGTGTTTCCGTAAACTTGACAACACGCTCAGTAAATGTCTGCGGCGACTGTTCTAAAATCTCTTCAGGGGTCTCCTCTGAGACGCTTGCTATCGGCTCAATCACGGGCTCCGTTTCTCCCACAAACGAACGCAAGGCGCTTTCCAGTTTATTGAGTAGCTCTGGCACTTTGTCTGAAACCCTATGCCGTTCAACGGGAACCACTGGGCGTTCAACCGGCTTTTGATCGACGACAACGGGCTCAAAGGCAACCGCTTCAGCCTCTGGATGGAGTTCTGCCAATGGAGCGTCTGCAAACTCCACAACGGGCGTAACGGGCTTTGCTTGAGTCACTGGACGCTCAACAACGGGCACCTCGTTCACAATGGGCTTGGCTGTCTCCGCTACAACTGTCTCAATGACAGGCGCCGCGGCCATCTTCGGCTCAAGGCTTGCAAATGACTTTGACGGCACAAAAGTTGGCTTTTTCGGCTGAACAACTGGAATGTCGGCATCTGCCTTGGTATCAGCAGATGATTCCGTGACGGGCACCTCTTTCGATACCTCTGATCGTTGCATCGGCCGCACAATGGGCTTGTCGACTGGCCGTGTCGGCAGACCCTTTACCAACGGTTTTTCGGGAATCACCGCAATTTCCGCCCCATCCGCATTGGCCGTTTCATCTAAAATGTCAGAAAATGTCGACTCCGCTGACGTCTCTTCTGTGCTCGCCTCAACGTTCACAGCGTCCTCAGTAACACCCTCAAGTGCCACCGTTTCGACAGGCTGCTCTGCCTGTGCCATATTGAGAACCAAGGCCATCAGGTCAGGCTCGGCGACAACCACGTCCTCCATGGGCTCCTCCGCAACCTCTTCGGGTACCTCTTCTAGGTCTTCTCCCCTACCCTCGCGCGACCGCTCCTCACTCTCTCGATTGACACGCCTATCGTCGACTCGTTCCATTCGCCTGTCGTCACTTCTCGGAGCAAGCACACGATCATTGTCTCGGCGAAAATCCCCACCCTTTGTGTCAGATCGAAACCGCTTGCCCTCGTCCGGAAGCGAAAACTCAAGGCCATCCTTCTGCGGCATCGGCAAATTGCACGGCCGCTGCACGTTGTTGTCTGAAAACCTTTCTTTCAATATATCTATGATTTCCATAATGTGTCACTCGGTTTTAGTCTTTTCTTTTGTTTGGCTAAGCCGTAAATATTCGGATAGGCGGGCAGCGCGGTCGGCGAGCGGGTTGCCGTTTTTATCCTTGGCTGTGGCCATGGCCTGGAAGATGGGGCCAGCGGTATCTGGGGGCATAAAGATCATGATTTTGGCGACGAGGGCGTCATCCATTTCGTTGAAAATCTTGACAACGGAGTCGGGCTCGATGGCGGCATATGTGACGGCGAGGGACTTGAGGTTTCGTTGTTCCGAGGCCTTGACGTCGAGGATGCGGTCGGTGAGCTCTTGACGGTAGCGGATGATTTCGGCCTTGAGTTTGGCGAGCTCTTCCTTTTCGGCATTGACGCGGGCCTGGTCGTTATCGACCATAGCTGCTTTTTTGTCGAACTCGAGGCGGGCGGTTTTTAGGTGTGTCATGACGCGGTCGAGCTCAGGGACGTAGAAGTCCCAAAAGAGGCCTGGCGTGCGCATGTCTGGGGGTAGAGGTTTCGCTTTGGGCATAATACCGGGTAGCTGGACCCATAGCAGGGCGGTCGTCACAACGATGTTGAGGACGAGGGCCAGAATGGCGGCAATCCAAGACTGGAGGTTGAGCTTCATTTTCTGCGGGCGTTAAAGGTATCTTCGGCTTCTTTTTGTTCCGATTTGATGGATTCTTGAAAGTGTTCGGCGACCTGCCGTTTCCGAAGTTTTTCAAAAACATCGACCTCTTTTTTCTTTTCGAGAAAAGCGTTAAAGGCTTTTTGTTCTTCTTGTTTGGCCTGTAAGACCTGGGCTTGGGCGAGGTCGCTGTCGGCCTGGGCGCCTATGAGGCCGTAGGAGTAGGCCATCTGCGTCTGTGGGTCGAAGAGAAAGCTGCGGGTGTCGCGAATTGCCCCCTCGATTTCGACAATTTTAGCCTCCTTCAGACGCAGGTGTTCCTCGGCGGCCTTGCGTTGGCGCACAGAAAGGCCGTACTGCTCGAGGGCCTTTTCTTGGGCGGCCTCGCGCAGTCGCAGTATCGATTGCAATCTGAATCTAAATAATTTCACTTAATTAACTTCTTTAGCTGATCGAGGCTTTCCCGGCGAGAGAACTGCTGATCGAAGCGTTGTTTGAGAAATTGCATGAGAAGGGCGTGTTTATCGATGGCCAAATCGAGTCGAGCGTTGCTACCTTTGTTGTAGGCGCCGACGGTGATGAGGTCTTCGTTCCTACGATATAGAGCTAGCAGGTCACGTGCCAAAGATACGGCTTCGAGTTCTTCTGGCGAAAGAACAGCCCGTATCAAGCGACTTACGCTCTCGAGGACGTCGACGGCTGGAAAATGGTTGGCCGTAGCGAGTTGACGGCTGAGAATGATGTGTCCATCGAGGATACCGCGGACGGCGTCGGAGATAGGCTCGTTGAAATCATCGCCTTCGACGAGGACGGTGTACAGGGCCGTTATGGAGCCTTTATCTGACATTCCAGAGCGTTCCAGAAGGCGTGGCAAGATGGAAAAGACGGACGGCGTGTAGCCTCTCGAGGCGGGTGGTTCACCGACAGCCAGGCCGATTTCTCGTTGCGCCATGGCAAAACGCGTAACGGAGTCCATGAGGAGAAGGACGCTCTTGCCGTCGTCGCGGAAGGCCTCGGCGATACGGGTGGCGACAAAGGCCGCGCGCATGCGGAGGGGCGCTGATTGGTCGGATGTCGATACGACGACGACTGATTTGGCCAGGCCTTCGGGCCCGAGGTCATTTTCGATAAATTCGCGCAACTCACGGCCGCGCTCGCCGACGAGTGCAATGACGTTGATATCTGCCTCGGCTCCACGGGCGATCATGCCCAAGAGGGTTGATTTTCCGACGCCGCTGCCTGCAAAGATACCCATGCGCTGTCCGCAACCGAGCGGGTTAAAGGTGTCGATGGCCTTGACGCCGGTTTCAAAAGCCTTCTCGATGCGTCCGCGCGTCATTGGGTTTGGCGCGTGGCGATGAAGACCGTTAACGTACTCGCAGCGGAGTTTTCCAAAACCGTCTATGGGGCGTCCAAAACCGTCTACAACGCGTCCGATGAGGCCGTCGCCACAGGGAATCGGGGCGCCTCTCGACGACGCAACCACCTGACATCCCGAGTGGATATCGCGGATGTCGCCAAGTGGCATCAGGAGGACACGGTTGTCTCGAAAGCCAACCACTTCGGCCTCTACAAAGAAATCGCTACGCTTGGAATAGACGTTGACGATATCGCCCAAGGACGCCTCTGGGCCCTTCGACTCAATAATCAGTCCAGCCACCTCACAGACATAACCAATGCGCTCGATCGGGTTTGACTGATCGATACGTGTCTGTATCCAATCGAGGTGTTTCTGTACTGGAAGGTTCATACGCCATGCAGCTCGCGCGTGAGTTTGTTGATCTTGGTTTCGATGCGACCGTCGACAACGCCAAAGCGGCTCTTCACAAAGCAATCACCAGATTTCAGCGAATGATCCTCATTAAAGGTGACGTGCGGGTAATCTTTGGCAAAGTCGGCATTATTTGCCGATAACGTTTGCAGGTCTTGGGGTGCGAGAAAGACTGTAAACTGCTCGCCCTCGCCCGATACTTCTGACAACAACTCTTTCAAAATGCCGTCCAACATCGCCCGATCGACAGGGACTTGCGTCAAGAGACGGCGGAGCATTCCAATGAGCAGGTCGGGAATGCGCATATCGATGTCCTTGACCATGGCCTCAAAATCGTCGTTGAGGCGGCGGAAAAAGTTGTCTTGCATCTCGCTGCTCGCGCGGCGCAACGACTCAAATTGGGCCTGTAGGGCTACCATCGACTCTGCCTTTCCTCGCTCATAGGCCTTTCTTTCACGCTCATTCACCTGTAATTCTGGAACATCAGCCGTCCCAAAAGTGGTGAGCGCTACTGACTTTAATGGCCGAAAAAATGTGATTTTAGTAGTCATCTGCAAGGTTTGACTCAATAAATGCCTGATGAAAGAGCGCATCGAAGTCTGGTGACTACTCCTGCATTTGTTGAAGTTCTAAGCGCGTTTGGGCGCATTTGGGCGTGGATTGTTTAAGAGATGACACGATCGCCTCCTGATTCTATCGAGATTTCACCCTTATCTTCTAGTCCGCGAACGACTTGAATAATGCGGTCCTGTGCAGCCTCGACGTCTTTTAACTTGACGGGGCCAAGGAGCTCGAGTTCTTCCTTGAGGGTCTCTGCGGCACGTTTAGAAACGGCCTTAAAGAGGTGTTCCATGAGGCTTTGGTTGGCAGATTTGAGAGCCAATACGAGGTCGGCCATCTCGATTTCGCGTGTAATCCGCTGCAGGTCTGGGACGGAAATCCGGATGAGGTCGTCGAAGCTGAACATCTTTCTGCGGATGTCGGAGCCCAATTGAGCGTTGCGCTCTTCGATCTTTGCCAAAAGAGTCTTGCTGATGTCTTTGTCGAGGACGTTGAGGAGGTCTGCCACTGCGCGTACGCCGCCGCTGATGTGCTTGGTGTGCTGATCCGAGGTGACGATGTGTTTTTTCAGCGTCTTGACGACTTTAGAGAGCATCGCTGACGACGTTTTCCCCATAGATCCTATGCGCTCAACGACTTCTTCACGGCCATCTAGGGGCAGCATACTGATGACATCCGCCGCCTTTTGTGGGTTGAGGTAAGAGATGAGAAAAGCGATCGTTTGGGCTTGTTCATAGCGCATCAAATTGAAGATCTGCCGCGGCTCCATATCGCTGACTTCTTCAATCAAGTCAGTTGTGCTGCCGACAGGCGCAATATGACTGATGATCGTTGCCGCCTTGTAGTCTCCTCGGGCCTTTTCCAGCGCCTTTTGAGCAAAGCCGGATCCCCCTAAAATGCCGCCAACGCTGTCGCCAATGATGCTAGAAAACTCATCGATGATCTTTCTTTGAATATCGCGCTCGACGATGCGGACAGCGGCAATCTCGCGGCAGACGGTCTCAATTTCTTCATCGTCGAAGTCTTTTAATATCTGCGCCGCGGAATCTGGCCCAACGAGCACGAGGAAGTAGGCCATCTTTTGATGACGGTTGAGGCCCTCGTAGTTGACCTTATCTACTGAAATTGCGTTTTTCTCAGCCATAAGTTAAGACCTTTGTAAAATGTCTGCTGCGTTATCGTCACTCGAGTTTTGATGTACATTTTCAAACGGCCTTACCTTTCTAATAAAATGTAAATCATTGATCCATAAAAACCTGTGAAAAATGACGTCAAAGCTTGGCTTTGCGCGAGCACGAGCTGGCGTAGCGTACGATGGTACGTGAGCCAGGAGGCGGAGCGCGAAACGAGCTTTCACGGCATTTTGCATAGGTTTTTATTGTTGGTTGGTGTTAACCCAGTCCTTTAGGGCTGTGCTTACGTTTTCTGGCTTTTGGCGGATGAGCTCGTTGAGTAAGTCGGGCGTCGTCCGCGTTGCATTTTCCTGCGAGAGGAGCATTTTGGGGCCATTGTCGACCATTTCGAGCGAAAAGCTTTCGGGCTTGCTCTTCTTCAGCAGACGGAGAAAGACGGCAAACATGACGATCGCAATGCCAACCGCGATGAAGTTGCGGGCCAACTCCATCCATCGGACGAGCGGGACAGGCAAATTCATCATGCTGTCGGGCTTTTCTTCCATCTTGTGAAAGGCGACGGCCTCAATGGTGACGTCTTTGCTGTCAGAAGGAAGGCCAAGGGCGTTGGCAACCATGACCTTGACTTTCTTGAGTTGCTCTTCTGACCCGGCAACTTCTGCCGCCTTGTCGATAAAGACCGAGGCACTCATCCTCTTGATAGCTCCTGGAGCCTGGATGCGCTCTGAACGCGTCTTGTTGATGTCGTAGGCGATCGTCTTGTTCTTTTGCGACTCTTTGGACGCATTGTTGTTGCCTGTACCTGTGCTAGTGGTTTCCGCGGGCGTGTTGGCCTGGACTCCAGGAGCTTGGCCGGCCTGAGACGCCGTTGTACTCGTCGACGTCTCTGTAACGGTCTGTGAACGCACAACTTGACTTTCCGGGTCAAAGGTTTCAGCTACCATAGTCGATGTGTCCGTCTCGACCTCGACCGAGACGCGTGCCACGGCATTTCCAGGGCCTACGATACGGGACAACATGCTCTCTATTTTCTTTGCAAAATACTCTTCGAGGTTGCGCCGATAACGCAATTGGCTCGTGGCTGCACCGAAAGTGCCATCGGACTGCATCTCCTGCGACAACACATTGCCCTTGTTGTCGACCACTGCAACGTCGTTGGCGCTCAGGCCTTCAACCGCGTTGGCAACGAGAAAGCGAATGGCGTTAATCTCGTCTTCGCGCAAGGTCATTCCACCCGTGTCGACAAAGACAGACGCCGTTGCCTTGATTTTCGATTGCTCCGACAACAGCCTGTTTTCAGGCATTACTATCATTACACGGGCCTCGCGCACACTGTTTAACTGGGCGATTGTCCTCGACAACTCACCCTGAATCGCGCGTATGTAGTTGGTCCGTTGTACAAAGTCGCTGATACCGAAATTGCTCTTGTCAAAAACCTCAAAACCAACGCCTCCCCCATTTGGAATGCCCTTGGCCGCCAAGTCCATTCTCAAAGAATAGACCTTATCCTGCGGAACCAAAATCGATGAGCCTCCAGGACCAACCTTGTAAGGAATGCTCTGCGATTCCAACATCGTAACAATCTGCGACATGTCCTTTGACTCGATTCCGCCGTACAACAACTGCATCTGCGGCTTACCAGCCCACATCAACAGTGCAATCATACAGGTTGCAACGAATACAAACGACACAAAGATCGAGATCTTTTGATTGAATCCCAGATCCTTCCACAGTTGTTTGATTTGTTCTAAAAAGTTCATATTATACACTCATCTTCATGAGTTCCTGAAAGCCCTCAACGAGCTTATTGCGGACTTCCAACATGAGAGTAAAAGCGACTTCGGATTCCTGCATGGCGATCATCGTCTGGTGGAGATTGGACGATTGCCCGCTGAAAGCCTGTTTGAGAGCCTCGGAGCTCTCTTTGCTCTTGTCGTCAACGGAGTGAATAAGGTCGTCAAAGAGACTACCAATGCTTGGGGCTTTCTGTTTGACATCGGCTGTATTGACCTCAATCGAAATCGGTTTTGCCAGGGCGTTACCAACATCGGCTGTCTTCGACATTACCTGGTCAAAGCCCACATCGGCCTTTTCAAAACTTCCCAAAAGATCACGCGCAAACGAACCCATCCCGATCTTGTTGACATCGGGGGTTATTTGACTGATTGATGCAATGTCCATAGTATTCTTAAGACCATTGCAAAATGTCCTCTAGCGGCGTTCTCGTCGTTCGGGCTAAGTCACCTACCTTAAGTAGGCTCCTGTCGCCCTCGCTCCTCGGGCCTGGCTATAGGCGCATTTTGCAGCGGTCTTACCTTTCTTGTAAAAATATAAAATCATTGATAAATAAAGAGCTGTGAAAAATGGCGTCAAAGCCTGGCTTTGCGCGAGTACGAGCTGCCGTAGCGTACATAGACGTACGTGAGGCAGACGACGGAGCGCGAAACGAGCTTTCACGGTATTTTGCATAGTTCTTTATTAAGCAGGTTACTTGCCAAGATTGAGCGCCTGTTGAGCCATCTGATAAGAAGTTTTAACGACGTTCAGGTTGGCTTCGTAGGCGCGAGAGGCCATGATCATGTCCACCATCTCGTTCGATAACTGGACGTTGGGGTACTCCACCATGCCGTTTTTGTCAGCATGCGGGTGTTGCGGATTGAAAATTTTTAACCCGGGCGTCATGTCTTCCTTGACTCCACTGACGCGCACTCCTTGCGTATCGATACCAGGGGCCGCTTGTTCCGGCGTCATGTAGGCCTCAAAGACAGCATACTTGCGCTTGTACGCCTGACCATTGACGTCTTTTGTCGTCTGCGCGTTGGCGATGTTTTGCGCGATCAAATTCAACCGCAGCTTTTCGGCCGCCAAAGCGCTCGATGTGGATTCGATTCCAGGCATTATATTCATAAATTATTGTCTTCCTTTGATGGCGAGTTTTAGCCGACTCAATGACGAGCTCATGACTTTGGCAGCCAATTCGTGCTCGAGGGCGTTTTGCTTGATGTGCAACAGCTCGCGGTCCAACTCAACGTTGTTGCCATCGGCGCGCACTTGCGGCGTCTTGACATCTTTTACAAACTTCGGCTGAAGTGTCTGAAGTGTCTTGATGTCGCCATTTTTGACCGCCTCTTGGAGCTTTGATTGAAAATTTGTATCGATCTCAACCCGCTTGTAACCAGGCGTTTCCATATTAGCCAGGTTGTTCGCATACGCCTCGTGCTTCTGCACGGCCAACTCCATCATCTTTTTGGCGGCGTTGTATGCCTCTTGATTGTATAAACCGTCGATCATGACGTTATACTTTTAAGCACACTCCATGCCAAAACCGTGGATAGCCCACTTCTATAAATAGGAAAGTGGAATAGCCATCACGGTTTCAGAGAGCGGAATGGCCTTTTCAACTAAACATAAAACAGCTCCAGGCCCCACCTCTTTTGACAGTTGTTGAAGGACATGAAAATGTTGTGAAGCCGTATGAGAGGGGGTCGCCGTCTTTTTGAACTCGATAGGATAGAGCATATTACCGGAGTCGATGAGGAGGTCGATCTCTCTTTTGTCGGCGTCGCGATAATAGTAAAAATGGGCCTCTAGGCCATTGTGCCAATAGCTTTTGAGTATTTCTATAAACAGATACGTTTCCAAAATAGCACCTGACATCGCACCCGCCTCCAGGGACTCTGGCGTTGGCCATTTCGTCAAATAACAACACAGGCCCGTATCTAAAAAATATATTTTGGGCGCCTTTATCAGCCTTTTTGTCACATTCGCATAATACGGCTCCAATAAATAAACCAAGCCCGATGTTTGCAGCACGGAAAGCCAAGCTTTCGCCGTTTTATTGTCAATACCGACATCCCTGGCGAGATCAGTGTAATTGAGCATTTGCCCAGTTCGGGCTGCAATTGCACTCAAAAACTTATAAAATGACACTGCATTATGAACCCCTAAAACATCGGGAACATCTCGCTGCAAATAAGTCTGAATATACGAATGATAAAAAATGTCTCGCTCGCCGCTTTCACACACTCGCGGGAAAGATCCCTCCCAAATGCGCTTGTAGATGTCCTGGAGTGAAGGAGCATCAGCCCTGTTTGCCTCAACCCAATTCTTGGTCGGAAGAAAAGGCTGACTGTCTCGACCCTCTCGCTCCGATTGAGAGAGGCCCAAAAGGTCCAAAATTGCGACGCGACCCGCCAAGCTCTCCGTCACTCCCTTCATCAGAGCGTATTTCTGTGAGCCCGTGAGCCAAAAGAGCCCGTTTTTTTTCTCGCGATCGACAATTATCTTGATGGCACTGAACAGTTGAGGGGCGTATTGTACCTCATCAATGATGAGTGGATAAGTATACGTTTGCAAAAAAAGCTTGGGATCTCTTTGCGCGAGACTTCTTGCGTCCATATCATCCAACGTCACATAATTGCGAGCCCCTTCGGCACACATCTCAAAAAGTGTCGTTTTCCCTACTTGACGCGGCCCTGTAAGCATCAATATAGGGAATTGTTTGCTGACTCTCTGAATGGTTCGGGTAAGTATGCGTGTGTACATATTTTAAAATCGTAAAAAATGGAATTGCATTCCAGTTTATACGAATATGCCTCGCAATACCTTTACACGCAAGCAAAAAAACAGCAGTGGATTCAAAAATCCTCAATCATTAGCGAAATTTTATGATCGCGCATCGGTTTTCCGATGCGCCCTGGATGCGCCGTTAGAGAGCTCGGCGGGTCCATGGAGCCTTTTGTGGCGCACTCCTTCTGCACTACGTGAGCGGCTTTTTCTGATTTTAAAAAAATAATGGAGGTTGATGTTGAGTTTTATATATTAATTTTTATATTTAATGTCTGTTATATTTTTTAAATAAAAAGTCAAGCTTTTTCGTAATAAATCGTCGAGGCCGTACTCGGAGCCTAAAGTAACTGTACATCAACTCCAAACGCAGCATCAACGCAGTTGGGCTACGCCGACAGTCTAATTGCGGCACAGTATGCGGAAATCGAGGCTTATGCTTGTTGATTATTTAAAGCTTATGAAAGATTACGCCACGCCGAAAATTTTTACGAAAAAGCTTGACTTTTTATAAAAATACTATAACCGAGTATTTTATCTAAAACAGCGACAAATTCATTTTAAGCTCTTGTTTTTACAGCCATAGCCGCTCTCGGATGCAGAAGGAGTGCGCCACAAAAGGCTCCATAGACCCGCCGAGCTCTCTAACGGCGCATCGAGGGCGTCTTGCAGACGCGGACCGATTAAAAATTCAGGAGAGCGTTCTCACCATTTGGTGAAATTTAAATTAGAACACTCATGACAATGCAGGCCTCAACTATACAGGCAACTCAACCGATATGACTTGTTCTTCGCTAATGATTGAGGGCAAAAATGCATGTGATAACTATATCAAAAAAGAAGCCTTTACGAGCGGATGTCGCGGTAGGCCTTTTCGATTTCGGCTAACTTTAGGTCCTCTTTCACCATAATATCGACAAGCTCCTTGAAGCGAACACGGGGCTCCCAATTGAGGATTTTTTTCGCTTTGGCTGCATTGCCGATGAGGAGGTCGACCTCGGTGGGACGATCGTAATGCTTGTCGTATTCGACATACTGTTCCCAATCGAGACCGAGATGGCCAAAAGCTTCTTCACAGAACTCGCGGACCGAGTGTGTTTCGTTCGTCGCGATGACATAATCGTTGGGCTGGTCTTGTTGCACAATGAGCCACATCGCCTCGACGTACTCCTTCGCGTAGCCCCAGTCGCGCTTTGCGTTGAGGTTACCGAGGTAAAGCTTTTCTTGTAAGCCCACCTTTATGCGTGTTGCGGCGCGCGTGATCTTTCGCGTGACAAAGGTTTCCGTCCTTCTTGGAGACTCGTGATTGAACAATATGCCGTTGCTGGCGTGCAACCCGTAGGCCTCACGGTAGTTAACAGTCAGATGATAAGCGTACACTTTCGCACAGGCATATGGCGAACGCGGGTAAAACGGCGTTACCTCCGTTTGCGGGACCTCCATGACTTTACCGTACATTTCCGACGAAGATGCCTGATAAAAACGCGTCTTTTTCGCAAAACCGACATCGCGAATCGCCTCCAAAATACGCGTGGTTCCGAGGCCAACGACGTCCGCCGTGTACTCAGGAATGTCGAAAGATACGCGAACGTGGCTCTGCGCGCCCAGGTGGTAAATCTCGTCTGGCTGGATGTTGTAAATCAACTTGGTCAGGTTGGCAGCATCGGCGAGATCGCCGTAATGGAGGTAAAGGTGGTTATTTTTGGTGTGCGGATCCTGATAGAGGTGATCGATACGCGCCGTATTGAAGTTGGATGCACGACGAATGATGCCGTGAACCTCATAGCCTTTTTCCAAAAGAAGTTCTGCTAAATACGACCCGTCTTGGCCCGTTATACCTGTTATCAGTGCTTTTTTCATAATGATTTTTTTATTAACACAGCCAGTGCATCAATCCACTCTTGTTTGAGGCTGAAAGTCAATTGTTTTTCGATCGATCCGCCGATTTGGAAAGTCCCGCCAAGGCGTTCTGATAAAAAGTAGACCTTTTGCTCGCGCTCCTCTTTGCCTGGCAAGAAGATCGTCGCAATCAGCTTGTAACGCCACTCCACGGGCGTCGACGCATCCAGCTCAAATTGGGGCTTAAAGCTGTCCATCAAAAGCTCCTTGCACTCCACTTCGTGCAAGTTACCGACAATCGTAAACAGCGCCTCTTTTTCCTTGTCTGAAAAGCCCGCAGGCGCCTCAAAGGCCGTCTCATCCTTCAGCTCGACAGATAAAATGGGCTTTTCGCGATCCAAGAGTTCCACCTTTTCTACCTTGGCCGCCTCGGGCAACTTTTCCAAAACCTTGTTGCGGTAGTGCAGCGAATTCAAGCTGAGGTCGTCAAGAATCCACCGGCGGACTTCGTAGATAAAGGGGAGGTCCTTCGTCTTCGCATAGAGCGCGTTATTTTCGTCAGTTCCCGTCAATGTCAGCCACTTTTGCTCTTCCACAAACGACAACCGAACTTCGCGGCGCGGCTCATCAAAGCCCAACTTCGTCAAATCGACAGCCGATGGCGCATCATTGACAAAGCGGATGGCTTCTAATCCCTGCAAGGAGAGAATGAGATTACGCATGCCCTCTTCGTCCGCGATGTGAGCCTTGTTTTCTGCCAACACTTGCCACGGGCCGTTTTCGAGCTTCTGCAGCGAGACGCTCCTGTCTTTGCCAGCAATTTCGATGCGGGTTAATCGCTCTGGGCTGAAAGTCCATATACGGGAGTCCCGTAACGCCTCTTGCGCCGACAGCAGCCGAGCAAATAACCGAATCGGCAGCGTGAACACAGAATGCGCATCCTCTCTTTTGACGTAAAATAGGTTCTTTTCCGGCACCTGCTTGCCCAAACACAGCGTCTCTTTGGAATGCGGCCCCTGCAACGTGATTTTGACTTCAGGTGTGTCGAGCCCGAACTCGGCGAGATCTTTGTAATCGTCGATAAAGGCCTCAGCCTTGCTCTCAGCGATGTCAGACAATACACCGTCGAGGGCCTTCGTGTCCGCCTTTGTGTGTATTGGAGCAATGAAGCCCCAAAGCTCTTTTGACTTTTCTAAAAAGACAGCCAGGTTATCCTTCTTGACCTTCACCGCGTGAATGTCAAACGCCTTCAACGCAATCACGTGGTAATCCCTCAACGCCGCCAATTCCACCAACAAGCTGTCTCTCAGCGCCTCACTGACAACTAAAACATTTTCCGTCTCCGGATCGAAAATGTAAATTCGTTGCCCAATCTTTGCCGGCTGCCCCACCCGCAACTCGTACGTATGATCGCGGTCGCCAAAACGAATGATCAACGAGGGCTCCGCTAAACCATAATCTTCAAGCGTCTGCCCCGACGCCTTTATATCTTCCAATGAAAAACTTACCTCCTTCTCCAAATAACGTAGTTGCGACAAAATTTGCAACACAGCAAAGTTGTTTGCCGCCCATTGTACAGGCTCAACCAACAACCACGCGTCCCTGTCTCGCTTCAATATGCGTTTCTGCGGCAACGCCTTTCCGGAAATCTCAAACCAATCAACCGATTCCAACTTGTGCGCAAATACGAATTCGTCTGATTTTACCCCGTGCGTGTAATGCCCACGCTTGTATATCCATACGAAAACCAGTACGTTCGCTAAAATTAAGAGAATTGTTGTTTTCCATTTCATGATGAGAAATTTTTTAAAAATCCCAGGGCTCCTCGCCCTGGACCCCGCTGGGGGCAGCGGCCCCCAGACCCCACTTATTGCGTTTGAGGTTTTTAACTGCCGTTAAAAAACTCAAACGCGACTGGCCCTTTTCTTATTATTTCTCGCGTTTCAAGGGAGGCAAGAAGCAGGCGTCCGAGGATTTGCTGAAGGGAGTGCACTGGCGTGCTCGACCGAAGCAAACTCCGATGGACAACGAACTTATTGCCTTCATTGAAACGCGAGAAACTCAGAACTGTAAGCGAATATTTTTGTGCTTACAATGTGGGCAAGTGGCGATTTCTGTGGAGGAGTGTGTATAGAGGGAATTGCAGTGAGTACAGGAGAAGAGTACCTTTTGGCATTGGATTTGGTGGAGGCGCGTGGAGCGGGCTTCGTAGAAGCGCAGCAGAACGAACACGACCAAAAAGAAGGCCGACAAGTAGAGGGCGAAAAATGCGCTGAGAGATATATCGAACATGAAGACTTTTTCAGGATGAAAAATTTTTAGTTTTTATAATTATATCAAAATCTACTATTTCAAAGGCCTTTGTCAAATGAGCCTATAGCAAGGCCCGACGAGCGTGGGCGACGGGAGCCTACTTGAGGTAGGTGACCTAGCCCAAGCAAGGAGAACGCAGCTAGAGGCCATTTTACAGAGGCCTTTTCCCAGCAACGCTGTCCAGGTGCATAAGCGCACTTGGGCTGCCATTGGAGAGCTTGAGCTTATCGATCATATCGCGGACGGAGGATTCTTCTTCGATTTGTTCTTTAAGGAACCAGTTGAGAAAGTTTTGTGTTTCGAAGTCTTTCTCCTTGAGTGAGAGCTCGTAGACGTCGTGGATGGCGGCCGTCGTCGATTCTTCCAGGATCAATGCAGCTTCGAAGACAGACAGGGGTGTCTTGAAGCTGTAGTCGTCTAGTGGAATCTCCTTGAGCTTGATGGAACCGTTGCGTTCTGAGATATAATGGAATATCTTGTCGGCATGAGTGAGTTCTTCTTTGCTCTGGGCCTGCATCCAGGTGGAAAAGCCCTTGTAAGGTGTTTGCTCGAACCAAGCGGCCATGGCCATGTAGGCGTAAAAGGCTGTCAATTCGTGATTGATTTGGTCATTGAGGACCCGTTCTACTTTAGGACTGAGTTGCATAGTGCGTCAAATCCTAACAAAAAAGTGTACAATGTAAATAATTATTCTTGTTTTTACCAACGGCAGCTGTTAACGTTTAGGGCGTCAAACCGTCCTAACTTACATGCATAAATTGTTGGAAAAGAATGCCGCCTTCATCCTCTTTTACCGAGAACACGCATGGGTTGCCGTCGTCGACAAGCTTGTCCATCCAACGGTGAAGGCCTTGCAGGTGTTGCCGAGTGAGCCAGCCAAGTTTATTGAAGGCCTGAAGGCGCTTTTGCCGTTTTCCACAACAAACTATGCGCACGTCGTGTGTGGCATCGTCCCGGATGAGCAGTTTTTCTACAAAACGAAGTTCGATCACAAGAGCAAAAAGTCGGCCAGCTCCTTTTTCCGCGAGATGCTTAAGGCCCGATTCAACATTGCACTCGAGAGCAACGCGGTATCGATCGTCAATGCCGAGGGTGGGGCGGATTTTTCGGAAGAAGGTGAAACCAACGCCGACATCGTTGTTTGCGGGACTCCCACAAAAAAAGTGGAAGAAGTGCAACAATTTCTCTTGGACAACGGCCTGTATCCAGAGCGAATTGAGCTCGCTAGTCTCGCGTCCATCGGCGGCATTATGGATTACGCGCGTCTAGAGAAGATCGAGAATCCCATTTTAGTGGTCGAGATGCTCTTTGAAAAGATCCAAGTATTCATTCTCAACAACAAAAAACTCGACGTCGCCCACTCGATTCCAAAGGGCGTCCGAAGCATCGCGGCGGCACTTCAAAAAACATTGAATTTGGCAACGGTCGAAGAGGCCATCAACGCGCTCAAGAAGCCCGACATGGCCGCCAATGAGCCCCTACAGGCGAGTCTGATGGAGAAGGTCTCGCGCGAACTGAAGTCCTATGCCGGCTTTTACGAAGTGCAGACAGGGCAGTCCATCGAACATCTATATTGTCCGCTCCTGGGCAGCAATCTCTATTGGATGGCGAAACAACTGTCACGGAACATCGAAAAAAAACTGCTCGCGGTCGACTTTGAACGCTGGAGTGCCGCACAAAACATTCGCCTGAGCCACGACGCCACATACGCACTCGACACGCGTTATTTCAACCTCTTCAGTCTCATGGGAGTGTACCGGCCATGAAAATCAACTGGAAAACGTTTTTGGAAAAGGCCAAACCGCTGCCGAACGCTTGGCACAGCAACTTCCGCAACCCCAAGACTCTGCCTAACCTGCAGATCGAGTTCGCCATTGGGTTTTTAAAGCGATTGACATTTGTCTGTTGTATTGTGTTGGTCCTAGCAGTGGCCGTCAAGTGGTACAGAATTCAAGATCTTTCGGACCAAATACAAGAAGTCGAGGCCTTTATCGAGGCGCAAAATAAGGCGAACTTTAAACAGCTCGCAACCAGTGCTCTTTTCCGCGAAAAAAGTGCCAAAATCACCACCCTATACAACACATTTTTCCCAGCTGTCAACCTAGATGACTTCCTGCTAGAGCTCTCCGATCTCCAAACAGGCATGTTGCGTTTTCACGAAGTGTCGATCGATAGGCGCGTTAACTTCTCAACAGAAGTCTCCAAACCCAACAACCCGCGCAACCCTCCACTCAAAAATAAGCCCGTTGCGGCCATCAAAGTGCCCTTTTTCCGCTGTGTACTCGTTGGCCAAGTCAATGACATCTACGATTTCGCCCTCGACACTCTCGACGCCTTAAAGACGCGCATGCGCGGAATGAGCACACTCAAGGGCTGGGAAGTTAAACAACCGCAATTGTCAGAATTGCGGCGAAAGGACCTCGCTGATAAGCAGGAAATGATAGCTTTTGTACTCACTCTCGAAATCGATTAATATGCCATTCATTCGACAACATCTCTGGTTTCTGAGCGCCTTGGGACTGACATTATTCCTGTTCTTCTATTGGCAATCGCTGGAAGACTCCCTGTTGAATAGGGGGCAAAAGTTTGCCGAGCTCGAGTTGGCCTACAAAAACATTCTCAAAAACAAGGAGCGCAGCGTCCGCCTCGACGAAGATTTCCGTCAACTCGAGGCAATCGATCAATCCATTAACAGCCGTCTGCTGCACACGACCAACCGAACGCAGAGCTACGGATTCTTTTTGAAGGCCGAAGAGGACTCGAAGGTAGAAATCGACGAGCCAACACTGTTGAAAAAGACGATCCTCTTTACTTCCCAAAAGGCCGAACCGATCTACGCGTACGATTTCAGCGTGAAGGCGCGCGGAACCTTTGCCTCGATGTTGTACTTTTTTCAGGCCCTCGAGCACGGGTCACACATCGGTTTTATCCAGTCTATACGCATTAAGAGCTCCGGTCGAGATTTTGCCGAAACCAAAGAGGCGCCCACCTGCGAAGTCCTTGTGAGCGTCATAGGACAAGACAAATGAAAAGGTACGCGTTATTCCTCCTTCCTCTTTTCGCTGCAGCCGCGCCGAAGCAAACCATCGTCATTGACCCACAGGAGAGGGCAACCATTCTGTCCCAGGGCGCCCTATTAATCGATCGCAAGCCCGTGAAACTTAAAATGGTCGACTTTGACAAAGTCCGCCTGTTCAACGAATCCAAGGCCGTTGTTACCCTGGGACAAAAGCCTGTAATCGCACCCAAGGGAAAGGATTCCAAGCAAATCGACAGCGCTCCCACAGACGTCAACAAGCAGCTAGTCGCGATCGCCAAAGACAAGGCCTACCAGCCCAAGGGTAAGTTTTCCAAAAACGGCAAGCCCTACCTCATGATCGGATTTAACGTGATCGGTGTGGGCGGCTCATTTGAAACGGCCAAGAAAGAAGTGATTTTTATTGATTCCATCGACTCGGAAACATACACTTTACGACTGGGCAACGCGACCATCCAGTTGGCTTATCCCTTTGTTCCATCTATTAAATAAAAGACCTATGCAAAATGCCGTGAAAGCTCGTTTCGCGCTGCGCCGACTGCCAGCGGTCTATGTACGCTACGGCAGATCGTGCTCGCGCAAAGCCAAGCTTTGACTACATTTTTCATAGGTCTTTTGAGCATTAACAACTTACAAAATGAAAGAACGTTGCAAAATGGCTCTATAGCAAGGCCCGAGGAGCGAGGGCGACGGGAGCGTACTGACGTACGTGACCTAGCCCGAACGACGAGAACGCCGCTAGAGACCATTTTGCAACGTTCTGGCAAACCATGAGCAAAACGATCAACTACATCCTATTTTTCTGCGCTTTTTCGGTCTTCGCAGATAGCCCTCTCGACATAGACAAGGCGTCATTCTTCATTCTCGAAGACAAGCCAAAAGAGCTCAGTCAAACGGATTTTAAGGAAGTCCCCGATAAGGACAACCCGCAGCTGTCGGAAATCACGCCCGTCTCACGCATCGAGGACGCCAAACCCGAACTGCTCTTAGACGTCAAGCCAACCCCAGAGACTCCAGCGGCGGTCGTTGAAAAGCCAGAACCAGTGACACAACAACAGACAGCGGCGGTCGTTGAAAAGCCAGAGCTGGCTAAAGAAGCCACACCTGTCGCTGACAAAACAGCAGCGAGTCCAAACAAGCCTGCAGAGCCAGCTCCCGTTAAACAAATAGAGCCAGCCATGTCGGTCAAGCCCGAAGTGGAGGAAAAAGTCACCAACATCTCGGTTGCCGTTCCACCGAAAACCGACGACACCAGCCTCCTCTTGAAGCCCGAAATGCTCCAAGAGAAAAAAGAGGGGTTTTCTAAAAAAGTTTCCACTGAAACCACCGAAATCGAGCATGGCGCCAAGGACGTCATATCCGTTGACTTTCCAGAAGAACAGGTCCGCCTCATCGTTCGCAGCGTCGCCGAGCTCTACGACCTCAACGTCGTCATTCCCAACGATCTGCGCGGGACGGCTTCCATCCGCCTCCGCAACGTAACTTGGCAGGAAATTTTTAAGGCTGTCCTCGAGCCCCTCGGCTTCACCTATGCCGTCGATGGCAACATCATCAAGATCCGAAACGCCGCCGAGCCCACCAAAGAGCCCCTCGAAACTGTCTTCATCAACCTCACGCACTCGACCGCCAAAGACGTCGTTAAAAATGTCCAAGCGCTCGTCGACAGCGCTTCCGGCGGCAAAATAGGCTTCGATGAACGCACCAACATTCTCATTCTCACCGAGCGCAAGGGCCGCATCGAAGAGCTGAGAAAACTGGTCACCAAAATGGACGCGCCAGAGCCTCAGGTCATGATCGAAACCAAGTTTATCGACGTCAACGACTCCGACATCCGCGACCTCGGTCTAGATTGGTCAGTGTTTTCGTCAGCTGGGTACAATGTGGCGATGTCTAAAGAAATTGCAACAACCGGTGCTTCTGGCCCCATTAACCGAGCCTTTTCGAGAATCAAAGGTGTAACTGAAGGGGAACAAACTTATACCCAGACACGCACCGACACCGCTGTCTTGTCCGCAGACCAGTTTAAAGTAACACTCAAAGCCCTCAATGTGCTGTCGAAGTCGAAGATCACATCGACACCAACCGTCGTCACGATGAACAACACGCCTGCCCGCATCGCCATTGCCACAAGTTATCCTATTCCAGAATACACCTATAACGAAACACAGGGTAATTTTGCCATCAGCGGATTCAAATATACCGATTTCGGTACTGTTCTCAAAGTCACACCCAAGGCGCAAAATCGCTTCATCTCTCTCCACGTCGAGCCAGAAGTAAGCACATATGACGAGGCAAAGTACGTGTTAGTCAATGCAACAAAAATCCCAATCATCGATTCTAAAAAAGCTGACACACTTGTCACGATGCGCAGCGGCTACACACTGGCCATTGGTGGTCTCATGAAAGACACCAAGAGCAAATCTATTAACCGCGTGCCGCTCTTGGGCTACATCCCGATCATCGGCAGTCTTCTCTTTTCATCGAAAAAAGACACGATTAGAACAGAGAACACCATTGTCTTTGTGACGGCGACGCAGCTTGGCTATGACGGCACCAAAGAGCTCTACGATACCGAAAAGCCAGTGGCTCAAAACCTCGACAGCAAAAAAATGTTCGAGCTCGGCATCACCGACCACGACATGCCCAATTACCAAACCGACATCGAGCGCGCCCGCTACGAAGAGATCCAAAAACTGAAGGCCCGCGTCGAATCCAAGGAAAAAGAAAAACAATTGGCCGCAAGAATCGAGCAAGCCCAGGAACTAGAAGATCGCTATAAGTAGAGATCCACAGGCCTTTTGAAGGAATGCCCGACAGCGATCGCAAAAAGTAAGTTTACTAAATGTGATAAAAAATGAAAATTATCCTGACCGGAGCTACTGGTTTTCTGGGAACTCAATTGCTGGAATATTTCTTCGAGAAAAACTACCAAGTTGTTATTATTAAGCGAAGGAGTACTAACCTAAAACCTCTTGTTGAGCGGTTTGGTAAGTTGGAAGCCTGGGATAATGAAGGTGATGAACTGAATGACTTGTTTCGCATACATCCCGATCTGGATACGATAGTGCATGCCGCCACTGACTATGGCCGCGACAGCGCAAGTCCGACAAAAACGTTTTGGGCAAATGAAGCCTTTCCCGTTAAGTTGCTCGATCTTGCGATTCAGCACAAAGTGAAATTGTTCGTTAACATGGACACTTTCTTTAATACGCAATTAAGAAAGACAGAGTACGACTACCTTGGAGCTTACACTCTATCAAAGCGACATTTTCAGGAATGGGGTAAGCACTGTAGCGATGCGGGTCGAATTCGTTTTGTGAATTTGCGACTATTTCATTTGTATGGTTCAGGAGATGCACATGATAAATTCGTGTCATCGATAGTCAAACGTTGCTTGGCTGGTGAAGAAATTGATCTGACTGATGGCGAACAAAAACGCGACTTCATTGGCCTTTGCTTGAAAATTTCGCTAATGCTAGAGGCGGTAAACCACCTCAATCATTAGCGAAATTTTATTACTGCGCATCGGTTTTCAGATGCGCCCTCGATGCGCCGTTAGAGAGCTCGGCGGGGCTATGGAGCCTTTTGTGGCGCACTCCTTCTGCCTTCGAGAGCGGCTTTGGCTGTAAAAAAACAAGATATTGGAATGGATTTGTCGCTGTTTTTAGAAAAGAATCTTCAAATATAGTATT